>JAGNLV010000001.1:555549-855549 GCA_017999435.1 Candidatus Zixiibacteriota bacterium
TCGGTCGGGGCACGCCGTTGACCGGCGAACGTCGTTGGCTGCAGAGCCCCGATGATCGCGGAATATCCTTGGTTGGCGAACCCCGTTGACCCGGCGACATCGTCGGTCGGGGCACGCCGTTGACCGGGGGACATCGTAAGTTGGGCAGCACCATTGGTCCCGCCCGACATCACCCCAGCCATCCCCCCTCCTTGTCATCCCCGCGAAGGCGGGGATCCAGCCATCTTCCCCGCCGTCGCACCTCCCAGGAAAGCCCCATCAAGAATGTGAGACCAATCCGGCATAATGTGATTCCCACCAACGCGCTCCTCGCATAACCTGTATTGACGCAACCAAGCGGGCTCCACCAACAATCCGGAGGGAATAACCGTGAAACCAGATACGTCACCCCCGCAGAGGAAAGATACAACCCGCCGGATCAGGCACCTCAACCTCCCGGTGCTTGTCATTCCCGCGAAGCTGGGAATCCAGACACCTTGATTTCAACTAGCCGCTGTCGGGCCAAACCCACAGCGGGATGTTCCGTTCTCAGTGGCATACGCTTACGTTTACATCCTCGCCAGCAAACGTAACGGCACTCTCTACGTCGGTGTAACCACCGACCTAGTGAAACGGGTCAGCCAACATCGCCTCGGCATCACTGCCGGCTTTACAGCGAAGTATGCCGTCCATCAGCTTGTCTACTTTGAGGGCTTCGATGACATCTGCATGGCTCTGCAACGCGAAAGGCAGCTGAAGAAGTGGAACCGGCGGTGGAAACTCCGCCTCATCGAGAAGCTCAATCCCAACTGGGACGACCTCTACCCCCTGATCGCCCCTTGATGCCGGCGCGCTTACTGCATCAGGCTCTTTGCCACCCCCCCTCCTTGCCATCCCCCCTCCTTGTCATCCCCCCTCCTTGCCATCCTCCCTCCTTGTCATCTCCCCTCTTTGTCATCCCCGCGAAGGCGGGGATCCAGCCATCCCCCCTCCTTGTCATCCCCCCTCCTTGTCATCCCCCCTCCTTGTCATCCCCGCGAAGGCGGGGATCCAGCCATCCCCCCTCTTTGTCACCTTCCCTCCTTGCCATCCCCCCCTACCCCGCCTTCGCCCCCAGCCACTCCCCCACCACCGCCTCCACCTCCGCCAGCGACGACACCCGGTAGAGCCGCGGCCGCAGCGCCGCCGCCCCGGCCAGCCCCTTCACATATTGCGCGAGGAATTTCCGCATGATCCGGATCCCGCGCGCCTCGCCGTACACCTGCACCGCCATCGCCACGTGCTCCCGCATCCAGTTGATGCGCTCGGCCGCCGAGGGCTCGGGCACGCGCTCCCCGGTGGCCAGGTAGCGCTCGATCCGCCCGAACACCCAGGGATCCCCCATCGCCGCCCGCCCCACCATCACGCCGTCGCACCCCGTATCCCGCATGAGCCGTCGGGCGTCCTCCGGTGTCGTGACGTCGCCGTTGCCGATCACCGTGATTCCCACGGCCTGCTTGAGCCGGGCGATCGCCTCCCAGTCCGCTTTGCCGGCGAACCCGCGCGAGCGGCTGCGGGCATGGAGGGTGACGGCGGCCACTCCGGCGGCCTCGGCCACCGCGGCCAGATCCAGGTAGACCGGACGGGTCTCGTCCCACCCGGTCCGCATTTTCACGGTCACCGGAATTCCTTGTCCGCCATTGCCTTGAACCGTCTTCGCCCCGCGCACGGCAGCCGCCATCACCTGTCCGGCGAGATCCGGGTCTTTGAGCATCGCCGCCCCCCCGTTGCGCCCCACGACTTTCCGCACCGGGCAGCCGAAATTGAGGTCGATCAGATCGGGCTGAAACCGCTCGGCCACGCGGGCGGCCGCCTCCTCGACCACCGCCGGATCGGCTCCGAAAAGCTGCACCCCGATCGGCCGTTCATCGGGGCCGAAGGCGATCATTTCCAGAGTCTTGGCGTTGTCCCGCACCAGGCCGTCGGTCGAGATCATCTCGGTGAATACGAGCGCGGCCCCGCCCCGTCGGGCCAGCCGCCGGTAGGCCCGGTCCGAGACCCCGGCCAGGGGCGCCGCCACCACGGCCCCGCCCAGGTTTAAGTTTCCTATCTGCATGCCGACAATATATAGCAAAGTCCTCGGATCGCCGCAAGGAACGCGCGCCGGGCGGGCGGCGGTTCGGCTTCAGCTACCGATGAGATAAGCAGCCCGCAGACAGAGAGGTTCCCGATGCCGGAAATTGTGGTCAAATACGATGACAAGGTGATCGAGCGCATCGTCACCGAGAAGAAGCGCCTTTCCATAGGCCGCACCAACGAAAACGACATCGTCCTGGAAAACCGCGGCGTCTCCCGCCGCCACGCCATGATCGAGTTCAACGACAACGCCGCCGTCGTCATCGACAACGAATCCCTCAACGGCACCTTCGTCAACAACCGCCGCATCAGCGAGGAGGTGCTGCGCGACTCCGACGTCATCACCATCGGCAAGTACAACCTGGTCTACCGCAGCCAGTCGCAGCAGACCGCCGGCGACGACCTCAGCACCATGGACGGCACCATGGTCCTCAACACCAAGCAGCAGAAACAGCTCATCGAGAACGACCGCCGCGAGCGCCAACTGGTCGAGCGATACGGCGGCTCCGTCATCGTCGGCGAGTCCAACGCCGACTTCTCCGAGTACCGCCTCGACCGGGACGTCATCACCATCGGCCGCGCCAAGTTCGTCCACATCCGCGCCAAGGGCCTCTTCCTCTCCGGCATCCAGGCGAAAATCGTCCGCGACACCGGCGGCTTCATCATCGTCAACCTCGGCCGCAAGGGAAAGGTCCGGGTCAACGGCGAGACCATCGACCGCGCGGTCCTGAAAAACGGCGACCTCATCGAGGTCGGCAAGAGTACTTTCAAATTCATCGAGGGACGAGCCTGATCATGCGGCTGGCGCTGATATCGGACATCCACGGCAACCTCGAGGCGCTCACCGCCGTCCTGCGCGACATCGAGGATAAGGGGGCCGACGAGATCGCGTGCCTCGGGGACGTGGTCGGCTACGGCTGTGACCCGCAGGCCTGTCTCGAGCTCGTCGCCCGCACCTGCCGGGTCAAACTGCTGGGCAACCACGACGCGGCGGCGCTCGGGCGCACGCCCATCGAGGGCTACAACTCCACCGCGCGTATCACCGCCGAGTGGACGCGCACCGTGCTGAGCGACCGCGACCGCGCCTGCCTGGAAAGCTTCACCCTGCAGCACCGCGCCCTCGGCGCCCTGCTCGTCCACGCCTCCCCCTGCCGGCCCGACCAATGGCCCTACATCCTCGCCCCGGACGAGGCGGCCGAGGCCTTCGGCGCCTTCACCGAACCGATCTGCTTCCACGGCCACACGCACATTCCGGCGATCTTCACCGAAATCCCGGGCGCCTTCCCGGCCCGCCGGGTCGCCCACGACATCGACCCCCACGAGGAAAGCCGCTACCTCATCAACGTCGGATCGGTCGGCCAGCCCCGCGACCGCGATCCGCGGGCCTGCTGGACCCTCTACGATGCGGCCGAGGGCGCCATCGCCTTCCGCCGCGTCGCGTACGATATCGCGCGAACGCAGTCGAAAATGTCCGAGGCGCACTTGCCGGATACCCTGGTGGAGCGTCTCGCTGCAGGAAGATAGAGAGAGCATTATGAGAAAGTACTCGCCCTACGCGCTGTTTTTGCTGCTGGCTGTCTTCACGGCCATTCTCTATGTCAACGGCTTCGCGCCCCTTGACCACCTCCAGCGGTCGATCAACGACTTCCTGTGCGCCTTCACTGCCGACGATGCGCCGCGCTCCAACGTCGCCACCGTGACGATCGACGGCCGCGCCCAGTCGAAATTCGGCAACTGGCCCTGGGACCACGACCTCATCGCCGACCTCGTGGCCGCCACCGGCGCCGGCGACCCCAAAACCGTCGTCGTCGCCCTCGACCTCTCCGAGGACCTCCACCAGGATTCCTCCGGCTACACCGACATCCTCGCCGAGCAGCTGCGCTGGGTCCCCAACGTCGTCCTCCCCTACGACATCGCCGTCGCCGCCTACCGCGGCAGCGCGACGAGCAACCCCGACTACCTCTTCGTCCACTCCGTCTCCGTCGACAACCCCCTCGGCCTCATGGACGAGCAGGCCGCCGTGGTCGCCCGCAAAACCTTCCTCCCGGCCGCCCGCCTGCTGGAGACCAAACCCGCCCTCGGCTTCGATCTGCTCCAGCCCGATGACGACCGCGTCCTCCGCCGCCAGCCCATGCTGACCTTCTACGACGGCTACTACTACCCCTCCCTCCCCCTCATCGCCGCCGCCGTCTTCCACAACGTCTCCGCCTCCGCCATCCGCGTGACCGAGGCGAAGAGCATCGACCTCGGAGGAAAGTGCGCGATCCCGATCGACCGTCACAGCGCCTACTTCGTCAACTTCCCTCCGCCCGGCAGCATCGTCAACTACTCCGCGGCCGACATCCTCAGCGATACCTTCGACCGCAGGCAACTGGCCGGCAAACTCGTGCTGATCGGTCTGGACGACGTGACCTCGCGGGAAACGTTCACCACGCCGGTCGCCGCCAACATGACCAAGCTCCAGGTCCAGGCGGCCGCGGCCGAGAACATCGTCAACGCCGACTTCCTCGCCGTGAGCCACAGCACCGGCACCACCCTGCTCATCCTCCTGGCCGTCGGCATCGTCTTCGCCTTCCTCCTGCCCCAGGTGTCCGTGATGTACCGGTTCATCATCCTCCTGATCGCGCTGGTCATCCTCATCAACGCCAACTACTTCCTCTTCAGCGCATTCCGCGTCGTGCCGGAAACCGTCTACATCGCCCTCGAACTCCTGCTCTTCCTGGCCGCGACCCCCTTGCTCGACTCGCAGCTCATCCGCGGCGCGGAGCCGGCCAAGGCGCGCGACGAATTCGACGACATCGGCGCGCTGAGGAACGTCGAGCGCCGCACCGTACGGCCCGAGGATCTCGCGCACGCGCCGGTCCGCACCGTGCAGGAAAACCCGCTGGACCATGCGCCCACGACCGCCATCGACTACCGGCCGGCCCGCACCTCTACCGCCCCCGCGGCCACCGAGGCCCTGCCGGTCGACCACGCCGTGATCGACATCGACCGCCCCGCCGACGAAGCCTCCGCCCCGGTTGCGGAGGAGCAGCACTTCGACGCGTCCCTGATCAGTGACGACGACCTGGAGATCATCGAGGCCGGGCATCCCGCCCCCGCCGACCGGTCGGCCGGCGCCCCAATGAGCGAAACCGTCTATGACCCGCCCGCCGACGCCTCCGGCGAGTGGGACCTGGCCAACCAGACCCCGGGCGGCACCCCCCGCCCCGCCAACCTCGGGCGCTACCAGATCACGGGCACGCTCGGCAGGGGCGCCATGGGCCTCGTTTACAGAGGCATCGATCCGGCGATCAACCGTCCCGTCGCCCTCAAGACCATCCGCCTCGATTTCGTCAACGATCCCGAGGAAATGAAGGAACTCAAAGAGCGCCTCTACCGCGAGGCCCAGGCCGCCGGCAAACTCTCCCACCCCAACATCGTCACCATCTACGACGTCGGTTCCGAGGGCCCCCTCCAGTACATCGCCATGGAGTATCTCGAGGGCCGCACCCTCGAGGAGATCATCAAGAAGAAGACCAAATTCAACTACCGCATCTTCGCCGAAATCATCATCCAGGTCTGCTCGGCCCTCCAGTACGCGCACGAGCAGGGGATCGTCCACCGCGACATCAAGCCGGCCAATCTCATGGTCCTGAGAGACTACCGTGTGAAGGTCATGGACTACGGCATCGCCCGCATCGACACCAGCTCGATGACCAAAACCGGCATCGCCATGGGCACCCCCAACTACATATCCCCCGAGCAGCTCAAGGGGCAGAAATCCGACCACCGCGCCGACATCTTCTCCCTCGGCGTCGTGATGTACGAAATGCTCCTCGGCAAGCGCCCCTTCAAGGGAGAGAATATCACCTCGCTCATCTACGCCATCATCAACCAGGAGCCGGACAAACCGAGCGACGTCAACCCGACCATCCCCCTCCTCTTCGATCACGTCATCATGAAAGCCCTGAAGAAGGATCCGGCGCAGCGCTACCAGCGGGCCGGCGAGATCGCCGTCGACCTGAAAGACTTCGTCGAGTCCTTCGCCAGCGGCGTCTAGGCGTCAGCCGGCCGAAAGACCTGTGCCCCCGGTCGTCGAGGCATTCGGGACTCTCCCGAATGCCTCGCTTCTCCTGCATGGTCTACCCGCACGGTGCGGGCGGCGGTCCGCCGCGGAACAAGTAGCTCACCAGCGCCGTCAGGTCGGCGATCTGAACCATGCGGTTCGCGTCGATGTCCGCGTGCGCAAGACACTCGGCCGCCGGGCCCCCGCGAAACAGGTAACCGACCAGAAGCGTTAGATCCGATACCCGGATCTGCCCGTCGGCCACGATGTCCCCCCGCAGCACGCAGCAACCCTCGCCGGTATTGAGCGCCGCCGAGGCATTGAGCCGCCGGTTCTGCCGCCACATGGGCGATGGCAGTTGCTCCGGGCGATAGCGCACGCCGGCGAACCGGTGCAGCACGAGACGTCCGTTGATGCCGTTCTGCGAAGGACAGATGACGTCCAGGTACCCATCCTTGTCCAGATCGCAGAGCGTCGGACAGCGAGAGAACCCGCTGCCGTCCGACGTGATCGTCATCGGAAAGCCCGGCTGAAGTGCGCCGATGTCCGAATACGCCTCGATCCGGCTCACCTCATACCCCGACAGAAAATCCCCGCCGATCAGCGCCGCGACATCCGGCCGGTAGTCGCCGGTCACATCTCCGATGACCAGGTGATCGACAACCCCCGGTTCCATCGAGGAGCAGAAGTACCCGAAGCTCGCGCTGTCTCCCATGAGCGGGCTGCCGTCCAGCCGCCACGCCCGGATCGCGTTCCAGTTCGCGCAGACATACTCCAGTGCGCCGTCGCCGTCCAGATCGGCAAACGCCGGCTCCAGCACCGGGATGTACGCGCCCAGGCCCATCGCGTGCGGCCATCCCGCCACCGACTGGAGATTCTCATCAATCGCGTAGATCGCGTGATCAACCGGCGTCACGGGATCGATCCAGGAATCCCCCAGCACGATCAGCTCTTCGTCCCCATCCGCGTCGAGGTCCGCCGACGAGAGGCTCAGACCGGCGCGCCCTATGGATAACCCGTCCTGCACCAGCGCCACCGTGTCCCCCTCGGCCGAACACCCCTGGGCATCGAACTTCCGCAGCACCGTGCCATAGCAGTAGATCTCGCAGACGCCGTCGCCGTCCAGGTCGGCCGGATGGCATTCCTGGTATCCGCTCGGCGCCGTCGAATCGGCCCCGCACCAGAGCCAGGGACTGCCGTCCGCCCTGACGATGCGGAAGCTCCCCGACGACGGGAGCCCCGCGGAGTAGTTGATTTCGTCGATGCCGTCCCCGTCCAGGTCGCGGAGAAACAGAACCGGCGCATTGGCGGACGAACCGTACGAGGCGGTTGTCATCGTCGGAGCATTCAGCGAGACCACGGTCGGCTCCGTGGACAGACCATGGCAGATATACATCTTCCCGCTCAGATCCATGACGACGAAATCCTCGGCGTCATCCCCGTCGAGTCGGCCCACCGCCGGCATCACGTGGGTGAAATCCCCGCCCTCAAGCGTCGGCACACCGGTCGTCTTCAAGGTCCCGTCCGGAGTCAGGAACACGACATTGGTGGCCGTCCCCAGGATAATCTCGTTCACGCCGTCGCCGTCGACATCGGCATAGGTGGCGATGCGGCCGATCTTCCGGTCAAAATCAAGGGACCATCCGAGCGGCTCTGCGAACGGCGAGTACACCTGCACGACCGCCTCGTCGCCGGCAATCGGACCGGCCGCGCCGTACACCTGCACGCGGAGCGTGTACAGACCGTCGTCCAGCAGCGAAACATCCCACCGCCCGAGTTCGCCCGCAAACACGACCCGGGTCGTCGTGTCAACGGCGTGCCACTCCGTCGGGTTGAGGCCGGCGCCGTAGTCGATGACACAGCGCACGAAATCCGGCGCAAAACAGGTTCCCGTGACCGTCACGCCGCCGTTGACCGTGTCCCCCGGCCCGGGTGAGGCGATCTCGGCCAGGGCCGCGCCGCCGACCGACACGCGCACCATGTCCCGGTTCCACTGGCCGACCTGCAGCCGAAGAACATACTCGGCCGTCGGCAACCCGGACACGTTCCAGTCACCCAGCCACCCGGCGGTGACGGGAACGGTCGATGTGAGCAGATCGGTCCATGCCGACGTATCCGCCGCCGCCGGGCGGTACTGCAGCCGGTATTCTGTGAAATCCGCTCCGTCGGCGGTGCCGAGAATCGCGATCGTTCCCGCCGCGATCTCGAATTCTCCGGGACTCGTGATTATGGCCCTCACGTCCGGCGCTGCGGCGATTGCCGAAGCCAGATTGACCCGTCCCCACCCGCTATATTTGTCCCATCCGGGGTAGCTTGCCCCCGTCCCGTACGGATCGACGTAATCATCGGCGGTGGCGTGCAGGATTTCCCGCACGCGCTCCCGGTCCAGGCCGGGCGACAGCGACCGCACGTAAGCCGCCACGGCCGCCGTGTACGGCCCCGACATGCTGGTCCCCGACGCGATATAGTACTGGCTGTCGACGATGTGGACATTCGGCTCGCTGGGCGCGTACATATCCGTCCCGGCCGCCCGAAGCGAGAGAATCGACCGCCCCGGAGCGCACACATCGATGTACGGACTGATCGTCGAAAAGGAGGTGACGTGATCCGAGTCATTGGTCGCCCCCACCGCAACCGTGAGGTCATAGCTCGCCGGGTAGTTGATCTGCTCGATCCCGTCGTTGCCGATACTGGCGATCAACACCACGCCGCGGGCGGCGGCATAACCGAGAGCCTCCTCCACCACCGGTATCTGGCCCGCAAGGCCCCAGCTCATGCTGATCACGTCGGCCCCGTTGTCGGCGGCGTACACGATGCCGGCGGCCGCCGCCGAGAGCGGCATGTAGGGATAGAACTTGAGCGCCATGATCCGTACATCCGCGACCGCCCCGGCGATCCCGATACCGTTGCCGATCGCCCCGGCCACAATCCCGGCGCAGTGGGTGCCGTGACCCATCGGATCGGTCGGATCATTATCCTCCCAGATCGCAAACGGCGGATCGCCCAGGTCATTCGCGCTGAAATCCCATCCGACGAGGTCGTCAATATAGCCGTTCCGATCGTCGTCGATCCCGTTGTCGGCAATCTCCCCCGGGTTCTGCCACATCCGTGACACCAGGTCCGGGTGATCCCAGTCCACCCCGGTGTCGACAATCGCCACCACCACGGTCGCCGTCTGGTCCGGCGGGTTGGCGAAAACTTCCTCCGCATCGATGTCCGCGTCCGGCGTCCCATACACAATCGACAGCACACCATCCTCGACGTGGTAGTGGCCCTGCCCGGTGTTGTGGAGCGCCCATTGGTGAACGTACAGCGGGTCGTTCGGTGAGGCGTAGAGCTCGACCGCGTAATCCGGCATCGCATACTCCACGGACGCCAGGGCGCGGTAGTCGCGGGCCATCGCCTCGATGTCGCCTCCCGAGGGAATCGCGAACAGGAACGTCGAGCGCAGCGGATTGTCGGCCGCCGTCGGCACCCCCTCGCGCACCAGCCGCCGCTGCGCCGTCACCCCGTACCGGGCGTGGAGGGCATCGACCTCGGGCAGGCCGGTCGTCGCCAGGCCTTTCACCGTCGCCGGGTCCACCGCGGTCCCGGCGCGGAACTTCACAATGAGCCGGGTCGGCTCATAGCCGCCGAACCTGTCCGGCGGAGCGCCCTCGAGCGCCCGGGCGCCGCCTGCCAGCAGCAGCGGCGCGGCCACGACCACACCAATGATCCAGCGCTGTTTCATAGGACACCTCGTCTGTCGATGTGCCACTGCAGACCGTCACCCGAATTCCCCCCTTGACCTTCGTGATTGCGTCTTTCACCGGTAAAATACCGCCGTAACAGCTCGTGTCAACGTGTTTTCCCGCCGGCACCGGAGAGCGCCGTTCTGAGTCTCCCGCTTCGGCTTCTTGCCCGAGTCTCTGTGAGACGGAGCGCTTTCGATGCCTGTCTGTGGGCAGCAAATCGAGCGCCCATGTGGCCAACGCGTTCGGTCGACGCCCCGCGCGTATGAACCGGCCGCCCGCAAAAAAGCCCGGCCGGGCTCTGGGCCCCGCCGGGCTGTCCAAACTGCGCTTTCTGCTCTCCCTCAGCTCCCCGCCGCCCCTTTCTTGACCCGCACCATCCGCTTCACCGGCAGCGTGTAGCGCGTCCCCGCTTCGTCGCTGATCGCAAACGTCAGCGACCGCTCGAACTCCTCCCCCACCCGGTTCTCGAGCACCTCTACCGACCCCTCCGCGGTCTCCCCCGCTTTCACCACCGGGGGCAGCTTCACGGCGAAATAGTCGGCCGGACAATCGATCACCGTCAGCGTGTAATCCTTCGCACTCGTGTTGTGAATCGTAAACGTCGCCTTCCGGCGCGGCATCTCGGTGAACTGCGACACATCCAGGCGGTTCGGCGTGAGAATGATCGGCAGCGTGCTGTCGGCTACCGACAGCACATGCGAGTGGAAGGTGAGAAACACCGGCTCCTCGCCGGCGTTCGTCATCACGTACGGCTTCTTGGTCACATACCCGCCGTACCGCTGGGTGTCGAAAAAGATGTCGATCCGGGTGCTGTCGCCGGGGGCCAGAACCGTGTCCTCCACCGGCGCTTTGGTGCACCCGCAACCGGGCACGATTTTCGTAATCCGCAGCGTGTCATCCCCGGTGGAACGCAGCCAGTAGGTGTGGCAGATGGTCGCCGACTGCGGCACTTTGCCGAAATTGAATTCCCCTTCCGGCACAGCGATCTGCGGGCCGGCCCACGAACCCCCCGCCCCCCACAGCACCGCGGCGATGATCCCGAGAAGCAGCTTCTTCATTGTGCGTTCATCCTCCGGCTTTGGTCAGGATCTATTCTCTGGTCGGACGCCGGACCGCGGGGCGCGCCCCGGCGCTTCATTCTCATATCGTGCGGAGCAGCCGCCCCCAGCGCACCTTCTCCAGAAAGTGCGCCGCATTATACAGAAACAGCCGCGGCACCGACAGCGGATCCGAAAGCGAGACCGCCGGCGACGGATTCGCCGCATCGTCCCACGAAAAATGCACGAGCACCGCGTGCCCGACAATCAGGCTCGCGTCCACCGGCCCCCAGTAGCGCGAATCGAACGAGTTGTCCCGGTTGTCCCCCATCATGAAATACATCCCCGCCGGCACGACATACGGACCGAAATTGTCCCGGCTGAATCCCTCCCCGTCGGCCGGGTCGATGTGCGGACGCCCGTCGCTCGTCGTGTCCGTGTGTTTCGTCCCCGGCGCATCCGGCACCGGACGCCCATTGACGAACAGCGTCTTGTCTACCACCTGCACCGTGTCTCCGCCCACCGCCACGCACCGCTTGATATATTTCGTCGCCCCGTCCACCGGCCACTTGAACACCACCACATCCCCCTGCCGCGGCTCGCGCAAACCGGGGAGATGAACCCCCAGCAGAGGAATCTCCCCGCCGTAAGTTATCTTGTCGGCAATGATGAAATCGCCGATCAGCAGGCTGTCTTCCATCGACGACGACGGGATCTTGTACGCCTCCACGAGGGTCGCCCGGACGACAAAGAAAACCAGCAGATAGGCCAGGATCTCCAGGCCGGGCCGCCAGGAGCGGGCGCGAGGGGCCGCTTTTTCCGGACCGCCCGCGCCTTCCGGCCCGGGAAGGTCGGGTTGCGCGGACCTGTTATTAACCGCTTTCACCATACCTGATTGCCGCTTCTGATTTCGTATTACGCTTTATACCGCCGCTGCCGCGCCCGGTTCGCCCCGTTTCCGGCCTCCCCCGCCGCGCCCGGACCCGGATTACCTCGGCCCGCTCAACTGATGGTCCGGAACAACCGGTGCCACCGCACTTTCTGGAAGAAATGCGCCGCGTTGAACAGAAACACCCGCGGCACCGACAGCGGATCGGTCAGCGCCACCTCCGGCGAGGGATACGCCTGGTCGTTCCACGACCAGTGGATGACCATCGCCTCGCCCAGGATGAACCGGTAGTGCACCGCCCCCCACCACCGGGAATCATGCGAGTTGTCCCGGTTGTCCCCCATCATGAAATAGCTGTCGGGCGGAACGATAAAGGGTCCGAAATTGTCCCGGCTGTCCATCCCGCCCGGACGGCGCGGCTGGACCACCTGCTCCCCCCGGGCGGTGGTGTCGATGTACTTCCCGTGCTCCGGATCGGGAAACGGCTTCCCGTTCACGTAGAGCGCCTTGTTCCGCACCTCCACCGTGTCCCCCCCCACGGCCACGCACCGCTTGATATACTTCGTCACCCCGTCGCGCGGGTAGATGAAAATCACGACGTCCCCGGCCTCCGGACGGTGCAGCGCCGGCAGCCGCCAGTTCACCAGCGGCAGGTGCGCCCCGTAGACAAACTTGTTCGCCAGAAGGAAATCCCCAACCAGGAGCGTGTCCTCCATCGACTGCGACGGAATCTTGTAGGCTTCCACGATCGAGGTTTTGATGAGGATCGCCAGGATGACGGCCAGGAAGACCTGCTTGAAGTTGTCCCACACTTTGCTCATGCGCGCTTTCCCAGTTGTGCCGGCGTTCCGCCGTCGTGGTCCTCGCCCCGATGGTCCTCCGGGGCGCCTTCATATAAGCGATTGTACGCCGTTTGCCAAGGTTTGTTTTGCGCCGCGCCGCCCCGCCCCGGCCTACATCCCGCGGATCACCCGGAGGATATCGTTGTAGGTCACCAGCAGAACGAGCGCCAGAATCGCCACAATCCCCACTTGCTGCGCGATCACCCGCGCCCGCATCGACAGCGGCGAGCCTTTCAGCCGCTCGATTGCCAAAAACAGCAAATGCCCGCCGTCCAGCACCGGGATCGGCAGGATGTTAAGCACCGCCAGGTTCACCGAGAGCAGGGCCATGAAGTAGAACAGGTTGGCGGCCCCCTGCTGCGCCTGCCGGCCCGACTCCCGCGCGATGAATACCGGCCCCCCCACCATCTTGACCGAGACCTCCGCCGTGATCAGTTGCTTGACGAACTTGACCGTGAACCACACCAACTGGTGCGCCTCGACAAATCCGTGCCGCATCCCGGTGAGCAGCCCGACCCGCTCGGTGCCGACCGCCTTCTGGGTGAACCCGATCACCCCCACGGTGTCGATGCCGCCCCGGGCATTGGGCCGCGGCTGCGCCTCCGTCACCATCTCCCGCGTCACCGTGTCCCCCGCGTGGATCCAGGTGACCGTGATCGGGGCATCGATGTGGGGCGTGATCTTGGCCGCCGCCGAATCGAAATTCGCCACCGCCTCGCCGTTGATCGCGATGATCTGGTCGCCGGTCTGCAGCCCGGCTTTGGCCGCCGGCGTGTCCTTCTCCACCTTGCCCACCAGCACGCGCGTCGTGTCGAAAACCGGCCGCCCGGCCAGCCAGGCAATGCCGATGAGCAGCGCGATCGCCAGCAGGTAGTTCATGAAGGGCCCGGCGAAAATCACCGCCGCCCGCTGCCCCACCGTCTTGGACATGAACTCGTCGGGCGACCCCGACCGCTCCTCGCCCGGGTTCTCCCCCGCCATCTTCACATACCCCCCGAGCGGGATCACGCCGATGCAGTATTCCGTCCCGCCCCACTTCCGCTTGAACAGGTGCGGGGGGAAGCCCAGCGAAAACTGGTCGACCCGGATCCCCACCCGCTTGGCCAGGAGAAAGTGCCCGAGCTCGTGAATGAAAATCAGAATCCCCAGCACGAAGATGAAAGATGCAATGTTCAACAGCATGCCGTTTTCCCTGTCCTGGCGCCGGCGAACGCCCGCGCCTGCCGATCGGCCTCAAAAATGTCGTCCTCGCCCGGGTCCGCCGTCGGCGGTATCCGCCCGAGCGCCTCTTCGATGGTAGCTGCTATATCGGTAAACTTGATGCGTTCCTGCAAGAAACTTTCCACCGCCACTTCGTTCGCCGCGCTGTACACCGCCGGCGCCGTCCCCCCGCTCCGCGCCGCCTCGAACGCCAGGCGCAGGGCCGGGAACCGCCCGATATCCGGCGGCTCAAAAGTCAGCGTCCCCAGGCGCGCCGGATCCACCCCCCCGAACTCCGAGGCCGCCCGGTCCGGCCAGAACAGCGCGTACGTGATCGGCAGCCGCATGTCGGGCGCCGACAACTGCGCGATGATCGACGAGTCGATATACTCGACCATGCTGTGCACGATCGACTGCGGGTGAATCACCACCGCGATCTTTTCCGCCGGCATCGCGAACAGCGCCGCCGCCTCGATCACCTCGAGCCCCTTGTTCGCCAGCGTCGCCGAATCGATCGTGATCTTCTTCCCCATCCGCCAGGTCGGGTGCGTGAGCGCCTCGCCGGGCGTGATCCGGTCGAACGTCTCCCGCGGCCGCGTCCGGAACGGTCCCCCCGACGCCGTGAGGATCAGCCGCCGCACCTCGCTCGCCCGCCCCGCCGTCAGGCACTGCCACAGCGCCGAGTGCTCGGAGTCGATCGGGACAATCTCCGCGCCCGTCCGCTTCAGAATTTTCGGAAAGAGCGGCCCGCCGGCCACCAGCGACTCCTTGTTCGCCAACGCCAGTCGGATCCCCCGCCGGACCGCGGCCAGCGAGGCCCGCAGCCCCGCCGCCCCCACCACCGCGTTGACCACCACGTCGGCGCCGGGAAGTTCCGCCAGCTCGGTCAGCCCCGCCTCCCCGAAACGGAGTTCCACCGCCTCGCCGGCCACCGCCGCGCGCAGTTGCTCCGCCCGCCGCTCATCGACGAGCGCGAGATATTTCGGCCGGAAGCGGCGGTACTGCTCCGCCAACAGCGCTGCGTTGCTGAAAGCCGCCAGCCCCGCCACCTCGAAAGCCCCGGGGTGGGCGGCCGCCACCTCCAGGGTCGAGCGGCCGATCGAGCCGGTCGAGCCGAGAACCACGAGTTTGCGCGGATTCATCGTCGCCTAATAGAACGGCCGGCCCCTGCGCCGGTTCCACTAAAACATTCCGCAAAAAGCAACGGCGGGGCGCCGGGGCCCCGCCGTCCCAATCGAGTCATCCCCCCGCTCAGTTCTGCTTGAGCGGCTTGCCCTCCGCGTCGGAGACAAAGACCTCGCGCATGTAGACCGTCTCGGCCGGCTTCGAATTCTCCCCCCGGAACGCCGTCACCGGTACCTTGCCGATCTTGTGCAGCGTGTCGTACCCCTTGAGCACCTGCCCGAACACCGTGTACTTCCGGTCAAGGAAGGCCGCCCGGCCGAGGCAGACGAAGAACTGGCTGCCCGCCGAGTTCGGGTCGTTCGAACGCGCCATCGAGAGCGTCCCGTCCGCGTGCGGAAGCTCCGAGAACTCCGCCGTCAGCGAGTAGCCCGGGCCGCCCGTACCGTCCCCCTTGGGATCTCCCCCCTGGATCATGAAGCCGTCGATGATGCGGTGGAAGGTGAGCCCGTTGTAGAACCCCTTCTTGGTCAGGGCCACGAACGAATCGGCGTGGGCCGGAGCCACATCGCGGTACAGCTCGCACACCATGTCACCGAAATCCGTGCGGATCGTGACAATCGGATTCTTCTCGTCGCGAATGGGATGGGTCATCTGCGCCAGACTGTCATAATAAGGGTTGCCGGTTGTCGCCGCCGCCGGCTTCGCCGCCGGGGCCTGCGCCGTCGTCTTGCCCGAGGCCTGCGCTGTGTTGTCGGCCGACTGCGCATCGTTGCTCGAACAGCCGATCACCAGGACAAACGCCGCCGCCACAATCATCAGCACGCTCGTCATAAATCGCATGTCGCTCTATCCTCTCTATGATAACGTGGAAACCTGGGTTCTTCTTCTTCCAGCCGCGGCCGCGAATATATGACGCCCGCCGGCCGCTGTCAAGCGCCGCCCCTCGGCCGCGCCCCCGCTCACGGCCCCTCCCACGTGAGGATCCGGACCACCGCCCCGTCCACGGCCGGGACCAGTTCAAACCTCACCGGGTAACCGTCGTAGACCAGCCCGAGCGTGTCCCCCGCCGTGGCCGAGCTGCTCGGCGCCCCGTACGCCCCGGTCACCTCCGCATAGGTCGATCCGATCCGGATTCCGCGCTGCGCCGCGGAGGCCGAGGCCATGGTCCCCGGCCAGGGCGCCTCGGCGATCACCCCGTACACTTGCGACGACGAGGTCACCTGGTTGGTTCCGCCCGGATCGCGGAATACGAACGTGAGACCGGAATCGGGGTAGGCCGCGTACGCGTAGGTCGGCCCGAACCGGCCGTCCCCGGCCACGCTCGCCGCCGTCCCGTTCCACGCCGCCGCCTCCGCGTAGGTTTCGTTGAACAGCACGTACTGCCCCTGCCCTCCGGACCCCGGCGCCAGCACATTGCGCCGCAGATAGATGTCGAGCGTGTCGATCACCGGTATCGTGAGCCGCCCCACGGCGCTTCCGCTCAGACCGGGGGTCATGAGATATCGGAATTCCGCAAGACCGGGCGGGGTCGTCGCCGTCGTCACGTACGAGATGGACCCTCCGCCGGTCGACAGGAAAGATCCCGCTCCGGCGGCATGCGACAGCTGAATGTCCACGTTGCCGATCCGCGCGCCCGAGGAATCCTCCACGGCAAACTGCAGCGCCGGATAGGTCATGCCGCCGGGAAGGTTGGCCACGCGGTAGAGCAGACCATTGAGGGGAACAATCTCCGTCGGAAACGCCGGGATATACTCGCCGAGCGTCATCTGCACCGCCGGGGTGTCGGGCTGCGAGCCGTCCGCAAAAACGTACAGGTCCCACAGGCCGAAATAGTACTGGAGCGTATTCGGCTCCTCGGGGTACACACCCCAATCCGTCGGCGGCCCAAACCGCTTGCGTACCTCGGCGATCGTCGAGCCCATGCCGACCGCGTCGCCGTCCGGCGTCGTCCCCGCGAATCCCGTCACGGCGATCGCTCCGTAGACGCTCGACGAATCATAGAGCTTCCCATCCAGATCCCAATCGTACAACATCACGACCAGGCCGCGGGTGGACTCCCAGGACGCGTACACGGGGCTCCGGTTCGGAAGCACATCCTCCGACTCCGGCTGGCCGAGCCACCGCTTGACCTCGGCGTAGTCATCGTCGAACAGCACGTACCCCACCTGTCCGTGGACCCCCGGGATAATCGCATCGGCCCGGAAATAAACCTCCAGCGTGTCGGTCCCCTCCGCATACAGCCGCAGTGCCGCGTGCCCCATGCGTCCGCTGAAGTCATACTGCAGCACGGCCACGCCGGCCGCGTCGGTCGCAATGCTTCGCGGCGCCGCTCCGTCCCCCCGCACCGGCGCGACCTGTATCTGGTGATTGGCCAGCCGGTTTCCGCCCGCGTCGGTGACCGCGAACTGCGCCGCCGTCGTCGTCGAATCGCTCCCCATGAATCCCTGGAAACGCACTCCGTTGAGCGCCACGACCTGACCGCCCTGCGGCTGCGGCCCGTTGGGCGAATCGCTGCCGCACCCCCCCGCCGCCATCGCCGCGGCCAGCCCGAACGCCACTGCCGCCCTCGCCGCACGTCCTCTCATAGTTCCCCTTGCGCCGTCGCGCCTTGACACGTCTCTCGCCAGACAGCGGCCCGCCCGCCGCCGTCACTGTCTGCGGCTAGCGGAACCAGTAGCGCAGCCCGCCGCCGATCGTGAGGTACTTCGGCCGGTCCTCGGTGCCGAACAGGTCATAGCTGTTGATGGAAGCGAGCGTGAGAAAACTCCGCCCCTTCGAAAACTCGGCCACCTTCAGGTCCAAGCCGAAATCCGCCGCCATCAGAATCGTCAGATCGGACTCGTCGTCATACCCGGCGATCTCAATGTTGAGCAAGCCCGCCTGCACCCCCACACCGCCGTACGGCGCCACAATCGACTTCGTCGGCGGCACCGCGTACACGTGCAGGTTGAGGTTAAGATCGTACTGCGCCAGGTGGAACTCATCCGGATGGTCCTTGAACCAGTCCTGCTCCTGGTGGTTCGTATAGCGAAATCCGAGCTGCATCAGAAAGCGGTCGGCGTACAGAGTACCGTAATTGAAGCCCAAAGACCAGCCGGCGTCGAACACCTGATCCGCGTCAACCTCCACCGGCCGGTCAAACTCGTCAATAAACATTACCAGCCCGACCTCGCCATACTCTCCGTGCGGGCTCGCATACCCCCCGTAGACATCCACCATATTGTAGCGGGCCGCGACCCGCTGTATCGCCGCCTCGGCCGGCTGTGCGGCAATGAGACCTATCGCCAAGAGTAACAACAAGATAAAGGGTATCGCCTGCTTCATAGCTGCTCCTTCCGTCTGGATCTTCGCGGCCGCCCACCCGGTGCGCCCGGCTCGACGCCGCCGAGCCGGACCCGGTTTGTCTCCTCCCTTGTACACGCCGGGGCCGCTTTCGCCGAGCGGCGGGGCCGATCATACCTCCCGCAGTATAATTTGCGGTTGCCCTGCAGGAAAGAGCAATTATATTCGGGGTGATTTGTCGACTCCTTCGTCGACAAAACCGATAGACTTGAAGACCTGACACATAGGACTAATGACATGGCCGGAAAAAAGATAGCAATCATCGGCGCCGGTGTGATGGGCCAGGGCCTCGCCGAGGCCGTCGCCGCCGCCGGCACCGAAGTCACCCTGATCGACAAAACCACCCGGCTCGCCGAACGCGGCGTCAAAGCCATCGCCGAAGCCATGAACCGGGAGATCGGCAAATGGGGCCTCACCGAGTCCGACAAGAAAGCCATCCTCGCCCGCATCTACCCCTCCTCCGACCTCTCCATGACCGAGGACGCCGAAATCATCCTCGAGGCGATCCCCGAAGACCTCCAGATGAAGCGCGACCTCTTCGAAAAACTCGACACCGTCGTCCGTCCCGACGCCCTCTTGGTCACCAACACCGGCACCATCTCCGTCTCCGAAATCGCCGCCGTCACCGAACGCCCCCAGAAAATCATCGGCATGCACTTCCTCACCCCGGTGACCAAGGTCCCCGTCGTCGAGATCGTCAAGGGCTTCCACACCGATGACGACACCTTCCGCAAAGCCGTCGCCTTCGCCCAGCTCCTCGACAAGGAGTACATCACGGTCAACGAGTACCCGGGGTACGTCACCACCCGCATCATCGTCCCCCTGCTGAACGAGGCCATGCACGTGCTCATGGAAGGCGTCGCTTCGGCCGACGACATTGACCGGGCCATGAAACTCGGTTTCGGCTTCAACATGGGCCCCCTCGCCCTGGCCGATGTGATGGGACTCGACGTCGTCATGAAGTGGATGGAGAACCTGCTCGACGAACTCGCCGAGCACAAGTACAACCCCTGCCCCCTCCTGCGCAAGATGGTCCGCAGCGGCCACCTCGGCGTAAAAACCGGACGCGGCTTCTTCGTCTATGACAACGAGGGCAACCGCGTCCCCAACCCGGCCGCCGCGGCTGCCGTGACAAAATAAGGAACGTCCGCCATGAAGATACTGGTGCTCAACGCCGGGTCGTCCTCCGTGAAATACCAGCTCATCGACTCGGAGACGGAAAAAGCCCTGGCCAAAGGAATGGTCTCGCGGATCGGCATGTCCGGATCCCTCCTCGCCCACAAACCGTTCGACCGCCCCGAGGTGAAAGTCTCCGGCGAGATCCTCGACCACATCCAGGCCGTCGAATACATCGTCACCATGCTCCTGTCGCCCAACCACGGCGTCATCAAGGACCGCGCCGAGATCGGCGCCGTCGGCCACCGCGTCGTCCACGGCGGCGAGAAATTCACCGACTCGGTGCTCATCACCCCCGCCCTCATGCAGGAACTGCGCAACCTCATCGAACTCGCCCCCCTCCACAACCCCCACAACATCCGCGGCATCACCGCCTGCGAGCGCACCCTCCCCGGACTCCCCCAGGTCGCCGTCTTCGACACCGCCTTCCACTACACCATGCCCGGCTACGCCTACATCTACGGCATCCCCTACGTCCTGTACAAGCGCTACGGCATCCGCCGCTACGGCTTCCACGGCACCTCCCACAAGTTCGTGAGCGACCGCGCCGCCGTCATGCTCCGCCGCCCGCTCGCCGAATTGAGAGTCGTCACCGCCCACCTCGGCAACGGCGCCTCCATCACCGCCGTCGACCGCGGCGTCTCGGTCGACACCTCGATGGGCTTCACCCCCCTGGAGGGGCTGCTCATGGGCACCCGCTCCGGCGACATGGACCCGGCGATCATCCTCCACCTCATGGCCCGCGAGGAACTCTCCCTCCACGAGGCCAACACCCTGCTGAACAAACACTCCGGGCTCATCGGCATCTCCGGCGTCTCCTCCGACATGCGCGAGATCCAGTCGGCCTCCCAGGCCGGCAACGCCAACGCCCAGCTCGCCCTCGACATCTACTGCTACCGGATCAAGAAGTACGTCGGCGCATACGCGGCCGCCATGGGCGGGATCGACGCCCTCATCTTCACCGGCGGCGTCGGCGAAAACTCCGCCGTCGTGCGCGCAAAAGTCTGCGAGGGACTCGCCTTCCTCGGCCTCCAGGTCGACCCGGAAAAGAACAGCGCCGCCCACGCCGCGGAAACCGACATCTCCTCCGCCGGCGCCGGCGGCCACGTGCTCGTCGTGCCGACCAACGAGGAGCTCGTCATCGCCCGTGACACCCTCCGCATCGTCACCGAACGCCGGGGGCAGTCCGCCCGTGTGAAATAGGCCGCGCCCCCCCAAAGCTTCTTTCTCCGAGGCCGTCATCCCCGAGGATGACGGCCTGGTCGTAACAGCCGGCACGCACGGCCGCCGGCCCTCCGCCGTCTGCGCAAGGATCGCTCACCCTGCTCAGCCTGCCACCACCAAAGACCCCTGCAGCCACCTCTCCCGGAAACCGGCCCGGTCCGCCAAGCGACTTTCAATCAATGACTTACACTAACCCGGAAAAAACTTCCCGCCCCGCATCCGGCTTGCAGAGAGATTGTCAGCGCCTACCGATGCGTTCGTCCGACGCCTCTGAAGGAGGATGCGGTATGAGAAAGAAAATCACTTCCCTTGCTCTCACCGGGCTCCTGGCAGCCCTGGTCGGCTGCTCCGACCGCAGCCCCGTCGGGTCGGCATCTACCGCCGATCAACCCTTCGCCCTCGCGGCCGGCGTCATTGTCCCCGACTCGGTCAAAACCGCGGCCCTGTCCGTCTACTGCTCCGGCCCGAGCCTGCAGACTGTGAACGTCTACCGCGTGACCGCCCCGTGGGCGGAATCAACCGTCACCTGGAACAGTTTCGCCGGGGCCTACGACACGGCGGCCGTGCATGGTTCTTTCGCCGCCGCGGCGCCGGGGTGGAAGACCGCCGAGGTGACGGCGCTGGTGCGCCAGTGGGTCGGCGGCGCGGCCCCGAACTGCGGCCTGCTCCTGGGACAGACCACCAACCTCTTCCCGCGCGGGATGTTCTTCAGCCGCGAAAACGCCTTCATGCAACCCTACCTGACCGTCACCTACGGCGGCCCCACCGGCGACACCTCGGTTCAGTTTCCGGTCCTCCGCGACGCTGCTATCGATGAGTCCGTCCCGAACAACCCGCTCGGCCTGGCCCAACTGCTCTTCACCGGCTGGGCGGCCGACGGCGGCCTGAAAAACCAGAGCCTCCTGCTGTTCGATCTGCCGGTCTATAATCCGCCGCCGCCCGATGGCGACTCGACCGGCATCGACGAGCCCAACGACACCACCATCACCGATCCGCCGGACACCACCATCATCGAACCGGGCGATCCGGACGATCAAGGGTGCACCCGCCCCTGGCCCTGGTGGCTCCGCCACAGCGGCTGCGCCAAGGGGTCGGAGTCCGATGAGATTTCGGCCCTGCTCCCCCTCTGGGTGGGGACGCCCGGCGGCGCCCACAGCGTCGAAATCGACTCCAACTGCAAAGCGGCCCAATCCCTCCAGCGCCGGAATCACGACCGGACCTTCCCGCCGGTCAAGCCCCTGCTGACCGAACTGCTGGCCGCTAAACTCAACATCGCCGCCGGCGCCGACGACTCCGCGGTCGCCGGGGTGATCGCCGCCGCCGACGCCTACCTGGCCACCCACCCGGTGGACAGCCGCCGGTCGGTCGATCGCCGCGCCTTCAAACAGATCCATGAGTGGTACCGCGCCCTGCACGCCTTCAACGTCGGCGACATCGGTCCCGGCGCCTGCGCGCCCGACGCAGATACCTCTGTCAACCCGCGGCGGTAACCCCGCCGCTCGCGGCTCCGCGCGCCCCGCAACCTCCCCAGGGCGCGCGCAGCGACGTCCATCGGCACGGCAACGGGCGGGTCGCCTCACGGCCCCGCCCGTTGTCTTTATTCGCCAAGCCGCCAACGGCCGCTCACCGGCCCGCCGCCCCCGAAGCTGTCAACCGTATCGGCTCGCGCTCCCTGGCCTGCCGCTTCTTCAGATACTCCGCGAACGTCGGCAGCTCCCCGACCTCGACCACCGACCCTAAGCAGGCTGCCTCCATCGTCAGCCGCACCGCCGCGCTGTCCGCGGCGGCGGCCGTCCGCCGCCAGAACCCGTGGCCGCAGGCGATCGAGTCCGCCCCCGGCCCTTCCGCCGTCGCCGTCCCCATCGAGGGCCAGGTCACCGTCACCTCATCCGTCATGAGCTGCGGAACCTCCAGGTCCACCGGGTAGCGCCGGGTCGCAAAATCGAGAGCGCGCACTTCCGCAAAGTCCCGGTACACCGCCGGCTGCACATAGGCCGTCCCCTTGACCAGGTCGACCGGCCGCTCCGACACCGCCGCCACGCGCACCGCGACCCCTCCCCCCGAGTCCGCCGGCCTCCTTGTCAGTGACGCCTCCGTCACCCGATAGCCGCCGTTGTCGCCGGTCAGCAGTTGCCCCACCATCAGCCTCCGATCCTCGCTATCCGACGCTGTGAACATTGCTTCCAGCCATAGCGCCGGGACCCCGCACAGCTCCCACTCGGCGCTGAGATTCACCCGGTAGTCCGCGCCGATCGCCAGATGCGTCCGCCGCGCCCACACGTTGTCCTCCGCCTTCGCCGCCGGCGTCCGCACGAGAACGCCCCCGCTGTCGGTCACCAAAAGCACCGGCATCCCCTGGTCACCCAACGGCAGTTGGCCGAAGGGACAGAGGTCGCAGGTCGGGTCCATCCACAGCGTGTCCCCGTCGATCAGCGCCGCCGTGATGACGTGGTTGAAGTCGAAAGTGGGGAAATCGGGATCGATGGGCGTTGCCCCGCGTGTCGAGATGAGCGCCGGGTACGCCGCCACCCCCGCCTGCCGCAGGTACGACACCAGCAGCGTCGTCATGTCCTTGCAGTCGCCATAGCCGAGCTTCTGCGTCTCGGCGGCGGCGTGGGGTTGCCACCCGCCGATCCCGATCGACACCGCCACGTACCGCGTGTTCCCGGTGACGCGCTCATAGGCCTCGCGCGCCATTTGCCGCACATCGCCCGCCGTCACCCCGGCCTTCCATGCGAGATACCGGTCGGCCGCGAGCGTCCGGTACCAGTTCCCCACTTCGCGCCACGAGAAACCGCTGTAGGCGCTGTTCTCCAGGCGGAAGGCGTGCGGCGAAAACGCCACCCGCCCCGGGTACTCGGCCTCCGGCGGAAGCTGCGATTCGTTCGGCAGCGGCGCCAGATTCCCCGCCGCAAACTCGTATAATGTCTTCTCCCCGGTCCGCACCACCCGCGGCGTTATGGCCAGCCCGTACACCTTGTAGTGCAGCGGCGGTTCGCTCGGCGCCGTCACCTGGCAGAGCGCACGCACCACCGGCAGGTAACTCTGCATGGCCGCGCCCCGCAGGAAAAACAGCGACTTCGAACGCACCGCATACTCGTACTCAATCGTATAGGGGTAGGCCGGGCCGGGAAGGTCGAGGGAGTACGTGCAGTTGGAGGAGTAGAGCGCGTACGACGGCCCGAATCCGCAGGTCCGGAACATATCCTTCAACTTCCGCTCATAAACCTTCTTCCCGTCCGCCCGGTAAACGCTCGCCCGGAAATCCTCGATCTGATTGAACTGGTCGCCGCTGACCGCCACCCCCGCGAACTTGTCGCCCCGGGCATTGAGGATGACGAGACGCGCCCTTACCCGATGCCGCAGCCCATTGGCCTCCACCTCGGTCACCCACTGCCGGTTCTCGAAATACCCGCCCCGGTCGTCGGCCTCCGCCGGCGCCGCCGCGGCGTCGCTCCATCCCAGCAGCCCCGCCGCCAGAAATCCCCACACCCGCCGGTTCACAAGCCCTCCTTGGCCGTCGTGAACACCACCTGTTCGCCCAGCGCGGACTCCACTCTCTGGAAAAACAGCCGCACCATCATGTACTCGTCGACCTCGAAGAGCGGGCGGCTCACCGTGAACTTGCTGTGCACCTGCGCCGCCTGCCCTTCCGACGACGACTGCCGTTCGTAGAGGAGACCTTCGTAGGCGAAGGACGTATCCGGGGGGAGCTGGCTGACCGTGGAACCCTCCGGCCCGACAATGCGCGCGATCGCCTGGTAGGTGAAGGCGTGGTTGAAATTGACCGGGAAGACGCGCCGTTCGCTCTCGAACGGATTGCGGGAAAACATGGTCGCCGGGCAGTTCACCGCGAGGTGGTCGTCCAACCGCCGCCCCGCCCCCTCGACCGCGTAGCCGGTCATGACGCGCAGCCGCCCCAGCGAATCCAGCGTCGCCTCAAAACTCCCCCGCCGGTAGCCGGGCGCATCGACATTGAGAATGTCGCGGTCCAAAAAGTCGTTCGCTTCCCGCGTCTCGTAGCGGCGCCCGTAGTTGCTGCACAGATAGCCCGTGAAAAGCGCCGAGGTGGAGCAGGCGGCGTTCCCCTCGGCGTCCATCCGGTAGACGATCAGGTCGATGCGGCTCGACGGCGGGTCGTTCGTCACCACTTTCACCAGTTCCGATTTGTCCCCGTCCAGCAGCAGGCCGATGTCCGTCCGACAAACCGGCGGCAGCGTGCCGTAGGCATTGTACTTCGTGGTGGCGTCGAGGTAAATTCCCCCCTGCTCGACCTCGGCGAAAATGATCATGTGCGAGAACTGAAGGGGATCGACCCAAGTGGGCTCGAACGCCGCGACGTCCCGCGTGCAGATCATGATCGGCCAGGCCCGGATCCGCTCCGACCGGAGCATCGCCAGCAGCAGCAGGTTTTTCTCGCCCGCGGTGCCGAACTTCTCCCGCCACAGGCCGGCCAGGTTGTCATGGTGGAAACCGTCGTCGAACCCGTCCTGCCGCGTCTCGATCGTGCTCACGGCAAAGCTGTACAGAGCTTTCGATTTGTCATAGTCCGTCTTCAGCCCCTTCACGATCTCCCGCAACCTCTTCTTGAAATCCCGCGGCTCGCTGCAATACTCATCGACAACCGCCGTTTCCCACAACTGCCCGATCGTGCTCCACTGCTCGACAGCGTCGGCTACCGTCGCCTTCCGCGACAGGTCGGAGAGAACCAGGCTCACCGCGGGCACATAGTCCCGCTCGAACCCCATGTAGGGCTCGTCTTGCACCGGCAGAACATTCTGCACCCGCCACGTGAACCGCTTCTTGGCCTTCATGTCGGTGCCGGGAAGTTTCTCGACCACGGGATTCCCTGTTCCCGCAGGCAGGTTGTGCGCCCGGTATTGATACTGCGGCCCCACCGGGACCTCAAGGACATATTCCGTCTCCAGCGTGTACACCTCATGGCTGAACGGAATCGTTTCCCAGCGGATGTAGCTTCCCCCCCACACCTTGTAGGTGAACTCGAGGATACAGCCGCTGTCCGCCTGCGGAAATGCAAACGTGACGATTGTCGTCGAGCCCGCCTTCCTCGTCAGGAAATCCTTGTCGTTGACCTTGAACACCTGCCCGTCGGGAGTCACCGTGTGCGCACAGAGGTCGCTGACATGGTCCTTCTCCGAGTGCCCGAACGACCCATTACCGATCTCTTCCGCCCCGGCCTTGTTGAACGCTTTCATGCGCACGTGCCGCCGCAGCTCGAGCTGGGGGGAGAACTCGCCCTGCGGGATCGTCATCGACCGGTACACCCGGTCGAAGATCACGACCGCGTTCGCCTCGGGATAATCCGCCGGGGGACCGATCTGCCACTCGGCTTCGGCAATCTCCCCGTACTCCGGTCCCGCGCCGGCCGCACTCCCGCACAGCGCCAGCCAGACCGCCGCCGTCACCAGCATCGCTCTCCTCATGGAAACCTCCGTCATGAGTCCTTCGCCTGCGTCCTACCCTTGTTCGCTCTGGAGATCCGTCTCGGCCGTACAGCCCTGCGCCGGCGCGATCCGCATCCCGCACTCCGGTCGTCACGCCCAACTCACGCCCATAGCCTAGGCAACGGAGAGTCCGGAGTCAAGGATCATTTTACGGCCGCGCCGGCGGCAAAAAAAAGGCCGCCGGGAAATCCCGGCGGCCTGCCAATCTGCTTGCCGCCCCCCTCACGTCCGTTCGTTCCGGTCCACCTGCCCCCCTTCGTAATGCCCTTCGACCGCCACGATCCCCCCGCCTGCATCCCGCACAAACTTCAGCCGGAAATACGGGATGTCCGCAAACATGAACAGGTCCCCGCCCATTGGCGTCATCCGGAATTTCGGATTTCCCTCGCGCTGGTACACCAGCGCGCCGTTCTCCAGCGCGATGCGCCGGGGTCCGAAATCGCCGACATATTCCTGCAGCGCCGCGGCCTCGAGCGTCACCGGGTTCCGCTGCGCCTCCAGCCCGTCGATTTGCCAATCGTAGGTCGCGAGCAACTGCTCGTCCCCGCACTCCGCTTTCAGCTTCCGGTAGGCCTCCAGAAGCGCGACCTCGAGCGCCCGGTCGGCTGCGCACGCGATGTCCGGTGCGATCCCCGTCCCTTCCCAATTCGTCCCCGAAATCGGGTTGATCGCCCGCCCGAACGGCACCCTCACGCCCACCTCGAGGTTCGGAAATCCGTGCGTCGCCACCGGGTGCGCCCCACCGCCCGTGGTCTCCCCGACAACCGTCGCCCGCTTCAGATTCTTCAGATTGTACGTAAACTCTTCCGCCGCCGAAAAGGTGCCCCCCGAGGTGAGCACGTACAGGGGGACGTCGGCCATCTTCTCGCCGTCGACATAGCTCGTCGTCCAGAACTGCTGCAGCGAGTCCGTCTCGCGTACATAGAACGTATTCAGGTGCACCTGGTCCTTGAAGAAGTAACTCGTCAGAATCTGGATCATATCCGGGCTGCCCCCACCGTTGTCGCGCAGGTCGATAATGAGCGCGTCGGTGTGAGCCAGAAAATGCATCGCCCCGACCGCCGTCGCCCGCGCTTCCGGCAATCCGCTGAAACCGTCCAGCTTCAGGTACCCCACGTTGCCCGGCAGTTGTTCGGCTTTGCGGAACCCGAAATTGTCCAGCCGCGCCCGGCGCAGCTCCTCGGCCGCCGTGGGACGGTTGATCGTGTCGAGCATCGCCTCCAGTTGCGCCCGCGGGACATACCGCAGCCCGAAATGCCGATCGTGGCACACCGTCAGCAGATCCTCCGAAAGCCCCCGCGCGAACGTCCCCACCGTCGCCAGCGTGTCGTACGCCCCCTTCTTCAACTGCCGGCGCGCGTGCTCCCCCATCTTCTTCGCGACGTCCGGGAAGACGTAGTAGCGGTCGAGCGCCGCCGTCACGCTGTCGATGATCTCCGCTTTGACCGTCCGGTCGATCGCCGGCCCGGTGTCGTCGGGATCCGCCTGCGCCCCGGCCTCCGGCCCGCCGGCGAACACGGCAACCGCCGCCCACATCATTGCAGCCCACAACGCCTGAAACTTCATCGCTCACCTCCGCACTTCGGATGTTGGTCGTGCGGGAGCCGTTACGGAAGAATTCCCTCCCGCCGAAGTCTGGTCATGACGCGCTCGTACATGCTCGTCTCGTCGAGCTGCCGCTCCAGACGCCGGAGCGCCTCAAGGATGTCGCTCCCGTCGGTGCTCCCGAGCTCGGTCGAAGCGTCCGCGATCACCGCCCACACCGGCTCCAGCGCCCTGACCGTCTCCCGCCCGCGGTCGGTCAGACTCAGCAGCCGCCGACGGTAGTCGCCGGGGTCGCGGGTGGACCGCAACAGTCCGCGCCGCGTCAACTGCCCCGCCACCTGGTTGATCGCCGGATGAGTCAGCCCCAGATCCGTCGCCACCGTCGTCAGCGGCGCCTCGTTGTGGTCCTTCAGGTAGTACACGACCGCAAACCAGCGCGCCTCAAACTCGACATTGAGCTCCCGGTACACCTGTGACACATCCCTCTGGAGGCGGTCCGCCAGTCGGCGCAGCCGGGTCGCCAACGCCAGCGAGCCGAGTTGTTCGATCACGTCCATTGTCTTCGGGCTCCCTCTATCATCCGAGTGTACGTAAGTGCTTACATAATTGTTTCGCGGATGCGTGCGATGACCATCGCACCGACCTGCCTTCAGGATGGCTCAATCTACCACTCCCCGTTTCGCACTGCAATAAGGAAAAAGGTTCTTTCGATCGCCCACCCCACCGGCTTGAGATAGGAAGGGCCGATCGTCCGATTGCGGGCGGCCGCCCGTCTCTTTCGACTTCCGAAGCTGTGTCTCCGCGCGGTCCGGGGTCTAGCACGGCGCCGGCGCCGGCCCCCCGCGGAAGAGGTACCCGACGAGAAGCGTTAGGTCCGAAACACTCACATCACCGTCGGGATCGCCGTTGACGTTGGCCTCTTCCCGACACGGCGGCTCCACTCCCCCGCGGAACAGGTACGACACGGGGAATGTCAGATCCGCCACGTCGACTTTGTCGACGGGATCCCCGTTCACATTCCCGGCGCCGCCGACGCAGCAGGTAGTATCGCAGCCGAAATCTATCTCCGCTTCAAATACGAACACGTAGTCCGTTCCAACGGCCGAGCTGAGCGTCCACCACGCGTCGCCGTCGAAGTACTCTGACCGGTTCTCTCCCGAGTGAGGACCGGTCGCCTCATCGCTGCACAGCGATACGGTATCTCCGGCTACCGCCGGCGAAACGCGCAGGGTGAGGTGGTAGGTCTCTCCCTCGCTGAAAACCAGGCTGCTCGGCGAAAAATCGGCCTCGATCCAGCCCAGGCCGGTGGTGGGCAGGGAGGCGTTCGGAACGGTGACCGCGGCCAGCTGAGCGCCCGGCAGCCCCGTACCGTCATCCTGATACACCACCACCTCCACATCCGGCGAGCCCGCCATCTGTGGCCCATACAGCAGCGCCCGGACCGTCACAAGAGTACAGACCGAGACCCCCTCCTGATCGAATCGCTCGCCGAACTCCTCGACCCCCTCTTGCGGCAACCTCCAGACGACATACGCCGTTGATTCCTCGTCGTAATAGTAGACCGTAGGACAACCATCCTTCTCGATCGGCGTCACATCACTTGCCGCCAGCCGCACCTCCTGAAAACTTGGAGCCGAACCTGCCCCTTCCTCAGCGACAGCCGCCGCTGTCCACGACAGACTCACCACCGCGGCCGCCATGGTCACGACAGCCGCAAGAGCCCCCGCAATCTGCGAGTTACCCCTCACATGACACCTCGTCTCGTTGAGAACCGCTTCGGACCGACACTTCGTCACCCGCTCGGGCAACGTCCGTCGAACGTCCGCCTCATCGATCTTCCCGGACTCCAGGTGTAACGATGAACTTCCCTGCGTCGTCTGAAGGGGCCAACTGTTTCCGACCAACGTCGGCTTTGCCGCCGATCATGTTCCGGCCGGGAGACGACCCTGCCCGAGATGTCATTCGGAGTCCCGGCTGAAGGCAGTTGTCACACGATGTTGAGTTTCAACGAGGGTCTGCTGCAGCGATAAAGCTGTCTCGATTTGCCTTGCTTGACGATATCGCGGCAAGTCTCTATTGTCAAGCGCCTTCTGTGGCTCTCTTCCGTCCCTATCGCCGCACCGCGGCCCGCTCCCGCGCCGCCAGGTACAGACACAGCGGGTGCGCCGCGTCGAGATCGCCGGTGTGGACGAAGGCCCCCGCCCGGCACGCCCCCCGGCAGGCTGAGAAATTGTCGCACGATCGGCAGGGCTCTTTCACCCGCTCCCGCGGATACCGCGACATCGCCGACATCTCCGGCGAATGCCAGATCTCCGGCAGGGGCCGTTGCCGGATATTGCCCACCCGGAACCGCCGGTGCGAGAGCGCCGTGCACGGGTAGATGTCGCCGTTCCCCTTCAGGTAGAACGTCTCCACGCCGGCCGTGCACTGGTGGAACCCGAACGTCGGCGGCACCGGCCCCCAGGCCACGTCGAAATCAATCACCATCGACGCATCCTTCTCCATCGTCTCGGCGAACTCGAGCAGGCGCTGCACATCGGTGAACCCCAGCCGGCTCTTCACATCGCGGCGCCGCCCCCGCCCGGCCGGCGTGTAGCCGCAGAACCGCACGGCGTCGACCCCCCCCCGCTTGGCCAACTCGACCATCCGCGCGCCGTCGTCCATATTCTCCTCCCCGATCAGCATGGCGAGAAACACCCGCGCTCCGAGCTCTTTGCAGACGCGGATCCCCGCGACTATCTTCTCGAACTGGGCCTCGTCCGTCCCCCGCATCCGCGTATTCCGCTCGGGCGTGGATCCGTCAAGGCTGATCTGGAAAGCGCGCAGGCCGGCCGCCACCAGTCCCTCCGCCCGCCGCCGGTCAAGCAGCACCCCGTTGGTCGTGATGTTGCAGTTGATCCCCCGCTCCCCGGCGTAGGCGGTCAGTTCCTCGAGGTCCTCCCGGAGGAGCGGTTCCCCGCCCGTCCAGCCGATCATGCGCACCCCGATTTCCGCCATGGCCTCGATCACCCCCTTGCAGACCTCCGTCCCCATCTCGTCGTGGGGCCGCGTCCGGGCCGCCGTGTAGCAGTGCGGGCAGCGCAGGTTGCACTGGCTGGTGATCTCCCACCCCGCGATGATGTAGGGGGTGCCGCCGGGCTCGGCGCTCATTGGTCCGCCCCTGTCGGCGCCTGCACCTGCGCCTCATACGACACGGCCACCATCCCCGGGAGATTATATTTCCAGGTCACGCACTCGCCGCGCTGCTCCCCCCGTTTCTCCTTGGCCCGCAGCGGGCAGCCCCCGGCGCAGAGCGGGAGAACGGCGCAGGCCCGGCATTCGCCCAGGGCGTAGGGATCCCAGTCGCGGTAGCTTTTCGCGTTGGCCGCCTGGTAGTCCTCCGGCGCCGTCTGAAGAAGACTCCCGATCGACCGCGCCGGATCGGTCGACAGCTCCTCCCAGCACCGGAAGAGATACCCCTGCGGCGAGACCACGTAGTGCGTCTCCGACAGCGCGCTGCAGTACCCCGCGCCCCCGAGCGCCTGCGGGTACTCCACCTGGCGGATGCCCCGCCGGAGCAGTTGCCGGTAGAGCTCCACCTGCGTCCGGGCGAACTCCTCGTCCGTGTAGCACCGGTCGCGCGTGTCGCTGCAGGCCGCCCCGGTCGACCGCACCTGCGCAAACTGCACCTTCACGCGCGGCAGGATCCCCTCCCGGTCCAAAAGCGCCATCACCTCGCAGGCCGAATCGATATTTTCCTTGTCCATGTTGATGCGCACGTTGATGTCGAGAATCCCCGCCGTCTCGCGCAGATTCGCGATAATCCGCTGAAACGTCCCCTTGCCGCTGCGCAGCTTCCGCCGGGCATCGTGCACCCCCTCCGGACCGTCGATCGTCACCTGCGCCCGTTCAATCCCCAGCTCTTTCAGCCGCTGCGCCGCCGCCCCGTCGAGGAGGTAGCCGTTGCTGATGATCGACCCCGGGATCACGTTGGCCCGCCGTTTCGCCGCCAGCTCCAGCAACTGCCGCTGCAGCCGCTCGACCAGCGGCAGGCAGAGCGTCGGCTCCCCGCCGAACCAGCACACGCGCAGCATTTCCGACCGCACGAGTTGCCGCTCGGCGAACCGCAGCAGCGCCTCCTGCACCTCCGGGCTCATCGTCACCGCCGAACGCGATTCAAAGCAGTAGTCGCAGGCAAAGTTGCACGCCAGCGTCGGCGCAATCGTCAGCGTCAACACCACCCCCCCGAGACGCACCTGCTTGGCCGCCGACCGCAGCGCCCCGAACTGGTCGATCCCGTCGGGAATTAAAAACCCGCCCGCCTGCAGGCAGGCCACGAACTCCGCGTCCTGCGCGCTCGCGGACAGGCCCGGGTCGGCGAGCAGCTCCTGGACCCGCCCATAGTGCTCCGGCTCGATCTCGGCCAGCGCCCCCGAATAACTGTTGTAGGCCAGGATGATCCCGTCCCGGGCCGGGATGAAGTGATTGTACGGCGACGGCTTCACGGCGTCCTCTCACAATGCTGTCGGGTTGCCCCGCCTGTGCTCATGTGACGCTGCACCGGCCCCGATGGCCGGTGCAGCTTCGACTCAAACGGCCGTTCTCACCACACTCCGCAAATGATCTTCAACGGACCATTCACCTTGCAGATGATGTAGTGCGGCCTCTTCACCATCAGATCGTTGGGCAGTCTGATGAGCTTCATATGCACCTCCTTCTTGGAGTTATTGCTTCCCCGCCCCGGTCGGTCTGGCCGGCGCGGGACCTCAGGCCACTGTCAGTTATCGCGAACCGAGCGCCGCTTCGCACCGTCGGCGCGACGCCCTCTATCATTTCCGTGCCAACGGGCTGCTCCGGCGGCCGCGTTTGCCGTGCGATTCGTACTCATTAAACTTCCGTGATAATCCGGCCGGCCGATTGAGACGCCGGCCCCGACCTGTCCGCCCTCCCCGCCATCCGGGTACCGCCTCTTCCTCCTCGCCTGGCTTCCCCCGCCAGACGGAATGTTTCCCCTTCTGCCCCGCCCCGAACCAGTCTGTTGACCTTTTAGAATACACTGAAAATAGTCTTGTGTCAAGCCGATAGTCAAACCGGCCGCTCCCTGCGGCCGGCCCCCGGCAGCGGTTTTCCGGGCCGGCCGACCACGCGCGCCGGTGCCCGTTTGGCCGGGAACAATCCCAAGCCTATCCTGTTTTTGCCGTTAGTAGCGGCGCCCGCGGCCCGTGCCGCCGCCCCCGGCGGCCGTCGCTGCGTTGCCGACCCGATCCCGAAAAACCGATAGAGAGGAGACTTGACATGAGCAGCCCGCTCGGTATTCGCGGTTACGACTACGTGGAATTCTATGTCGGCTCCGCCCGCATGACCGCTTTCTGGTTCGCCCGCGCCCTCGGCCTCCAGCTCACCGGCTATGCCGGCCCCGAAACCGGCGTCCGCGACCGCATCTCCTTCTATCTCACCCGCCACCGCCTCAAATTCGTCGTCACCTCCCCCCTCCAGCCCGACACCTGGGACATCTGGGGGTGGATCACGAAGCATGGCGACGGGGTCAAACGCTGGGCGGTCGAGGTCGATTCCGTGGAGGACGCCTTCGCCTACGCCGCCAAACGGGGCGCCGTCATGGTCAAACGCCCCGAACGCATCTCCAATCGCCACGGCTACATCGACGAAGCCGCCATCCGCCTCTACGACGACACCGAACTCGTCTACGTCAACCGCGACCACTACCGCCACATCTTCCGCCCCGGCTTCTGCGAACCCCTCTTCTCCTTCGACGCCGGGCGCGACGACACCGGCCTGCTCGCCGTCGATCACATCGTCGGCAACGTCCGCGAGAACGAGATGAACCTCTGGGCCGAGTATTTCAACAACACCATGGATTTCGAAACCTTCGTCGATTTCGGCCCCGGCGACATCAGCACCAGGTATTCCTCCCTGCTGTCGAAAGTTGTGCGCTCGAAAGACTCAAAAATCCGCAACCCCATCAACGAACCGTACGAGGGACTCAAGAAGTCCCAGATCGAGGAGTTCATCGAGCAGTACCGCGGCTCCGGCATCCAGCACGTCGCCCTCCGCACCGGCGACATCGTCGCCACCGTGTCCGCCCTCCGTCGCAACGGCGTCGAGTTCCTGGCTGTCCCCGACGCCTACTACGACCGGCTCCGCGGCCGCTCCGAGGTCATGTCCCGCCTGCGGGAGGACCTCGCCCTGCTCAAACAGCACGGCATCCTCTGCGACATCGAGAGCGACGGCTACCTGCTCCAGCTCTTCACCAAACCGATCGGCGACCGCCCGACCTTCTTCTTCGAAGTAATCCAGCGCGTCGGCAACAGCGAGGGGTTCGGCAAGGGCAACTTCCAGGCGCTCTTCGAATCCATCGAACTCGACCAGAAACTCCGGGGCAACCTCGAAAAGGACAAAGTGGAAACCGCGCCAATCTGCTGATCGGCGCCTCCCGCTGAAGGAAAGGAACCTCCCGATGCCGTTCTACCATCGTCTCGGCGACCTGCCGCGCGTGAAACACACGACTTTCTACAAGCCCGACGGCGTGTCCCTCTACCGCGAGGAACTCTTCTCCAGCAAGGGCTTCTCCGGCGTCTATGCCACCCGGTACCGCCTCCATATGCCCACCCAGGTGGCCCGCTCGCGCGAGATCCCCTTCCACAAGAACGTCGGCTGGCCCGAGGCCGAGGTCCTCTACTACCACTTCTTCACCGACGACAAGCCCGGCGGCGGCAACTTCATCACCGCCCGCCACATCTTCCTCGAAAACCCCCACACCGTCATCTCGGCCGCCCGCGTCACCGAAGACACGCCGGATTTCTACCGCAACGCCTACGCCGCCGAGTATGTCCTCGTCCACCGCGGCCGCGGCCTCTTCAAGAGCGAGTTCGGCGACATCCCCTTCCTCGAGGGAGACCAGTTCATCATCCCCCGCGCCGTCACCTGGCAGATGAAATTCGACGACTACGCGAACACCAAACTCCTCATCGTCGAATCCGACACCGCTTTCGAGATCCCCCGCGAGTACCGCAACGACTACGGCCAGCTCGAGGAACACGCCCCCTACTGCGAACGCGACTTCAAAGTCCCCTCCGCTCTCGACCCCAAAGACGAACGCGGCGAATTCCGCATCATCATCAAAGCCGGCCGCCGCTACTTCGAACACATCGCCCCCGTCCACCCCTTTGATGTGGTCGGGTGGGACGGCTTCCTCTACCCCTACGCCTTCAACATCCGCGATTACCACGCCAAGGTCGGCCGCATCCACCTCCCCCCGCCCATCCACCTCGCTTGGCGGACCGGCAACTTCGTCCTGTGCAACTTCGTCCCCCGCCCCTTCGACTTCCACCCCCACGCCGTCCCCGCCCCCTATGTGCACTCCAACATCGACAGCGACGAGGTCCTCTACTACGTCGAGGGGGATTTTATGTCCCGCAGCGGGGTGCGCGAGGGCTCCATCACCCTCCACCCAGGCGGCATGCCCCACGGCCCCCAGCCGGGCCGGACCGAAGCCTCGATCGGCAAGCCCGGCACCGACGAATACGCCGTCATGATCGACACCTACGCCCCCCTTCGCCCCACCCTCAACGTGAGAGAAACGCTCGACCCGGCTTACGCCCAGTCGTGGCTGGAACCGTAGGCCAGGGGCGCGCTTGAACCGATCGCCGATTCCGCTGGCGATCGGCCCCCCGAACCATGTATCTTGAGGGATGCGAAATGATGACCGTGCCCACTGACGAGGTGCCTGCCATGATCTATATACCGGAGTACGTCCGCTCCCTCGAACCCTACCGCGCCGGCAAGCCGATTGGCGAACTGGCGCGCGAGCGCAATCTCACCCGCATCGTCAAGCTGGCCTCCAACGAGAACCCGCTCGGTCCCTCGCCCCGAGCGATGGCCGCGGTGCGGGAGGCCGTCGCCGAAATGCACCGCTACCCCGACCCCCGCGCCTGGGAACTCGTCCAGGCTCTCTCCCGCAAGTACCGCATCCGAACCGAACACATCGTCTGCGGCCACGGCACCGACGCCCTCCTCGGCTACATCGTCGCCGCCTTCTCCGAACCCGGCGACGAAGTCCTCACTTCCGACGGCACTTTCATCGGCATCTACGTCAGCACCCTCAAACAGGGCCGCACCCTGCGCAAGGTCCCGCTCAAGGACTACGGGTACGACCTCGACGGCATCCTGCGCGCAGTCACGCCCCGCACCCGCCTCATCTTCATCGCCAACCCCAACAACCCGACCGGCACCATGATCCCGCGCGATGAATTCGAGGCCTTCATGGACAGAGTCCCCGGCGATGTCCTCGTCGTCCTCGACGAGGCCTACTACACGTACGCCGGCGTCTTTCCCGACTACCCCCAGGGCGTCTCGTACTGGTACGACAACATGGTCGTGACCCGGACGCTGTCGAAGTCCTACGGCCTCGGCGGGCTCCGCGTCGGCTTCGCGGTCGGCCTCAGCCACATCATCGAGGCCATTTTCAAGGTCCGCTACCCCTTCGAGCCGCACCACCTCGCCCAGGCGGCGGCCATCGCGGCTCTCGACGACGACGAATTCCTCGAGCGCACCGTCCGCACCAACACCGCCTCGCTCGCCCGCATGAGAGAGGCGTTCGCCGGCCTCGGCATCCGCCAGATCGACACCTACGCCAACTTCATCCTCCTGCTCATGCCCTCCCAGGCGCTCGCCGAGGAGTTCTACAGCCGCTGCCTCGAACAGGGCCTCATCGTCCGCCCCGTCGCCCCCTACGGCATCCCCAACGGAATCCGCATCAACTCCGGCACCGACGACGAAACCGCGTTCGCCCTCGACGTTATCGCCGGCGTGTGGGCCGAGCTGCAGCGGACCGGGCGGCTCGGCAGCGACGACACGCCGCCGCGAAGGGTTCCCCGATGAGACTCGTTTCTTTCCGCACCGCCGAACACCCCGAGCGGCTCGGCCTCGTCCACGCCGACCGCGTCTACGACCTGGCCGCTGCCGCCTCGGCCCTCGGCCGCCCGCTCCCCTCGACCATGGCCGAGTTCCTGACCGGGGGCGAAGCGGCGATGGCTTCCGCCCGCGCCGTCCACGAGGCCGTCGTCGCCGGCGCCGCCGAGCCGCTCCCCTCCGAAGGGGCGGCGCTCCTCGCCCCCGTGCCGCACCCGCCCTCGTGCCGTGACGGATACGCCTTTCGCCAGCATGTCGCCACCGCCCGCCGCAACCGCGGTGTCCCCATGATCCCCGAGTTCGACCAGTTCCCCGTCTTCTACTTCACCAATCACCGCTCGATCGTCGGCCCCGGCGACGTCCTCGTCGAAACCGATCACCTCGTCGGCCTCGATTTCGAGCTGGAATGCGCGGTCGTCATCGACCGCCCCGGCCGCAACATCCGCGCCGAGGAGGCCGACCGCTGGATCGCCGGTTACACGATCATGAACGACTTCTCCGCCCGCACCCTCCAGATGGAGGAGATGAAATTGAATCTCGGCCCCGCCAAGGGCAAGGATTTCGCCACCGCCATCGGCCCCTGGCTGGTCACCCCCGAGGAACTGGCGGACCGCCGCCTCTCCACCCCCGGCGGCGCCGCTTACAACCTCCGCATGACCGCCCGCCACAACGGCCGGCTCGTCTCCGAGGGCAACCTCAGGGACATGACCTGGACCTTCGCCGAAATCATCGAGCGCGCCTCCTACGGCGTCGACCTCTTCCCCGGCGATGTCATCGGCTCCGGCACCGTCGGCACCGGCTGCTACCTCGAGCTCAACGGCACCTGGGCGCTGGCGGCCGCCCAGCGCGGCGAGTCTTTCACCCCCGTCTGGCTGCGCGCCGGGGACACGATCGAACTCGAGATCGAGCGCCTCGGCGTCCTGCGCAACCGCATCGTGAAAGCCGACCGGGACTACTCCATCCTCGCGCGCAAGAAGACTTCAGCCGCGGCCCCGTGACCGCCCGCACACCGGTATGCTCCATTTCGAACCGAAAGATCTCCCTTCGCCACAGGTCCACCGCTACCTGCTGGGCGGCGTCGGCCCCCGCCCCATCGCCCTCGTCTCCACCATCTCCCCCGACGGCGCCGTCAACCTCTCCCCCTTCTCGTTCTTCAACGCCTTCGGCGCCAACCCCCCGATCGTCGCCTTTTCCCCCGCCCGGCGCGGCCGCGACGGCTCGCTCAAGGATACCTACGCCAACCTCGTGGCGACCCGCGAGTGCGTCGTGCAGGCCGTCACCTACGCCATGGTCCACCAGGTCTCCCTCGCCTCCGCCGACTACCCGCCCGAGGTGGATGAATTCGTCAGGAGCGGCCTCACCCCCGTCCCCTCCGACCTCGTCGCCCCGCCCCGGGTGAAAGAGTCCCCCTTCCAGATGGAGTGCCGGCTGCGGCACATGCTCGAGCTGGGCGGCCTCCCGGGCTCGGGCAACCTCGCCGTCTGCGAGGTCGTCAAGTTCCACATCGCTGAGGACGTCATCCGCGACGGCGTCATCGTCCCCGACCTCATCGACCTCGTCGGCCGCCAGAGCGCCGACTACTACGTCCGCGCCGCCGGCGCCGCCGTCTTCGCGGTCCCCAAACCCCGGGGGCGCGGTATCGGCGTCGACTCCCTCCCCGCCTTCATCCGCGGCTCGCACCTCCTCTCCCCCAGCCACCTCGCGCGCCTGGCCGGGGTCGAGGCGATTCCCGACCCCGACGCCGCCGTGTGCGCGGTCGAACAGCTCGCCGCCCCCGCTCCCGCGGAGACCGCGGGCCCCGGCCTCGAGGTCTCCGAGTCCGCGTTCTTCCGTTTCGAGCAGCGCGGCGACTACCCCGCGATGCTCCGCGCCGCCGTGCTGCTCCAGCGCGCCGGCCACCCGAAAGCCGCGGCTTTCATCGAACGCGCCGCGTGCGCCGCTCTCGACCGCGGCGACGTCTCCTTCGCCTGGAACGCGCTCCTCTATCTCGGCCGCCTGGGCCGCGCCTAGCCGCCGCCGGCTCCGGCCAAAAAATCGATTGATATAATCCATTTTCCGTGAACCCGTCGCCCCCGCCGGGTGTTCTGTCAGGCGGACGCCGGGCGCGCGGCCGCGCCCGCCCGGCCGGCACTGAGGAGAACCGCTGTTGGAGAACCCGCTCCCATGACCGCCCCTGCCCCATCCCCCCTCTGGGTCCCCCCGCCGTCCCGCGTCGAGCGCAGCCACCTGTCCCGCTTCATGTGCTTCCTCGGCCGCCGCGCGCGCCGCGAGTTTTTCTCCTACGACGACCTCTGGCAGTTCTCCGTCGACCACATCGCGTCCTTCTGGGAGGCCGTCTGGGACTTCGCCGGCATCATCCACTCTCAGCCCTGGGAAGCGGTCGTCGAGGGCGACCGCATCGACAACGCCGTCTGGTTCCGCGGCACCCGCCTGAATTTCGCCGAGAACCTCCTCCGCTACCGCGACCGGCGCACCGCCATCATCTCCGAGTGCGAGCTGGGGACGGTCGAGACGATCACCTACGCCGACCTTTACGGGCGCGTCGCGCGCTGCGCCGCCGGCCTGAAAAAGATGGGCGTCGGTCCGGGCGACCGCGTCGCCGCCTTTATCCCCAACATCCCGGAAGCTGTCGTGGCCATGCTCGCCGCAACCAGCCTCGGCGCCGTCTGGTCCTCGTGTTCGCCCGATTTCGGCCTCCAGGGCGTGCTCGACCGCTTCGGCCAGATCGAACCGAAAGTTCTCATCACCGCCGACGGCTACCAGTACAACGGTCGGCGGTACGACTCGCTCGCGACCGTCGCCCGCGTCCTCGAACACCTCCCCGGCGCCGCCCGGGCCGTCGTCATCCCGCGCCTCGGCCCGTTTGACCCCGCCGCGCTGCCGAACAGCCTCGCCTGGGCCGAACTGCTGGCCAACGACGCCGCCGAGATCGAATTCCGCCAGCTCCCCTTCGACCACCCCGTCTACATCGTCTACTCCTCCGGCACCACTGGCCCCCCCAAGGGCCTCGTCCACGGCGCCGGCGGCACCCTGCTGCAGCACTACAAGGAACACGTCCTCCACACCGACCTTGGCCGCGACGACGTCATCACGTACTACACCACCTGCGGCTGGATGATGTGGAACTGGCTGGCCAGCGCCCTCCAGGTGGGCGCGACGCTATACCTCTACCAGGGCTCCCCCTCCTATCCCGACCTCACTCGCCTCTGGTGTGCGGCCGAGCGCCGGGGCATCACCGTGTTCGGCACGAGCCCGAAATTCCTCGCCGCCTGCGAACAGGCCGGCCTCGCCCCCGGCAAGATGTTCGACCTCGCTCCCCTCCGCACCATCCTCTCCACCGGCGCGCCGCTCTCCCCGCGGAGCTTCGCCTGGGTGTACGAGAACGTCAAGCGCGACCTCCAGCTCGCCAGCATCTCCGGCGGCACCGACATCCTCTCCTGCTTCATGCTCGGCTGCCCCCTCCTCCCCGTTTACCCCGGCGAAATCCAGTGCCGCGGCCTCGGCATGAAAGTGGAAACCTGCGATGACCGCGGCCGCCCGGTCGCCGGCGCCGTCGGCGAGCTCGTCTGCACCGAACGCTTCCCCTCCCGTCCCGTCTCCTTCTGGAACGACCCCGACGGAAGCAAGTACCGCAGGGCCTACTTCGCACACTTCCCCGGCGTCTGGCGCCACGGCGACTTTGTCGAGATCACCCCGCGCGGCGGCGTCATCGTCCACGGCCGCTCCGACGCCACCCTTAATCCCGGCGGCGTCCGCATCGGCACCGCCGAAATCTACGCCCCCGTCGAGGCCCTCCCCGAAGTCGTCGACTCCCTGGCCGTCGGCCAGCGCTGGCGCGGCGACACCCGCATCATCCTCTTCGTCCGCCTCGCCCCAGGCGTCGCCCTCACCGACGACCTGCGCGGCCGAATCGGCGCGGCCATCCGCGAGGCCCGCACCCCGCGCCACGTCCCGGCCAAAATCATCGCCGTCGACGACATCCCCCGCACCCGTAACGGCAAGAAAGTCGAGGTCGTTGTCACCCGCCTCATCCACGGCCTCGATGTCCCCGGCCGCGCGGCCCTCGCCAACCCCGAGGCCCTCGACCTCTTCCGCCGCCTCCCGGAGCTCGACCGGCCCTGACCCCCCTCACTTTTCCCTTGACGCGCGCCGCGCGCGCCCCCTATTATAATCGCAATAATAGATTCATATAATCCATGTATCGCCGCTCCGCGCGGAAAGGACGTACGCCATGGCTCCCGAACCCGCCCCCGCCGCCCCCGCCTACCGGGACAACCCCATCCTCGCCGCCCTGCCCGGCCACCTCGCCCAGTTCATCGTCGATCAGAACTACTCCGCCTACACCCCGGTCGACCACGCCGTCTGGCGCTACGTCATGCGCCAGAACTACGCGTTCCTCAAGGACCACGCCCACCCCGCGTATGTCGACGGCCTGCGCCGGACCGGCATCGGCATCGAGAAGATCCCCAGTATCGAGGACATGAACGAGATCCTCGGGCGCCTCGGCTGGGCCGCTGTCCCCGTCGACGGTTTCATCCCGCCGGCCGCCTTCATGGAATTCCAGGCGCACAACGTCCTCGTCATCGCCGCCGCCATGCGGCAGATCGACCACATCGAATACACCCCCGCGCCCGACATCATCCACGAGGCCGCCGGCCACGCCCCGATCATCGCCGACCCCGAATACGCCGACTACCTCCGCCGCATCGGCGCCATCGGCGCGAAAGCCATGTCGTCGAAAAAGGACTACGAACTCTACGAGGCCATCCGCCGCCTGTCGATTCTCAAGGAGTCCGACCGCCCCGACCCCGCGGCCGTCGCCCGCGCCGAACAGGACGTCGCCGCCAAACAGGCCGGCCTCGGCCCGCCCTCCGAAATGGCCCGCCTCTCCCGCCTCCACTGGTGGACCGTCGAGTACGGCCTCATCGGCGACCTCGACTGTCCGCGCATCTATGGCGCCGGCCTGCTCTCCTCCATCGGCGAGTCCGCCTCCTGCCTGGGTCCCGAGGTGAGGAAGATCCCCTACACGCTCGACGCCGCCGACTACCCCTTCGACATCACGACCCAACAACCCCACCTCTTCGTCACCCCCGATTTCGCCCGCCTCACCGAGGTCCTCGAGCAGTTCGCCGCGACCATGGCCTTCCGCGTCGGCGGGGCCGAGGGGCTGGCCAAAGCCCTTGAGTGCGAAAACGTCTCTACCGCCCAGTTCAGCTCCGGCCTCCAGGTGTCCGGCGTCGTGGCCGAGGTCCGCACCCGGCGGCCCGGCGCACCGCCCTGCTTTTTCCGCACCGCCGGCCCGACCGCGCTCGCCCTCGACGGCCGACAACTTGCCGGCCACGGCCGCGAGCGCCATCGCGACGGCTTCTCATCGCCCATCGGCACACTCCGCGGCCAGGCGGCGCCGCTCGAGCGGATGAGCGACAGCGACCTCGCTGCTTGCGGCCTCGAACCCGGCCGCCCCGCCGCCATCGAGTTCGAAAGCGGCCTCCGCCTCAGCGGCCGCCTCGAATCCACTCTCCGCAGCCCCGACCGCGCCCTCCTCCTCATGACTTTCTCCGACTGCACCGTGGCCGACGGCTCCGCCGTCCTCTTCCGCCCCGAGTGGGGCCCCTACGACATGGCCGTCGGCGCCTCCATCGTCTCCGTCTTCGCCGGCGCCGCCGACAAATCCGCCTACCAGCAGCCCTCCCTCGTCCCGCGCGAGCGGACCGTCACGGCCGACCGGCCCGACGCCGCCCTCCGCCTCCTCGACCTCTACCGGCAGGTCCGCGACGTGCGCGAGGGACAGCGCGGCCTGGCCGCACTCCCGGCCGTCTGGGAGGCCCTCCAGGCCGAGTACCCGTGCGAGTGGCTCCTTCCCCTGGAGATTCTTGAAATCTGCCGGCAGCGCGGCCTCCACCCGGAACTCGCCGCCGCGCTGCGCCGTTATCTCGAAAGGAAAGCCCTCGCCGAACCCGGGCTGGCCAAACTGATCCGCGACGGATTGGCGCTGCTGGACAGCGCCGCCGCGCCAAATTGACGGCCGAACACAGCCGGCTCAAACTGCGGAGTTGTGAACCCTATGTCCGAGAACCTCGCCTTCCGGCACTGCGTCCCCTGCGAGGGGGGCGTCGATCCCATGACGCGCAAGGATTTTGAAGTCTACCTGGAGCAGGTGGCCGCTTGGCGCATCAGCGACAACGACACAAAACTCGAGCGGGATTTCACGTTCAAAGATTTCGCGCGGGCGGTGAAATTCATCAACGCCCTCGCCGCCGTCGCCGAAGAGGAGGGCCACCATCCGGACATCTTCCTGCACGGTTGGAACAAGGTCCGCGTCACCCTGTGGACCCACGCCATCGGCGGTCTCTCGATCAACGACTTCATCCTCGCCACCCGGACCGACCGCATCGAGGTCTGACACCCTCGCACTGCGGGTCCGGATCCGCGGGCCTGAAGTTCGCGGCCGGGCGCACGTCTGAGGCGCCCCTTTCTGAATTTGCACCGCGGGGATTCCAGACTCCGACCGGATCGCCGGGGCCTTCTTACAGGTTGCCCCCGATCCCGCCCACCGTGATGCTCTCCACGAGCACCTCCCCCGGCCGCTCCAGCGCGTAGGCGATCGCCTCCGCCGCCTCTTCCGGCCGCAGCATGGCCGCCCGATTCCACTCGCCCGGCACCCTCTCCCACAGGTCGGTCGCAGTGGCCGCGAGGTAGACGTCGATCACCCGGATCCCCCGGCCGCGCACTTCCTCCCGCACCACCCGCGCCAGCCCCTCGAGCGCCGCCTTGCTCATCGTGTAGGCCCCCCACCCGGGAAAGGTTGCCTTGTTCGCCGCCGACAGCACGTTGACGATCGAGCTGCCCCGCCCCATGGCCGGCAGCAGCCCCTTCATGAGCAGGAACGGCGCCGTCACGTTGACCGCCAGCGACTCCTCCCACTGGGCGAGCGTGAGCTCCCCCACGGGCGCGACCCGGCTCACCCCCGCGTTGTTGACCAGCACCTCGACCGGTCCTTTTCCCAGCGCCGCGAGAACGTCGGCCGCACCCTGGGCCGTGTCGAGCCGGGCCGCAATCGCCTCCCCGATCCCCCCTTTCCCCCGCACCAGGCGCACTGTCTCCTCCAGCGCCCTCCGGTCGCGGCCCTGGACCACGATCGTGCGTCCGGGCCCCGCCAGCCGCACCGCCAGCGCCCGCCCGATCCCGCGGCTGGCCCCCGTGATCAGCACCCGCCCCGGCGCCCCGCCCGCCGTCATCGCCCCGCCCCTCCCGGCGTTTCCCGCCGCAGCGTGAACCGGTTGTTCGGCGTTTCCCACAGCCGCAGCCGGTACAGCGGCCGCCCCAGGGCGTCCTCCACTTTGGGCCACAGCGCGCTCACGATATTCTCCCCGGTGCTCGGCCGCTCGGCGAACTCGTCCGTGTCCTCATCCAGGTGCACATAGTCCCAGGGCGCCACCGCCGTGCGCACTCCCCTCGTGAGATCCTCCAGCGGGTAGAGCGCCCCGCTCGCCTCATCCAGGTATCCGTCGATCGCCGCCTCGACCACATAGCGGTGCCCGTGCCCGGCGGCGTTGGTGCACTTTCCGTACGTGCGCTCGTTCTCCTCCCGCGAGTACCGCGGGCTGGCCAGCCGGTGCGCGGCGCGGAAATCGGCCCGCACCCCCATGACATACACGCCGGTGGGCAGGCAGTCGGTGTAGAAATATGGGTTCTCCCACAGCCGCATGCGTGCGAGCGGCATCCGGTTGGCCAGCCGCGCGAACAAGAACCCCGACAGCGATTCCGTCGTCAGCGGCCGACCCGCCAACTCCGGCACATCGGTCACGAGATTCCGGTGGTCGAGCAGCTGAAACACCGCCGCCAGCGCCTTGCCGCTCGTCTCCGGCGCCACGATCATCCCCGACTCCCGGTCCGGCTCCCCCGCCGCCGTCGCCCGCAAATAGTAGCAGTGCCCGTGCCCCGAGGGGGAGGCCGCCGCCCCGAACAGCCGCGTGTTCTCCTCCTCGGTCAGCCGCGGCGACCAGGTTCGCCGCGCCGCCGAGAACTCCAGCCCGTACCCGCGCTCCACCCGCCCGTCCGCGTAGGCCGTCGCGCTGTCCAGGGGCGACATCTCCAGGTGCACCGCCGCCAGCCCCGCCCCCGCATCGCCGAACAGCGGCTGGGCGTCGGCCCACAACTGGCGCGCGATATTCTCCGGCGTCGGCACCACCTCGTCGAACGGCCGCGTGTCGACATTCAGGTACCGGTGATCGTACCGCGCGGCGAGCATCCCCCCCACCCGCTCCTTCACCTCCGCGACATTGATCACCATCCCGTTCTCCGGATCGACCGGCCCGTGGAACACGAAATGGACCGATGCGTTGGCGCCGTAACCGTGCGGGCCGCCCGCCGCCGGACCGTAAAACGCCCGGTTCCGCTGCGCCGGCCAGTCCTTCTGCCACCAGCGGTACGACAGGGAGATCTCGAATTTCTTGCTGATCGTCAGATACATGCGCGTCCTTTCCGCCGCCGTCGTTTTTCCCCCGCCCCTCCGGTCGCCCCCGGCCCGCCCGGCCCTTACTTGTTGATCAGGCTGAAAAACTCCGCCCGGGTCGCATTATCCTCATGGAACTCCCCTATGATATACGACGTTGTCATCACCGAGTTTTGCTTCTCCACCCCCCGCATCATCATGCACAGGTGCTGCGCCTCGATCACCACCGCCACCCCCAGCGCGTTTGTGTACTTCTGGATCGCTTCCCCGATCTCCTTGGTCAGTTTCTCCTGGATCTGCAGCCGCCGCGCGTAGACATCCACAATCCGCGCCACCTTCGACAGCCCCAACACCTTCCGGTTCGGGATATACCCGACGTGGCATTTCCCGATAAACGGGAGCAGGTGGTGTTCGCACATCGAGTACATCTCGATATTCCGCACGAGAATCATCTCTTTCGTGTCCGCCTCGAACAGGGCGTTGTTCACGATCGCGTCGATGTCCTCTTTGTAGCCCCGCGTGAGAAACTCGAATGCCCGCGCCGCGCGCCGCGGTGTGTTGCGAAGCCCCTCCCGGTTCGGATCTTCGCCGATCTGGATCATCAACTGTCGGTACAGATCTTCCATCAGCATACGGGTCACCTGTCCTTCCCTGAGTTGTTTGATCGGCGTTCTCTCCGGCCCTGCCGCCGCCGCGGGCCGCCCCTCCCGGTAGGCTCCGTCCGCCCCCGACCGCCGGGACCGGTTCGCCGGTCCGCACCGCCGTAGTATACCTGCCCTCCGCCCCCGACACAAACGCAAAAGCGCCCCGCGGCGCCGCCCTGGGGGCGCATTCGCGGGGCCGCGATCGCGCTCCGGCGAGCCTACTGCCGGCCGTCGCCCCTCGTGCCGATCCCCCGCCTCACCGCCCGAATGTGCTCCGGCGTCGTCCCGCAACATCCTCCGATCACCCGCACCAGCCCGGTCGCCGCCAGATCCTCCGCCCACCGCCCGAACGCCGGGGGCCCCACCGGAAACACCATCTGCTCGTCCGGCAACCCCGCGTTCGGGTACGCCGCGATCGGCAGATCCGTGACCTCTGCCAGCGCCCGCACTCCTTCTGCAATCGACTTCGGTCCGTACCCGCAGTTGAGCCCGACACACACCGGCCCGAAATCCGCCACCGCGCGAACGAACTCCGTGAAACTTTCCCCCGACCCCATCCGCGCGCCCGTTTCGTCGGTCGTCGCCGACACCCACACCGGCAGCGCTCGCCCCAACCGGGCAAACGCGTCCTGCGCCCCTGCGCACGCCGCCGCCGCACCTGCCACGCTCATGGCCGTCTCGATCAGAATCACCTCCGCCCCGCCGGCCGCCAGCCCGCGCACCTGCTCGGCGTAAGCCCGCCGCATATCCTCCCCGGACACTTCGCTCCCGCGCGCCCCCTCGTTGCCGCCCGCCGCCGGCGGCCCGGGCGCGATCGGTCCGAGCGAACCTGCGACATACACTTCCCGCTCGGGCTGCGCGTCGCGGGCGTCGTCGGCCGCCCGCCGCGCCAGCGCCGCCGCCTCCCGGTTCATCCGCTCCGCCAGGTGCGCCGTCCCGTACCGCGCCTGCATCGGCCCGTTCGCCGTGAACGTGTTGGTCGTGATAATCTCCGCCCCCGCGTTGATGTAGGCCCGGTGCACCGCCTCCACCAGGTCCGGCCGCACGAGTGTGAGCAGGTCGAGATTGCCGTACAGCCGGAGCGAAGTCCCCGCCGCCCCCGGGTCGCCCGCGCCAATTTCCCCCTCCCGCGCCGGCTCCTCGCGGGCGAATTCCTCCCCCCGGAAATCTTCTTCCCGCAGACCGTGGTTCAGGAGCATCGTCCCGACCGCGCCGTCGAGCACGAGCAGCCGCTCCTGCAGCGCCTGCGCAAACGGTAGTGTCGCCATATCCCTGCTCAACTCCTGCCGATTCTGCTTCGACCGGCCCGCTCCGCCGGGCTTGCCCGGACCGCAAGCCGACTCTCCCAACTAGCCCGCCCTTCGCGATGCTGTCAATCTTAAATCCCCCCGCCGGGCCGGAGGAAGCCGGCGGACGATCGGCCCGTCCGCCCCTTCATACGCGCGCGGCGGCCGACTGCCGCGACCGCCGCGCACTTTACAGCATGAGCAAGAGGGGATTCTTCGCTAATTCATGATCGCGTCCACTTCCTTCTTGTCCACGTCCATCACGTACTGGACCCCGGAGAGCTCGGCCGCCTCATGGGTGAGCGCGCAGATGTCGTCGCGCGTGATATACTCGGTCGCGAACTTCCGCCCGCCCGCCATGAGCTGCCGCAGCCCCTGGGCGAGCCGCTCGTAGTACGTGTACAGACCGAGCGCCCCGGTCGGCAGCTTCTCGAACGCCTCGTTCCCGAGGAGGTGCCGGAGTTCGTGGGCCGTGACGAAAATCTCATCCTTGGTCGTGCCGAACCGCTCGACATACACCGGCACCTGGTTCGTCTCGATCGTCCGCCCGATCGTCTTGCCCACCATGGCCGCAGCGATCGGCGCCCGGGCCATCCCGACCAGCTTCACATAGGGTGAGGCCAGCGCCAGCCCCTTGAAAATCTGGTCCTCAAACGTGAACCCGCCCGCCACGGCGATCGCCGGCACCCGCTCCCCCTTCTTCACCAGCCGCGTGCAGTATTGGTGGGTCAGCGTGTGCAGCTCGACCGGCGGGATCCCCCACTCGTTCATCATCCGCCACGGGCTCATCCCCGTGCCGCCGCCCGCGCCGTCGACCGTGAGAAGGTCAATACCGTACTTGGAGGACCACTTGATCGCCCGGGCGAGGTCGGCCGGACGGTAAGCGCCGGTCTTGAGGAACACGTACTTGGCCCCCGCCTTGCGCAGCTCCTCGACCCGGCCGGCGAACCCCTCCTCCGTCACCATCCCAACCCGCGAGTGCCGCTCGAACTCCTTGAACGCCCCGTGCTGGAAGGCCTCGATCACCTTCGGATCGGTCGGGTTCGGCAGCACCACATACCCGCGCTCGTAGAGCAGCTGGGCCTTCTTGAGGTCGCGGATCTTCACCTCGCCGCCGATATTCTTCGCCCCCTGCCCCCACTTGAGCTCGACAATCGAAACCCCCAGCTTCTCGATCGCGTACTCCTGCGTCCCCAGCCGGGTGTCTTCGATATTGGCCTGCACGATGATCGCGCCGTACCCCTCGCGCTGGTGGTCCTGGTACAGCTTCACGCGCCGCTTCAGATCGACCGTGTCGACGACCCGGCCGTTCTTGATCGCCGCCTCCACGTCCATGCCCACGACGTTCTCGCCGATCGTCAGCCCCGTCCCGGCCAGCGCCGAGCCGATCGCCAGCCCCTCCCAGTTGTTCTTGGCGATGTCGGTCGAGCCGATCCCCGGGATAATCCAGGGGAGCCGGAACTTGATCCCGCGGTCGTGCCCGAACCGCACCTCGAGATTCACATTGGGGAACACCGCCTTGTCGCTGTCGGCCGCGATCCCGTGCGCCCCCACCGCCGTGCCCATGATGTTGAAGTGCGAGTAGTCGACCGGGTAGGTCTTCTCCCCCGCCGTCGTGATCACCCCGAACGGCTGCGGGTAGATCACCTCGTGCCCCCGGTAGGCCGACTTCCCGATCTCGCACATCCCGATACACCCGTCCACGCAGGTGACGCACATGCCCGAGGTCGGGACCACCGAATCCTCCGTCCGGTTCTTCGTCAGCGTGGCCGCCGAGGCGTTTACTCTGGTCAGCGTCATGATGTCCTGTCCTCCTTCATTTATTTCGCGTCTTTCGGAATTTCACACGCCACACACGGTTTCATGTAGCACATCATATCGTGGAACTGCTCTTTCTCCACGCACGGCGGGGTGAGGTTCGCGCACCCGCCGCAGATCGCTTTCTCCGGATCTGTGTACGTGCACCGCAACTGGCAGGCCGGGCACACGTACATGCACCCGCCGCACAGCCGGCACACCTCCGACTTCACGTCGAACGGCGTGCCGATCCCGCGGTGCTCGCCCCGGCCGTAGAACCCGATCGCCTGGGCCACCATCTGCTCCTTGCACATCCGCACGCACAGCCCGCAGAGGATGCAGTCCTCGTGCTCCTGCCGGAAGCGCTGCTGCCGCACCTGGTGGGCCGAGGCGATGTCCTGAATCACCTTCGACTGCGGGCACGAGGCGAGGAGCAGCTCGATGATCATCCGCCGCGCCCGCAGCACCCGCTCCGATGCCGTCCGCACCGTCAGCCCCTCCTGCACCGGGTACGTGCACGACGTCACCAGCCGCGCCGCCGGCCCCTCGCCGATCTCCACCACGCAGAGGCGGCACGCCCCGTAGGGCGTGAGCCCCTCCATGTGGCACAGCGTCGGAATCGGAAAACCGAGAAACTGCGCCGCCTCCAGGATTGTCGAACCCGTCTCCACCTGGACGCGAAGCCCGTTGATTGCCAGTGTCGTCATAGCTGCTTACCTCCGGTGACGGCGACCGCGCCGTCGTGATCCGTTTCCTGCCCGGTCTCGGGCGGCCGCGTGAACTCGAGGTCGCACCGCAGGCACCGCCGCGCCTCGCAGTGGGCCTCGGCGACCGACAGCGCCACCTCCACCTCGGCGAAATTGCGCGTCCGCCAGGCCGCCGGCGCCCGCGGCGTCTCCACCCGCTCCACCGTCGGAAGGTCGTCGAGCTCGGCGCTCACCGGCGGCACGTACACCCGCGGCAGAGCCGGCTCGGCCGCATCCGCCAGCTCGAGCCCGCGCACGTACCGGTCGATCATCCGTGCCGCCCGCTTGCCGTCGGCGATCGCGTCGACCACCGTGTTCGGGCCGCGCACCACGTCGCCCGCCGCGAACACCCCCGGCCGCGTCGTCAAAAGCGTCTTCTTGTCCACCTTCACCGTGTTCCAGTCGGTGATCGCGATCCCGCTCTGCTTCGCCGGGCCGATCGCGTCGACCCCCGAATCCTCGCTGATCGCCACGATCAGCGTCTCGAGATCCACCCGGAACTCGCTCCCCGCGATCGGCACCGGCCGGTGCCGCCCCGACTCGTCGATCTCCCCCAGCCGGTTGCGCAGACACTCCAGCCCGATTAGCTTCCCGTCTTTCGCCAGCACCTTCTTCGGCGTCACGAGAATCTGGATGTCGATCCCCTCCTGCGCGGCCGCCTCGATCTCCTCGGCGAACGCCGGCATCTCCTCCCGCGTCCGCCGGTAGAGGATGGTCACGCTCTCGACGTCGCGCTGGCGGAGGGCCACCCGCGCCGCGTCGAAGGCCGAGTTGCCGCCCCCGATCACCCCCACCCGGCCGCGCGCCCTCGCCTCGCCCCGCTGGTTGAACGCCTTGAGGAATTCGATCGACGGGTGCACCCCCGCGCAGTCCTCGTTCTCCAGCTTCAGCGGCTTGCTTTCGTGCGCGCCCAGCGCCAGCAGGACCGCCCGGTAGCCCTCGCCGAGAAGGCCGTCGACCGTGATCTCCCTGCCGAGCGCCATCCGGCACCGGACCGTGATATTGTCGTTGAGGACCGCTTCGATCTCCCGGCGGATCACCTCCTGCGGCAGCCGGTATCCCGGAATCGCGCAGTAGAGCATACCGCCCGGACGGTCTTCCTTTTCGAAGACGGTCACGTGGTAACCTTTGAGGGACAGGTAGTGGGCCGCCGTCAACCCGGCCGGCCCCGACCCGATCACCGCCACCTTGGGCGCCGGACCGTCCGTCCAGACCTCCCGCCGGGGCGTGTAGGCCGAGGGGTCGATGCGGTCCGTGATGAACCGCTTGAGCGCCCGGATCGCCACCGGGTTGGTCCCCGTCTGGCCCGCCTTGCAGCGCTCCTCGCACGGATGGTGGCAGACGCGGCCGCACACCGACGGGAACGGATTGGCCTCCCGGATCACCGCGTAGGCCTCCTTGTACTCGCCGTTGGCGATGTGCGCGACATACCGCCACGCCTCCGTCCCGATCGGGCAGGCCGACTGGCAGGGCGCCCCCACCAGCTCCGTGCACACGAACGCGTCGCAGCGCTTGTCCAGGATGTGCCGCTCGAACTCCTGGCGGAAATACCGGATCGTGCTCAGCACCGGGTTTGGCGCCGACTGCCCCAGACCGCACATGCTCGTGTCTTTGACCACCAGCGCCAGCTCCGCCAGAAGGTCGAGGTGCTCCATCGTCGCCTTCCCCTTGGTGATGTCGTCGAGAATCTCCCACATCCGCTGCGTCCCCTTGCGGCAGGTGAAGCACTTCCCGCACGACTCGTCCTTGAGGAACTTCATGAAATACTTCGCGAGATCCACCATGCAGGTGTTCTCGTCCATGACGATCATGCCGCCCGAACCCATGATCGAACCGGCCTTGGTCAGACTGTCGTAGTCGATCGAGAGGTCGAACATCGAGGCCGGGATGCACCCGCCCGAAGGACCGCCCGTCTGCACCGCCTTGATCTTCGCCTTGCCCGCCGCCCCGCCCCCGATCCCGTACACCACCTCGCTGATCGCCGTCCCCAGCGGCACCTCGACCAGCCCGGTGTTCCGGATCTTCCCCACCAGCGAGAAGATCTTCGTCCCGGTGTTCCCCGGCAGACCCACCTTCGCGTACTCCGCGCCCCCGCGGGTGATGATCTCCGGGATGTTGGCGAAAGTCTCGACGTTGTTGATGCAGGTCGGGCTGCCGAAAATCCCCCGCTCGATCGGGAACGGCGGCCGCTGCCGCGGCTCGCCCATGTACCCTTCGATCGACTTGATCAGCGCCGTCTCCTCCCCGCACACGAACGCCCCGGCCCCGCGCACGATCTCGATATCGAAATCGTGCTCCGTCCCGAGAATCTTCTCCCCGAGAAGGCCGAGGTCGCGCGCCTGCCGGATCGCGATGAGACAGTGCTTGATCGCCAGCGGATACTCGCTGCGCACGTAGATGATCCCCCGCGTCGCCCCGATCGCCAGCCCCCCGATCACCATCCCCTCCATGATCGCGTGCGGATTCCCCTCCAGCACGCCGCGGTCCATGTACGCTCCCGGATCCCCCTCGTCGGCGTTGCACACGATGTATTTCTGCTGCCCCGGCCGCCCCGAGGTCCGCGCCAGCGCCCACTTCCGCCCGGTCGGGAAACCGGCCCCCCCGCGCCCGCGGATCCCCGCCGTCTGCACCTCCTGGATGATCCACTCCGGGTCGTTCTTCTCCAGCGCCTTCAGCAGCGCCCCGTACCCGCCGTTCTCGAAATAATCCATGATCCGGATCGGGTCGAGCTTCTGGTTGTTGCCCACGATCGTCCGCTTCTGCCGCGCGAAAAACGGAATGTCGCTCTGCCGCGGGTACACTGTCCCGGTCGCCGCGTCGCGGTAGAGCAGGTCGTCGGCCGGCTGCCCGCTCAGCGCCGCCTCGATTATCCGCGGCACGTCCGCCGGTCTCAGCCTGGGATAGAAGTGCCCGTACGGCTCCACCGTCACGTAGGGGTTCATCTCGCAGAACCCGTGGCACCCCGTGATGCGCAGGCGCAGTTTTTCCTGAAGGAACCGGTCGAGCATGTGCTTCTTGAACAGCCGGATGAGGTCGTTCACGCCGCTCGCCTGGGCGCCCGTGTCGGCGCTCACCACGATCGTCGGAATCGCCTCCGCCCGCCGCCGCTCCGCCATCACCCGACTCCGGAATCCCGCCAGGTCATCGACTGATGTCAGTTTTCTTGCCATTTATGCCGTCTCCTCGTTCATCGCATTGCCTCCGTCAGTCGGCCGCCGTGCCGCCGAAATCGAGGATGTGTCCCTTGCAGCCCCGCCGCGAGCAGAGCTGCACGATACCGCCGCCGCGCACGATCATCGGCACCATCGGCGCCCCGCACTCCGCGCAGGGCGCCCCGCCCATCATCTCCGCATGGCAGTGCGGACAGAAAAACGTCACCACCGTCTCCGCCGGAATCTCGTGCTCCGAGTGCACCGTGTACGATCCCCACAGCGACGATATCGCCAGCCAGCTGTGCTTGCTGCCGAACGAGGCCGTCACCCGTACCGACGGGTGCCCCTCGATCTCGTGCCGCGGATCCATCAGACTGTGGTTGCACCGCGCGCAGCTCACCTCGACCGGGAAGATCCGCTCGTCCGTCTCCACCCGGACTGCGTCGAGCCCCTCCTTCGCCCGCGCGAGAATGTCCGGGATCATCGATGTCTTCACTTTCGAAAAGTAGTGCCCGTCGACCACCACGATCGGCCCCAACGCGCATGCCCCCAGGCAGTTCACCGTCTCCAGCGTGAACTCCCGGTCCGCCGTCGTCTCCCCCGCCCTGATCCCCAGCCGCTTCTCGATCTCCCGCGCAATCGCCGGCCCCCCCCGCACGTGGCACGCCGTCCCCAGACAGCACGACACCAGGTGCTTCCCCCGCGGCCTCAAACTGAACGCCCGGTAAAACGTCGCCACCCCGTAGATGTCGACCAGCGACCGGCCCGTCTTCTCCGCCACCACCCGGAGCATCGCCTCCGGAAGGTAGCCGTACTTCGCCTGCATGTCCTCGAGTATCGAAATGAGACTGCCGCGATTCCCGTGGTGCTTCTCCACGATGCTGAGGACTTCCTGTGTGTTCATGGCCTGCCCTTCTGCTTCACATCGATCGTCCGCCGCCGCAGGCGCGCCCGGCCGCCCTGAGCGCAGTCGATGGGCGACCCCTTCGCCCGCCCGCCGCCGTCCTCCGGCCGCGGGCAGCTTCCGACCGACATCGATCTATGTTCATGTGTATTCCTCGCAATGCCAGATCCCCGCCTCAGGACGCGGATGCGCACAGGTGGCCGCTCCGGCGCAGGTCGCACACAATCCGCGCGCCCCCCCGTCGCCGCCGGTATCGTTCTCACGCGCGGACGGCTGACCCTCCGGTCCGTCCCCAAATGCCCGGTGCTCGAACATCTCGCAGTACAACGCGTCCACCCCCCGCTTCTCCCGAAAGACACACCCGCGGCGGAACTTGCACGTCGGGCACAGCCCCGCCGGCGCCGTCCGCTCACCCGACCACACAACCCGCCCCTCCGCCCTGTACGGGGAAAACCGTCCCACCCGACCATCCCTGTCGCACTCCCGACATCGTCGCATTCTGGGTCAATTTCTCCATACATCACACCCTCCCCTATCAGATTGCATGCCAAGTCGCTGTCGCGCTCGCTTTCTCTGAAGACCCGCACACCACCGTCCAACCCGGCATCGTCGCACTTGCTTGATTCGCATGCTGATAATTGTCATTTCGGGAATCGCATTCGACGATTCAAAAAGTCTATATTACCACCGCTCAACCACTAACCGTTATCGGGGAATTTCTCCCCACCGGATCATTTTTCCTCGATGATGACAGGAGATCTCACGCCCGAGGCCGAGCACTCCACGCCCCCTCCTCCTCCCCGCCCCAACCCTCCAAAATCCCTCCCACCCCATCAATTCTCGTTGACACCCGGCTCCTCTGGGGGCTATTGATTCATAGATTGCAGGGCCGGCCGATCTTCAAGGCGACGCTTTCCTGCGGGTGCGGACGACACCGGAAACGGTCCGCCGACCCTTTGGATGGAGGGACTATGTCGGACAACGATTCATCTCTGGCGGGTCGCGCCGCCGTGGCCATGGCCCTGACTATCGGCTTCTACTCGCTCGCACTCATCCTCGGCCTCGGCACGATCCTGCTGCCGTTCATCATCGCGTGGGCCACCGGCCAGTTGATTCTGAAACTGGTCATCGTCTGCCTCATCTCCGGCGGCGCAATTCTGGCGGCCATCGTCCCGAGGCGGGACCAGTTTGAACCGCCCGGTCCCGAACTGAGTCTCGCCGAGCACCCCCGGCTGGCCGAAGTTATCCGCCGCGTGGCCGGTCAAACGGAGCAAGCCATGCCCCGCACCGTCTACCTGATTCCCGATTTCAACGCCTGGGTGGCCCAGCGCGGCGGCTCGCACCTTCACGGCGGCGACCGCCTCATGGGGATCGGCCTTCCCCTGCTCCACCAGTTGACCGTCTCGCAGTTCGAGGCCGTGATCGCCCACGAATTCGGCCACTATCACCACGGCGACACGAGACTCGGCCCCCGCATCTACCAGACCCGGGCCGCCATCGTCCGCACCATCGCCGGCCTGCACGAGCACAATTCCATCCTCCAGGCGCCCTTCCTCTGGTACGGCAGGATGTTCCTGCAGATCACCCACGCCATTTCCCGCCGCCAGGAATTCAACGCCGACCGGCTCGCCGCCCAGGTGGCCGGCACTGCCGCCATGCGCTCCGCCCTCGAGAAAATCAACCGGGGCGGCATCGCCTTCGATGCCTACTGGCAGAGCGAGTTCGTGCCCATGCTCCGGTCCCGCCGCCTTCCGCCGCTGCTTGACGGCTTTACTCTCTTTCTCCAGTGTGAGCCGATGCAGACCCGGATAGACGCCTGCGCCGAGCAGGTTCTCGCCTCCGAGGCCACCGACAAGTACGACACCCACCCCTCGCTGCGCGAACGGCTCGCCGCCCTTGAGGCCCTCCCCGCCGGACCCGCGCTCTCCGATCGCCGGCCCGCGCTCGACCTCCTCTCCGACCCCGCCGAACAGGAGCGGGAACTCCTCCGCGCGATCGTCGCCGCAGGCGAATTCGAACGGCTCACCCCGGTGGGCTGGGACGAGGTCGCTCCCATCCACGCCGCCCGCTGGCAGGCCATGAGCCGCGAGCGCCGGCACTTCTTCTTCGCCATCACCCCCAAGGACCTCCCGCGGTTTGTCCGGGATCCCAAGCCCTTCGTGAAAGACAGGCCCCTGCAGGATCTGCTCGCCGGCCCCAATCAGGCCCAGGCAGCGGAGGCGGTCGCCGTCACCGTCGCCCTCGCCCTCGCCTCCCTCCTCGTCCGCCTCGGCTGGACGCTCGAGAGGCCGATCGGCAGTAACCCCCGCATGGTCCTCGGAGCCGCCGTTATCGAACCCTTCGACACCCTCGATCTCCTCAGGTCGGGACAGCTCCCCGCGCCGGAGTGGCTCCGCCTCTGCCGCGACACCGGAATCGGCGACCACCCCCTCTTCCCGCCCTCTCATAAAGAGGATGGCGCGCGGGCCGAATGAGCCCGGTCCCCCGCGGGGCGGTCCCGCCGCACGACCGCGCCGCCCCGGCCGCGTCTTTTCTAGCGTTGACTCCGCTCCCCGCCCTCCGTATGATGAGGGGGACAGTATCGACCGATTGCCCGATCCACCCTCCGGCCGCGCCCCAACGGCGGCCGGCAGAACGAGAAACGGAGGAACAATCATGGCCGACAAAGGAAGTAAGGACCGGGGGAAGAAAGAACAGAAGAAGAAGCCGCAGCACACGCCCGAAGAAAAACGCCGTCTCAAGCGGGAGAAGAAAGAAAAGAAGTAGGCGGCCGGCCCCGGCCAAACGATGTCGCAAGGCGCGCCGGTGCCGGGCGGGTCGGGCACGTTTCCCGTGCCCGGCGCTCCCCGGCGCCGGCCTTTCCGCTTGCTTCCCGCTCTTCCCCCGCCTACTTTGGTCCCATGCGGAAACCCGCTCGCCCGTCGACTCCGGAGATTCGCCGATGAAACTCCTCTTCGTCGCCCTCGTCGTGGCCACCCTGCTGGCCGCCTTCTACTACTTCTTCGTCGACACCCTCACCCTGACTGAAATCGCCTCCTCCTCCGGCAACCGCACCGCGGCCGCGGCGGCCGCCCTCGTCAACTTCGACACCGGCCTCACGCGCTGGGATATCCGCCGCCTGTCCGACCGGGCGTCGGCTTGGGAGGAGCGCTGGCGCGCGCTGGACTCCCTCTCCGACCGCAGCGCGCGCCGGGCCGGGCGCGACTCGCTCGTCTCCGAAATGATGGCTGACCCCGCCTTCAAGAAACTCTCCGACCGCCTCGGAACTCTCGGCGAACGCTCGGCCGAGTCCATTCTCGAGTTCCTCTCCCGCCGCTGATCTCCCGGCTCCCGCTGGTCGGGTCCGTGCAATCCGCCCCCGCTCCCTCGCCCCCTCACCCGCGCTTCAGTTTCTCCCGCAGCGTCTTCCGGTCAATCCCGAGGATCTCCGCCGCCTTCGTCTTGTTCCCTCCGACCCTCGCGAGCACATTCCGGATGTACTCTCCCTCCACCTCCGCCAGCCGGCGCGCCACCCCCCCCTCCTTGGGCGCCGAATACCGCATCAGCGCGGGAAGGTCCGGGATATCGACCACATCCCGATCGCTCATCACCACCAGCCGCCGCACCACATTCTCCAGTTCCCGCACGTTCCCCGGCCAGTTGTAGGTCCGAAAGACCTCGATCGCGCCGTCCGACAGCCGCGGCGTTGTCCGCCCCTGTTCGCCGGCGAACTTCTCGGCGAAATGCCGCGCCAGCACCAGCACGTCATCCCCCCGCTCGCGCAGCGGCGGCACCGCGATCGTGATCACCGACAGCCGGAAGAAGAGATCTTCGCGGAAGAGATCCTTGCCGACGAGCACCTCCAGATCCTTGTTGGTCGCCGCGACTATCCGCACATCCACCCGCCGCGAGCGCGTCGCCCCGACCATGTACACCTCTCCGTCCTGGAGCACGCGCAGGAGCTTCACCTGCATCGCGAGGCTCGTCTCGGCGATCTCGTCCAGGAAGATCGTCCCGCCGTCGGCGGTCTGGAAAAACCCCGCCCGCGATTCGTTGGCCCCCGTGAACGCGCCTTTGACGTACCCGAACAGCTCGCTTTCCAGGAGGCCCTCCGGGATCCCCCCGCAGTTGACCGGCACGAATGGTGCGGAAGCCCGCGGGCTGCGGTAGTGGATCGCCCGCGCCACCAGCTCCTTGCCCGTGCCGCTCTCGCCCGAAATCAGCACCGTCGCCGACGTCCCCGCCGCTTTCTCGATCGCCCGGAACACCCCGCGCAGCGCCGGCGAGTCCCCCAGGATCCCGAACTGCGCGTACTCGAGCGCCGCCGCCGGCGTCTCCGCCGTCCGCCGCGTCGACAACTTCCCCAGCGACCGCTTCACGGCCGCGAACAGCTCCTCGTCGGTGAAGGGCTTGACGAGATACTCCTCCGCGCCCGTCTTCATCGCCTCGATCGCCCCCGTCACCGAGGCGAACCCCGTCATCATCATGACCTCGGTGTCGCGAAGGTTCTCGCGCACGTGGCGCACGAGATCCAGCCCGCTCGCCCGCGGCATCTTGAGATCGGTGATCACCAGATCCACCGGCGTCGACTCCAAAAGCGCTGTCGCCGCCCCGACATCCGGCGCCGTGTACACCCGGTACCCCTTCGCCGTGAGGTTCCGCCGCACCACCTCCAGCGTGTCCGGCGCGTCGTCCACCACCAGAATCGCCGCCCGCTCGCCGCCCATGTCAGCGCCCCTCCCCGAGCTCATCCTCGCCCGTACGCCGCGGCAGCCGGACCGTGAACCGCGACCCCTTCCCCTCCTCGCTCTCGATCTCGATCGTCCCGCCGTGGGCCGCCACGATCCCGTTGACCACGGCCAGCCCCAGACCCGTCCCTTCGGTCACGCTCTTGGTGGTGAAAAACGGCTGCAGCGCTTTCGCCCGCACCCCCTCGCTCATCCCCACCCCGGTGTCGGCGACGCTCAGGATGACCGCCGCCGCCGTCGCCTCGGTCCGGATCGTGATGAACCCGCCCTCCGGCATCGCCTGGATCGCGTTCACCACCAGGTTGACCAGCACCTGGTACAACTGGCTCGCATCCCCCGCGAGCTCCGGGAGGTCCGGCTGCAGTTCCCGCTCCAGGGCGATCCCCAGCCGCTCGCAGCGCGATTCGAGGAAATACAGCCCCTCCGTGATCACATCGTTCAGGTTGACCCGGTTCTTGCGCGGCGGCAGACGCCGCGCGAACAGCATGAGCCGCCGCACCACCTCGCGCGCGTGCAGCGCCGCCGCGATGATTTTGTCGATATCCTGCCGCGTCTGCCCGGTCAGCCCCGGCGCCTTCTTCGCCAGTTGCGCGAACCCCAGTATCCCCCCGAGCGGCTCGTTCAGCTCGTGCACCACCCCCGCCGTCACCTGCCCGATCGTCGCCAGCCGGTCCGCGTGGCGAAGCTGATCCAAAAGCCCGTGCACTTCCGCCGAGGCCTGCCGCTGCTCCAGAATCACCGCCACGTTCTCCGCCACCGTCTGCAGCAGCGTCTCCTCCTCCCGGAGAAACGGTCCGAGGTCGCGGGGGGGAAGATCCTCGGCGTAGGCCACCTCGACCAGCCCCCGCTGCCGGCCGCCGAACCGGATCGGCGCGGCCAACCGCGCTCCCCGCTCGGGAAATCCCGCAGCCCCCGCCGTCCGCCCGTCGAACGTGATCCGCGCGCGCGCCGCCAGCGGGTGCCGAAAGGCCGCCGGCAGCAGTTCGATACACTTCTCGAGAAATTCCTCCGACGACACCTGCGGGTTCGCCGCCACCTGCGCCATTCCGTACAGGCACGTCATCTCTTTGACCCGCTCGCGCAGATCGCGCCGCGCCTCCCGGTGCGCCAGCGCCGCCCCGATCACCGCCGCCGCCTCCTCCAGACAACCCATCGTCTCGGGTCCAAAGTGCCAGGTCTCCCGCGAACCCAGCACCAGCACTCCGCCCCGGTCGCGGTCAACCCGCATCGGCAGCACCGCCAGCGACCGCATAAGCTCCGCCCAGGCCCCGTCCGCTCCCCCGACACCCGCGAACAGCCGCGAGGTATCATCGATACTCACGGCTCCCCGCTCGGTCACCCGCGAGGCCGCCCGGTCGGCCGCCGGAGGCAGTTCACCCCCCGCCCGGCGCCCTGCCACGCCGGCGATAAGGGCTTCCAAAGGAGCGTCGCATTCCGCCCGCGCGTCTCCCCCAGCATGATCTCCCGCTCCCTCGTCCTCCGCTGCCGGACCCCGCTCGTGCGTAAATTCGTCTCTGTCGCGCGTGTATCGCCAGCGCTCGACAGCGCCGTCCTTAACCAACCGCAATTCGCCCAGCCCGCACGCCGCCGCATCGCACACTCCGCTGAGCGCCTCCCGCACAAACTCCCCTTGAGAAAGCTCCTGTTGCGAAAACGCAAGAAGATTGGCGATAAGCGTCAAATAGTTGCGATCGTTTTCGGATGGCCGCCTGTCTCCCGGCGGGGTATTTTGCCTCATGTGATCCGCCCCATTTTCCGCCGTGATACATCAAACACCGGGGATTTTATCCCCAGTACACACCGCCAATATATGTCATTCTCTCCTCAGGCGGGGAGAAAATTCACAATGCCTGCGCCCCAACACCCGACCTGCGCAGAAAAACCGGAATGGAAGATCGTGAACTTTTTATCCCTTGCCTCTGTTATCCAATATGACAAATATTAGACAATACTTAGATAGACTGATGGACGCGCTCTACCCCATACGTGTGGTCGCTGCCAAGACCGGCCTTTCCGCCCACCTCATCCGCATGTGGGAGCGGCGCTACGGCGCGGTCGAACCCTCCCGCACCAACACCCGCCGCCGCCTTTACTCCGAAAGCGATGTCCGCCGGCTCACCCTGCTGCGGCGCGCCACCCAGGCCGGCGCCGCCATCGGCCAGATCGCCACCCTCCCGGAGGACGACCTCGAGAGCCTCGTCGCCTCCTACGAACAGCTCGGCGCCGTGCGCGGCGCCGGGGCTCCCGGACCGCCCGCACCCGGCTACTTTGTGAGACTCGCTCTCGAAGCCGTCGCGGACCTTGATGCCCGCCGGCTGGAGTCGGTTCTTCTGCAGGCTTCGGTCGCCCTCGGGCGAATCGTCCTGCTTCAGGAGGTCGTCATGCCGCTGCTGGACCGCGTGGGGACCGAATGGAGCGGCGGCCGCCTCAAGATCGCCCACGAGCACCTCGCCAGCTCCACCCTCCGCTCCTTTCTCGGCCATCTCGCGGAGACAGCCGCCGCCGAGCAGGATGCCCCGCTGCTGCTCACCACCACCCCGGCCGGGCAGGTCCACGAATTCGGCGCTTTAGTGAGTACGGTGGCCGCCGCCTCGGTCGGCTGGCGCACCGCCTTCCTCGGACCGAATCTCCCGGCCGAAGATATCGCCGGCGCCGCCCGCCAGACCTCCGCGCGGGCCGTCGCCCTCAGCATCATCTACCCGCCCGATGATGCCCGCCTCGCCGATGAACTGCGCACCCTGCGCCGCCTGCTTGACCCCGCGGTCCGGATCATTGTCGGCGGACGCTCGAAGGACGGCTACCGGAGAACGCTCGCCGAGATCGGCGCCCTCGCCGTCGACAACCTCCCCGGTTTGATCGAGGGCCTCGATTCCTTGCGGGCAGCGTCCCCCTCCGATGGGGAGCGCTGAGTGGCCGCCCCGGTCGATCCGCGGCGTGTCCGCGTCGTCCGCCCGGGCGAGCTGTCGGACGGACCCATCGTCTACTGGATGAGCCGCGACCAGCGCGCCGCCGACAACTGGGCTCTCCTCTACGCCGGGGAGATCGCGCTGCGCCGCCACCGGCCGCTCGCCGTCGTCTTCTGCCTCGCCCCCGCCTATCTCGACGCCGCGCTCCGCCAGTATGCATTCATGCTCCGCGGCCTCGAAGAAACGGCCGCCGACCTCCGCCGCCTCGCCATCCCCTTCTTCCTCCTGGCCGGCGCTCCGCCCGACCGGCTGCGCGCGTTTGTCCGCCGCCACAAGGTCGGCCTGGTCGTCGCCGACTGCTCTCCCCTCCGGATCAACCGGCGGTGGCTCGAGGAATTCGCGGCCGCCTCCCCCTGCCCGGTGCATCAGGTCGACGCCCACAACATCGTGCCGGTGTGGGAGGCCTCCGACAAACAAGAGTACGCCGCGTACACGCTCCGCCCCAAAATCCGCCGCCGGCTGCCGGAGTTTCTCACCGATTTCCCGCGCCTGCGCCGCCATCCCTTCGCCTGGCCCGGCGAACCTCCCCCGGTCGACTGGGCCGCCGCCCGCCGCTCTCTGCGCGTCGATCGATCCGTCCCCGAGGTCGACTGGCTCGCCCCCGGCCCCCGGGCCGCCTTCCGCCTCCTGCGCGCCTTCTTCGACCGCCGTCTCCACCTGTACGCCGATCACGGCCACGACCCCAACGTCGAAGCCCATTCCGACCTCTCCCCATACCTCCACTTCGGCCAGATCGCCCCTCAGCGCGTCGCCTGGAACGCCCAGCCCTTCGACCGCTCCATCCCCGCCCTGGAGGCGTTCCTCGAACAGCTCATCGTGCGTCGCGAGCTCTCCGACAACTTCTGCTGGTACAACTCCGCCTATGATTCGTGCGCGGCTTTCCCCGAGTGGGCCCGGATCACGCTTGAGGAACACCGTCGCGATCCCCGTCCCCGCCTCTACTCCCGGGACCAGCTCGAGGCCGCGCAGACCGATGATCCCCTCTGGAACGCCGCCCAGCGCGACCTGGTCATCGGGGGGAAAATGCACAGCTATCTCCGGATGTACTGGGCCAAGAAGATTCTCGAGTGGAGCCCGTCCCCCGAAGAGGCGCTCGCCGCCGCCGTCGCCCTGAACGACCGCTACGAACTCGACGGCCGCGACCCCAACGGTTACGCCGGCATCGCCTGGTGCATCGGCGGCGTGCACGACCGCGCCTTCGGCGCCCGCGACGTCTACGGCAAGATCCGCTGCCTGAGCGCCGCCGGCGCGCGGCGCAAGTTCGATGTCGCCGCTTACATCCGCGCCGGCAACCGCCGCACCGCCGGGAGGAATGAATGAGGCTGCACACGCTTCAGCGCGAGCAGTTCGTCCCCCGCCCCCGCGACGAAGTCTTCGCCTTCTTCTCCCGCCCCGAGAACCTCCCGCGCCTCACGCCGCCCGCGCTGCGCTTTCGGATTCTCACTCCCCCGCCGCTCGACATGATGCCCGGAGCCCTCATCGACTACACCCTGCGCACCTTCGGCTTCACAGTGCGCTGGACCACCCTGATCGCCGCCTGCGACCCCCCCGCCCGGTTCGTCGATGTTCAGCTCCGGGGACCGTATGCGTTCTGGCACCACGCCCACGAGTTCGTGGCCGCCGAGGGCGGCACCCGGATCATCGACCGCGTCACCTACGCCCTGCCCCTGGGACCGCTCGGGCAGCTCGCCCATGCGCTGCTGGTCCGCCGGGCGCTGCGCCGCATCTTCGACTACCGCCGCGCCGCTGTCGACCGGCTCTTCCCCCCGCATCCCCTCCCGGACTAGCCGCCGCCCCCAAACGCCTCCGTGAACCCTTCCCCCGCGTTGTGCGTATTACCGCCAGGAGAACCACCGGTGACGACCGCTGACGACCACCTCGACCGCATCCGCCGCCACTACGGCGTGCGCGGCCTCAACGCCCGCATTCTCGCCCGCCTCGAGGAGTGCGGGCTGCGCCTCGATGCTTTGGGCCGCGACGATCTGGCGGACTTCGACGAATTCCATGCCGGCGGTCGCGACGCCACCCGCGCCCTCGCCCGCGCCGCCGGCCTCCGGCCCGGCCTCGCCGTCCTCGACATCGGCTGCGGCCTCGGCGGTCCCGCCCGCACCCTGGCCGCCGAGTTCGCCTGCCGGGTCGTCGGCATCGACGCCACCGCTGACTACATCGAGGCTGCCCGCATGCTCACCGATCTGACCCGCCTGGGCGGCCGCGTCCGCTTCGCCGTCGCCTCCGCCCCCGACCTCCCGTTTCCCGCGGCTGCCTTCGATGTCGTCTGGCTCCAGTTCGTCACCCCCAACATCCCCGACAAAGACGCCCTCCTGGCCGAGGTCCGCCGCCTGCTCGCTCCGGGCGGACGGCTCGCGATTCACGACGTGATGCGCGGGAGCGGCGAACCGCTCGCCCTCCCCGTCTTCTGGGCCGAGGATGATTCGCTGAATGCGCTGGACTCCCCCGAGGACTTCGCCCGCCGCTGTAAGCGTGCCGGGTTGGCCCGCCTGGATTTCCGTGACGATTCGCCGGCGGCCCTCGCCTGGTTCCGCGCCGCCCTCGCGCCTGCCCGCCCGCCGGGCCCCAAGCGGCTGGGTCTGGGCCTTATTGTCCCCGGCGACGCCCGCACCAAGTCGGCCAACGTGCTGGCCAACCTGGAGTCCGGCCGGATCAGAATCTTTCTGGGAATTTTCTCCCGCGACGCCAAGAGTCCGGCGACAGCCGGCGGCGCGGCCTGAAAAGACCGCCCCCCGGGAACGCCCCCCTTTTCCCGCCTGCCGCCTTATTTCACCGGTGGCGCGAACAACCGATCCGCCCCCCAGCGTCCCGCCCCCCGGATGAGGAACACCAGCGCGATCACCAGGAAAAGCAGCGCCCGTTCTTTAACGGCAAACGGATCGGCGGCATGGCGCCCGAACCCGGCCGTGAGCATCGTGCACACGATGAACAAAGCCGCCGGGCGGGTCAGCAGCCCGAGCGCCAGGAGCAGCCCGCCGCCGAATTCCGACAGCGCCGCCGCCCACGCGAAAAATTCGGGCGCGGGAAACCCCAGCTCCGAGACTCCCTTCACAAAGGCCTCGCCGGGCGGGAGCTTCCCCAGCCCGTGGGCCAGCGCCAGCGCCAGCCCCGCGAACACCCGCAGCAGCGTCATCGCCGCCTCGTCCGCCCATGAACCCGCCGGCGTCAACCGGAACAGCACTCTCCTGACCATGGTTGCCCTTCCTTTGAGTTTACCGGGAATACGCGGACCGAACGTCCGCGCCGCTACTTCCGCCGGGGCCGGCGCCGCTTGCGGTCGCTCCGGCCGCCCCCCTCGCGAGGCCCGCCGCCGCTCTCCCGCCGCGGGTGCTGCTGCTCCTGCGGCAGCGGCGGCGGATTGTGCAGGCTCTCCTGGTAGTAATCATCCACGAGCATCGCCAGCACTTCCTGGCCCGCCTCGTTCTCGGAAAGCAGCTTGACCAGCGGGAAGAAGCGCGCCATCCGCTCGACCTGAAGCTTGTCGCGGCGGCGCAGGCGCGCCTCGAGCAGCGCCGTCATCCGCTCCGACACCGCCATCACCACGTCATCTTCGCTCGGCGCCGGCCGCTCGATCATGTCGATCCCGAACCGGGTTGCGATCCGCCGAAGTTCGGTGAGCTCCATTCCCGCCACCAGGGCCACTGCCTCCCCGGTCGCCCCCGCCCGCCCCGTCCGCCCCGCCCGGTGGACATACAACTCCGGATCCTCCGGCGGTTCGTACTGGAAAATGTGGGTCAGTTCCGGGATGTCGATCCCCCGGGCCGCGAGATCGGTCGCCACCAGGAATTTCAACTGCCCATCGCGCACCCGCTGGAGCACCTGCTCCCGCTGGCTCTGCGACAGGTCGGCCGACAAGGCGTCGGCGTCGTACCCGAACCGCTGCAGCACCACCGTCACATAGTGCACCATGTTCTTGGTGTTGCAGAAAATGATCGCCGCCGCCGGATTCAAAAGCTCGATAATCCGCACCAGATAGCGGTCTTTCTCCATGTGCGGCACCACGTAGTACACGTGCTCGGTCTCGGCCACGTGCACCCGGTCCTTGCTCAGACTCAGGAACCCCGGATCGCGAAGGAACTGCCGCGCGAGATTGATCACGTGCATCGGATAGGTCGCCGAAAACATGTACGAATTGATATGGCGGCGCGGAAGGTACTTCTGCACCTCAATCATGTCCGGGTAGAACCCCATCGAGAGCATCCGGTCCGCCTCGTCGAAAATGAGGATGTCGAGGTCGTCCAGCGTGAACGTCCGCTTGAGCAGGTGGTCGAGAATGCGCCCGGGCGTCCCGACCACGATGTGGGAACCGCGGGTGAGCGCCTCGATCTGGGGCCGGTAGCTCACGCCGCCGTACACCGCCGCCGTCCGCACCCCGCTGCCGCCCGCGAGCATCTCCGCTTCGTGCGCCACCTGCCGCGCAAGCTCCCGCGTCGGCACCAGGATGAGCGCCTGGCAGGTCGACCGGGACGGTTCCAGCCGCTCCAGAATCGGAAGCAGAAACGCCCCCGTCTTCCCCGACCCCGTGCGCGACTGCACCATCAGGTCCCGCCGCGCCAGGACATACGGAATGGTCTTGGCCTGCACCGGCATGAATGCGCTCCATCCCGCTCGCGCCGCCGCCTCCCGAACCCGCTCCGGCTGCGCCTCCAGCGTCGTCTCGGGAAGCGCGTCCTCCGGCTCGATGTAATCCGATGGGCTTACCCCGCCCCGCTCGTCCCTTCGCGTATCTTCCGTCTGCTCTTCCTTCCCCGCTTCACGATCCATCACGCGCACCTGACTCCTTTGCTGAGGGTGTCAATAACCGTGTCGTTTCCTTGCCGACCGGCTTATGGTACGTCTTTTTCCCGCCAAAAGACAGCCCTTATTTCGCCGTCCCCGGCCCCCCCCGGCCCAGGACCGGCGCATTTCTCGCGACTGGCCCGAATCTGAGAACGAATGCCGACGTGGAGCGTACCACGGGGAAACGGCCAACCGCGCGGCGCCCGACCGCCCGACTGAGGATGTCCCGCTCATGTCCACGAACTCGGCACCGCCCCGCCCCGGGGTTCAGCTCGTCCCTGCGCCGGCACAGGACCGCCGCGTCCTGCGCCGGCTCATGTCCCTCTACCTCCACGACCTGTCCGAGTACACCGATTTCCTCGAACCGGGCCCCGATGGTTCGTTCACGTACGAGGGCCTCGACCTGTACTGGCGCAGCCCCTCGCTCATTCCCCTGTTCATCCGGAGCGGTGACCGCCTCGCCGGTTTTCTTTTGCTCAACAAGCCCCCCTACACCCCTCACGATATCGACTGCGTCGTCCACGAGTTCTTCATTCTCCGCGCCGATCGCGGGCGGGGTCTCGGTCGCGACGCCGCCGCTGCCTGTTTCGCGCAGTACCGCGGCCGGTACCGCCTCGTGCAGTTGATCCGCAATGTCCCCGCCATCGGATTCTGGCACAGCGTCTACGCCGGCCTCAACATCTCCTACGAGGAAAGCCGGCAGACGCTTGCCGGCGAGTCGTTTCTGGTGCAGACATTCACCGTTTAGCCGCAGCCCGTGCCCTATCCGAGGCGGCGCGTCTGCCCTTGGCGACAAAGGCGCCGCCCGCCCCCGGTCACTCTCCCGCTTCGGTGTCGGCGACCCCGGCGCGCGTCGATGTCGCCTGCTGCCCCGCGACGAAGGCAAGCGCCAATTCCCCCGATTCCCCCGGCAGCGCCGGCATCTCCTCGTAGAGTTCTCCCCGCAGAAGTCGCCCCGCCCGGTTCTTGTACATCCCTCCCCACTGTTTGAAGAAGAACGCCGTCCCCTCCGCCCGGCATTGGCGCAGCAATTCCAGCGCCCACTCCTCCCGCATCACCCGCGCCCCCGGCCCCGACTCCCCGCCGACGACCGCCCAGGCGATCCCGCTCAAATCCACATCCCCGATCGACCCCAACAGCGGCTCGAACGATATCCACTTGAGCGCCGCCGGTGTCTTGCGAAGGTCATCTATCCGAAAGCGATAGGTCGCACTCTCGACCGTGACCCCCATCCAGAGGTTCGGTGGCCACGCGAGCTTGTCAGCCGCACGCACAAGCCGTTTTGACCGCTTGGTGAGGGCTTGAAACACGTGCTGCGGGCACCGTCGGATCACCTCGAATATCCGTTGGACATATTCGAGCGGCACCTGCTCATGAAACAGGTCCGACATCGAGTTGACAAATACCATACGCGGCCGCTTCCATTCAAGCGGCTGGGCGAGCACATCGGGGTGGAGCGTGACCGAAAATCCGTTCTTGTACTTCTCGACGCCCATCCCCTGCAGCCGCCGGGCCATTCGCTCGGCGTAGCAGTGGTCGCACCCGGGGCTGACGCGCGCGCACCCGGTGACGGGGTTCCAGGTGGACTCCGTCCACTCTATGCGGGAATCACTGGCCATGGCACGTCAAGAAACGAACAGTTCGCTTATCACCCAAAGTGACCTTGCCCTTTCTTTCTCTCCTCTCCCGCGGTGCATCGACCGACACCAGCCCCCTGGACTGCAAATTCAGCCGAGCTGTCCTCAGAGCGTTCTCCGGCTCTTTATACGCAAGCCGTTGACATTCGGTGAGCAGCTTACGCACTGAGCCATTGTAATGCGTAAAGTGCTTGAGCAGGCGCTCTTCAAGGGCGCCCATGCGCTCACTCATCTCAAGGTCGGCTTGATCAGCCGACCCCATTCGGATCCCCCTTAGCTGGAGCACGCGGGGTGCCACACGCTCCTCTTCCCGTAGAGCGCGGGTGTCATCCCATGGAAGAAGACCCTCAGCCAAGCTTGTTCTCCCTACAAGGTTTCCAGATGCGGCTCCTCGGTCGGGTTCTGCACATTCGGCTCAATTCCGGTGATCGACTGAAAGAGCAGTCGATCCGCGGTGAGTGGTCGGCGGTCAGGGTCGCCACACCTCCGCTCGCACTCCGCCGGCGCGCGGCCCACGGGAGACCTCTGGAGAGCTGTCGCGCCTCAGGTTGGCACACCCCGCCGGCGCGCGGCTCATTCGACACGAGCGTCGCATTCACCGCTCCGTCCCCGCAGCATCCCGCCGGCGCGGCCCACTCCCCACCATCCGCAAGGTCGATCTCGAAGGCGTGTCGTCAAATCACATATTCTCTGCCAACATAAAAAAACAGGCCCCGTCTCCGAGGCCTGCCTCCATTATCCAAACTCTCCCCGCCCTCACCGCGTCTGAAGCAGCTCCTCCTGCGGAATGCTGTCGGCCTGGATCCCCTTCATCGCCGGCCCCAGCCCCCGCGAGGCATTCCCTACCGCCGCCGCGTCCTGCCAGTGCGTCGTCGCCGTCACAATCGCCTTGGCCCGCTTCTCCGGATTATCCGATTTGAAAATCCCGGACCCGACAAACACCGCCTCCGCCCCGAGCATCATACACAGCGCCGCGTCGGCCGGCGTCGCGATCCCCCCGGCCGCGAAATTCGGCACCGGCAGCTTCCCCGCCTTCGCCACCATCCGCACCGCCTCGATCGACACCCGGTGCTCCTTGGCCACCGCGTAGAGTTCGTCCTCCGGCATCGTCGTCAGCGCCCGCATCGCCGCGTTGATCTCGCGCAGGTGGCGCACCGCGTGCGAGACGTCGCCCGTGCCCGCCTCCCCCTTCGTCCGGATCATCGCCGCCCCCTCGGCGATCCGCCGCAGCGCCTCGCCGAGATTCCGGCACCCGCACACGAACGGCACCTTGAAACTCCACTTGTCCACGTGGTGGGCGTGGTCGGCCGGCGTCAGCACCTCCGACTCGTCGATAAAATCGATCTCCAGCGCCTCGAGCACGCGCGCCTCCGCGATGTGCCCGATCCGGCACTTCGCCATCACCGGAATCGTCACCGCCCGCTTGATCTGCTCGATCACGTCGGGATCAGCCATGCGGGCCACCCCCCCTTCGGCGCGGATATCCGAGGGCACCCGCTCCAGCGCCATCACCGCCGCCGCCCCCGCCCCCTCGGCAATTCGGGCCTGCTCTGCGCTCGTGACGTCCATGATGACGCCTCCCTTGAGCATCTCGGCCAGCCCGACTTTCACCTTATGCTGTGTATCGCTGAATCTTTCGATCATGTCGTCTCTCCTTCTTCCGACACGCTGCCTATCACTAGAACGCACCCCCGGCCCGCCCGGATTCGAAAAAAGTCGCCAATCCGGACTGTCGCGGGCCCCTTTCGCCGCCCCGCGCCGACCCTCTCAACCCTTCAATATAAATAGAAATGGGGCCTGTGGACAAGCCCCATTTGACAACTTCCCGGGCCGGCCCGCTCACGCGGCGCCCGATCCGCGGCGGCGGTCGGTCACACCCTCACCCGCGCCGCCGGCCGCGTCTTGCGCCGATACTTCGCAAAATTCTGCTTCTGCAGCGCCTTCTTGAACATCTTCTCCTGCGACTCCCAGAACCCGCGCAACTGACAGGCGTTGAACTGCTCGCAGGTGCAGGTCTTCGTCTCCGTGCACAAATTCAGGTGCAGCGGGCCGTCAATGGCCTCGATCACGTCCAGAAACGACACGTCTTTCGGATTGTGCGCCAGCCGATACCCGCCGGTGACCCCCTGGTATGACACCAGGATGCCGCTCCGGGTCAGGTCTTTGAGGATTTTCGCCAAAAACTCCCGCGGCACGCTCTCCGCCTCGGAGATCGAATTGATCGAGCCGAGCTTGCCGGGCGGAAGGTTGGAGATGTGCCGGACGGCGCGAAGCGCGTAGTCGGATTTGCGTGACAGTCTCATAGATCGTCTTCCCTTTTGACGGCCAAGCCGCCGTGAACGGTGGTTAGCTCTGTCCTTATCGTTTACTCTTTCCTCTTCGTTTCCTCATCCCCCACCGGCCCATTATACGAATAAGGATACACATAGTCCACAACAAAATTGACAAATGTATGTTTTTTTCCCTGTTTCCCCCGGCCCTCCGCACATCCTGCGCTCCGGCCCTCCGCCCGCCCCTGTCGCCGCCCGTCAGGCCCGCCCCCGCCGGCGGCCCCCCCCCCACCGGGAACAACAGCCGTCTCTTTTCCGTTAGCTCTCAAACGGCCGCCCCGACGCGGCGTACATAGAGAGACAAAAGAGATTTGGCCCATGCGAAGGAGAGCCGCCATGGTTGACACCGCCGTCCGCACCGACCTCGCCGGGCCGCACCCCCCGGTGACCATCACCGCGGCTGCGGCCGAAGAAATCAAACGCCTGCGCAACCTTGAGAAAGAAGCTCCCCCCTACCTCCGCCTCGGCGTTAGCGCCGGCGGCTGTTCCGGCATGTCCTACACCATGGCCTTCGAAACCGAACGGCACGACACCGACCGCGCCTTCGACTGCCACGGTCTGACCGTCCTCGTCGACGCCCAGGCGCTCCGCTACCTTGCCGGCATTACCCTCGATTTCAAGGGCGGGCTGATGGGCGGCGGCTTCAACTTCTCCAACCCGCGCGCCAAACGCTCCTGCGGCTGCGGCTCGTCGTTCTCCGTCTGATGCCCCTCGCCATCCTCGACCCCCAGGAGTTCACCGAGCAGGGCATGTTCACCGAGGACGGCTTCCTCGCGCGGGCGGAAAGCTTCGACTTCAGCCGCTTCGACGGCTGCCATGTGCTCATCCGCGGGTGCGGGGGCATTCCCGTCCCCCCGTGGGCCTTCATGCTCCTGACCGCCCGCCTCGTGGGCCGCGCCCGCTCCGTCCGCTACGGCAACGAACACGACCACATCACCGTCTACCGGGCCCCGGGCCGGCCGCAAAAGCCCGTTGCGCCGAGGAACCCCAATGACTAACTTGGCCCCTGACAAAATCCGAGAGGACGCGAACCGCAAGGACAGACCCATGCGCAGGATCCGGTTTCTGCCGATCGACATTACGGTTGAAGTTCCCGAAGGCACCTCCATCCTCGATGCCGCTCTCGACCATGACATCCGCATCGACCACAACTGCGGCGGCAACTGCGCCTGCTCCACCTGCCATGTCATCATCAACGAGGGCTACGACACCCTCGCCGCGCCGACCGAGGATGAGGAAGATATGCTCGACGAAGCCGAGAACCTGACCGACACCTCCCGCCTCGCTTGCCAGTGCCGCGTCACCAAAGACCTCGTCGTCACTATTCCCGAGAAGGAACCCCTCTGGGATAAAGACGACACCTTCTGAATAAAACCGCCCGAAATGCGCGCGGCGAGCTCCTGTCGGACTCGCCGTTCTGATTGCCGCTCAATGCCGGTCCGCCTCTCAGGGACACGCCGGCGGGGCCGCTCCGCCCCGGAACAGATACGAAATCAGCATCGTCACGTCCGACACCCGCGGCACGCCGTCCCCGTTCACGTCGGCGCGCGCCGGGCAACCGGCCGCCGGCCCGCCGCGGAAGAGATGCCCGATCAAGCCGGTCAGGTCCGACACCGCCAGCGTTCCGTCCCCGCCGAAATCCCCCCGCACCACGCAGCAACAGGCGTCCCCCACCCCGTCGCCGTCAAAATCCGCCTGGTCCGGGTTGGCCGCAAGCGGGCAGTTGTCGCAGACATCCCCGAGCCCGTCCCCGTCCGCATCCGCCTGGTCCGGATTCGCCGCCGCGTCGCAGTTGTCGAACGCCTCCAGGATCCCGTCACCGTCCGCATCATAGCTCAGCGGATGCGCCACGTGAAGGTACATCCTGTCCCCGACCATCGAATCCACGTGCACGAGCACGTCCGAGGGGCGGTCGTAACCGTCGCTGGCGGGGCTCGTCTTCGGCCCGAACAGATCCTGGCCCGGCGTCTCGCTGGAGAAGAGCGCCCCCTTGCGCGTCTCGTAGGGATACCACCAATCGGCCGAGTCGCTCACCTGCCCGCCCGGGTTGTACGCGGTGTCCCGCGCCGGATCGTACCCCGCATCGACCACCCGCACCCGGTAGTGCTCATCCCACGGCGTCCCGTAATTGGTCGCCATCGTCTCGTCCACGTGGGTCACCAGCAGTCCCCGGTCGAGCGAATCGGGACCGAGACTCAGATGCGGGAACAGCCAGATGCTGAAGTCCGAGTCCAGCTTGTCGAACTTCCCCGGCGACCGCCGGTTGCGGTACTCCAGGAGAAAATACTCCGTCCCGTCCGCGCTGATGTTCAGTTTGTAGAGCGAGGACTCGGGGTGCGTCTCGATATCGTACAACACGAGATTGAGGTGCTCCCCTGTGATCACCGCCGGCTCGATCCACCCCAGCTCATGCTTCATGTACCCGCACAGGTGCGTCGGCACGGTCGCGCCCAGGCTCAGCGCCCCGTACCCATAGTGCCCCATCAGGCACCAGTCCATGACCGGGTGGTCGTTGGCGTCGCCGGGCGTCATGGCCGCCGAATCGGAGTAGAGCAGATCGATGTCGAACAGGTCGCCCGCCCCGAGCATGTGCGCGATCTCGTGGCTCGCCACCCGCACCCCGTGCAGTTCGTCGCCGATGATCACTGCGGGATCGGCCGCTGAGCGCACCGGTTTGACCTCCGGGATCGCCGCGAGCTGATTCACGTACATTCCGTCGAAAGGCCCGAATTCCTCGCCCGGAGGAAACGTGATCGCCGCCGTTCATATGTCCGTCAGGCAGTTGGTGTCCGGCCGGTTCCGCCCCGCCACCACAAACACCACCCCGTCCACCCGCCCGTCCCCGTTGCCGTCATACTGCGTGAAGTCTATCAGCGAGTCCAGCTCCGCGAGCAGGTAGAGCAGCGAATCTCCCGAAGCGACATAGGAACCGTTGTTGAACCATCCGTAGACCTGCCCGGTCACCTGGAGCTGCCCGTAGGACACCTCGTCAAAATAGTCGGCCACCGATCCGTGGGGCATCAGGTCGCGCGAGAAGAACAACTGCCGCAGCGTATCGACTGCATAGGTCGAGGGCCGTTTCTCCGGCGGCTCCAGCCACTCCACCGCGATCACGAGAAGCTTGAGCGTGTCCCCCGAGAACGACTTTCCTCCCAGCGCCGCCGCTTCGGCCGGATCGAGGACGCGCAGACTGAACTGCTGCGCGAAAAGCTCGGCCGGGCAGTCGTGCACGATCGCGCGCGACGGCAACGTCGCGGCCGACACCGCCGCCGACAACAGCACAACCCCGCAGAGCACCGCCGGCCGGACCGAACCCATCAACACCTCACCTGGGCCAACCGCCTCAACCAAAATAAGATAAATGCTATCGACAATATAGGACACATTACCGATTCCGCAACCGCGTTTTTGGCTCCGCGCCCTTGCGGCGCGCCGCAGTCCCCGCCCGCCGACTCCCGTAAACCCGCTCTAACTTCCTGCCGATAACAGAGATAGGCCGAGTGCGCCGATCCGTCGGCAGAGCCGCCGCCGGCCCCTCGGAACCTGACTAGCAGTCGAACAAAATGACGACCCGGCACCACATTCTCGTCCGCGCCTCGCAGCGCGGATACTCCCTCTTTGAGATGATCCTCGTGATCGTCATCATCGGCATCCTCGCCGCCATCACCATGCGCTCTCTCCGTGGCGCCGGTGAGGCGGCCCGCACCGAAGAGACGCGCGCCGAGATGGACCGCCTTGCCTGGGCGATCGCCGGCGATCCCGGCCTCGTCTCCGGCGGCCACCGCACCGACTACGGTTACGTCGGCGATGTCGGCGCCCTCCCCCCGACCCTCGAGGCTCTCGCCGTCAACCCCGGCCTCGCCACCTGGCGCGGCCCGTATGTGCACGATGACTTCAAAACCTCTGCGGGGGCGCCGGAGAGCAGCTTCCGCATCGACGCCTGGGGGCGCCCCTACGCCTACGCCGGCGTTGCCATCACTTCGACCGGCGGACGGATTCCCCTCACGCGCCGTCTTGCTCCCGATGCCGGCCGCCTTCTGCGCAACACCGTCACCGTTGTCGTCACCGACCTGGCGGATTCTCCACCCGGCGCCCGCTACGTCGATTCCCTGGCCGTCATTCTCACCGTTCCCAACGGCCTCGGCGGCCTGGTTGAGCGAAGGCGCACACCCCGCCCCGACGGTTTCGCCGAGTTCGATTCGGTGCCGATCGGCGCCCACCTGCTGCGCCTCGTTTACACACCAGCCGCCGACACGCTCCGCCGCCGGGTCGCGGTGGAACCGGGGCAACACGCGCATCTGGACTTGCAGTATCCCGCGGAGGTCTGGTAGCATGGGAGAAGCCTGTCGGGACAACCGGGGAATGAGCCTGATCGAATTGCTCGTCGTCATCGTCGTCATCGGCATTCTGGTCGCGGCCGCCATGCAGGCCATGACCGCCACCCTCGCCGACCTTCGCCGCGTTCGCGCCGAGCGGGACCTGGAGGCGCTTGCCCGGGCTATTGTCGGCGACCCCGTCCGCACCGCCGGCGGCGCCCGCTGGGATTTCGGCTTCGTCGGCGATAACGGTGCGTTCCCGCCCGACCTGGCTGCTCTGCGCGCCAACCCCGGCGGCTGGGTCACCTGGAACGGCCCCTACCTCGATCCCGGTTTCGATCAGGACACGCTGCGCTACCGCCTCGACCCCTGGGGAGCGCCCTACCAGTATGTCGGCGGCCTCACCGTCATCAGCACCGGCAGCGGCGCCCCGCTCGTTCAACGTCTCGCCGACGACGCCGCCGACTACCTCGCCAATACCTACGAGGGACTGGTCCGCGATGCCGCCGACTCGGTCCCCTCAAGCCGCTACCGCGACTCGGTTTCAATCCTGCTCACCGTCCCCAACGGCGCGGGCGCCTGGACCATCCTCCTCCAGCATCCCGACTCGGCCGGCCGCTTCGCCTTTTCCCCACTCCCGGTCGGCACCCACCTTCTCCGCATCGTTTTCACCCCCCGGGCCGACACCCTCCTGCGCTGCGTGACCGTCCTCCCGCGCCATCGCAGCGACCCGCCCGACCGCTACCGATTCACAGAGGCCTGGTTCTCCGGAGGGACGCCATGACCGGCCTCCGCACGGCCTCCGCCTTCACCCTCATCGAGGTCATCCTCGTGGTGGTTATCGCCGGCCTCCTGGCCACCGTCGCCCTGCGCTCCGCGGGCGCTCTCCGCGAGAGCGCCCGGAATGAAGAGGCCCGGCGCCAGATGGAGCGCCTCGCCGCCGCCGTCGCCGGCGATCCCGAACTCCGCTCCCTCGGCGTGCGGGCCGATTTCGGCTACGTCGGCGACCTCGGCGCCCTCCCGCCCGACCTCGGCGCCCTCCGCGACAACCCCGGCCTCGCCGCCTGGAGCGGCCCCTACCTCGTCAGCCCCGCCGCCGAGGATCCCGCCGACTGCACCACCGACCCCTGGGGCGTCCCCTATGCGCTCAGCGGCGTCAACCTCGTCTCGACCGGATCCGGCTCCCCCCTCGTCTTCCCCCTCGCCGCCTCTGCCGACGACCTCCTGCGCAACTCGGTGGCCGGTGTGGTCCTCGATGCCGACGGCACTCCCCCCGGCGCCCTCTACGCCGACTCCCTGCGCGTCATTTTCTCCCACCCCGATGGCCTCGGCGGGCGGGCCTCCCGGACCCGCATCCCCGATCGCGGCGGCTACTTCGCCTTCGACTCCGTCCCCGTCGGTAACCACGACCTCACCATCATTTATCTCCCCGACGCCGACACCCTCCGCCGCTTCGTCTCCGTCACCCCCGGCGCCGCTCCCTACAGCGAGTTCTTCCTCGGCGCCAACCTGTGGAGCGCGCAGGGCATGTCGGGCACCGGCCTCGAGTTCGTCGACAACTCCGACACCCTCGCTGGCGGCCAGTGCAGCGTGCTCAACTTCTCCGTCACCAACACCACCTCCCATCCTATCACCGTCTCGGCCCTCACCTTCACCTGGCCCGGCCCCACCGCCTACTACCGCAAAATCCGCTGGAACGGCGTCGACGTCTACAGCAACCCCGCCCGCGGCAGCGGCGACCTGGCCGTCTTCACCGCCCCGCAGACTCTCAGCGGCGGCGCCACCGCCCGCATCACCTGTGACCAGTTCAAGCAATTCCCCAGCGGCGGCGGCGCGAGCGTCAACGTCACCGGCGTCGCTTTCACTGTCACCTTCTCCGACGGCTCCGTCATCACCTTCGTCGCCGACAACTGCAGGTAAGGAGAACCGCCGCCATGACGCCTGTTTCCCCGCACCTCAAATCACCCGCCGGCTTCACCCTCATCGAGCTGGTCATCGTCCTCGTCGTCATCGGCATCATCGGTGCCGTCGCTCTCCGCGACATGCTCCGCGCCATCGATGACGCCCGCCTGGCGCAGACCCGCGCCGAACTCGACCAGATCGCCTTCGCCATCGCCGGCAACCCCGCCCTGCAGGCCGATGGCGCCCGGTCCGATTTCGGCTATGTCGGCGACGTCGGCGCGCTCCCCCCGGACCTCGCCGCCCTCGTCGCCAACCCCGGCCTCGCCTCCTGGCGCGGCCCCTATCTTGACTTCGGAATTGCCCCCTCTGACCGCCCCTCTTTCGGAAGCCCCCTGTCCGATGCCTGGGACGTACCCTACGCCTACACCTCCCCGCCGGACGGTCCGGTCGCGGTCCAGTCCAGCGGTTCCGGCGCCCCGCTCACCCGCCTCGTCGCCCCCTCGGCCGCCGACCTCCTCAATAACACCGTCCGCGGCTTCATCACCGACGCCGACCGCCACTCCCCCGGCCCCGTCTACCGCGACTCCCTCGCCCTGCTCCTGTCCTATCCCGATGGCGCCGGGGGCGTCGCCGCTGTCGCCTGTGTTCCCGCCGCCGATGGCTCTTTCGCCTTCACCGGTATCCCCGTCGGCAACCACACCCTCCGCGTCATCTTCATCCCCGCCGCCGACACTCTGGCTGTCCCCCTCTGTGTTCCGCCCGCCTCGGAGCTCAAACTCGCCGTCGCCTACCCCGCCGACCTCTGGTAGCCCTCACCCCGTCCGCTCGCCGATCTCTATATTGATCCCCCGCTTCCGCAACTGCTGAATGAACGGCCCCGGCGACACCACCACCTCCTGCGGTTTGCACCCCGCCGCCGCGATTTGCCCCCGCCCCGCCATCTGCGTGACCACCGCCGCCGGAAACGACGTCATCCGCATCATCGACGTCAGTCCCGCCTTGCTGTCCTGGCGGTCCACCGCTTCGTACACGACCGTCCGCTTCTGCCCCGCCGCCGTCCCGTCCACCGTCACCCGCACCAGCGTCATGTCCGGCTCGTTGAAACTCAGACTCCGGTCGAGCACCGCCCGGAACACCCCGCGCGGCTCGACCTCCGCCCCGTCCACCGTCACCGCCTTCCGCGACGCCAGCCCCAGCTCGAGCATCGGCCGAAAGAGCGCGCAGTGCCCCGGATACCGGATTGTCTTGTAATCGAGAAACTCCACCTTCCCCTCGTACGTGTCCGGCAGCGTCGATGTCCCCCCCGAGGTGTAGAACGCTTCGAACTTCCCCAGCCCGTCGAACTCAATCTCTTCCACCGCCGTCATCGGGTTCACCGTCTTCTTCCGCCCCCCCTCGAGGATCAGGCACGGTTCCCAGTACTCGTTGATCAGCCCCTCGGCCGAAAAGAGCATCTGGTAGTTCAGCGGCGGCCGCGGCGACTGCGGCAGCCCTCCCACCCGTATCCGCACCGATTCCGTCTGCTCCATCCGGCTCACCCCGTCCGCCACCAGCACCGACACCATCCCCGGCGCCAGCCCGCAGTCCGGCACAATGACCACTCCCGCCGCCGCGGCTTCCCCGTCCATCCCCAGTTGGATCCGCACCGTGTCGTTGTTCCCCCCGAGATCCACCAGGTGGCACTTCCCCCGGATCGCCGCCCGCGTGAGACCCGGGTTGTACCGGTAGGTGACGCAGGAGATCGCGGCGTCATACCCGCTCAGAACTTTGGCCGCCGCCTCTTCGTCCCCGGCGTCCAGCCGCCCCGCCTTGGCTTTCCCGCCCCCGAATTTCGATGCTACCTGCTGGGCCAGTTCCGGGTTGATGTCGTAGACGCCGATCTGTTCGACGTCGGCTCCCTGCGCGAAGTCATAGACGGCGGCCCGGCCCATGAGCCCGGCGCCGATCACTGCCAGCTTCATACTGTCCTCTCCGGTCGAATCAAAACCATCCTCGCTTGCAATAGCTCCTAATATAACGCCCCCGCCCCCTCCCGCCATCACAAATCGGCTGAAAATATACACAGTGTGGGAAACGTGAATGTGATTGACAAGTTGCTCCCCGCTTGTCAGGATGCAGCCGACACCGTCTCGCACACGGATGTCATGATCTGGGAGAAACAGAGGTCCGCTTACCGGCGGACTCAAGGAGGGATTTTCGTGGCCGTCGCGGTCCGCTGCGGCGGCGAACACCAACACTTCAGGAGGGAGATATGCGCTGCATCCGCCCGCTCATATTGGGCGCCGCCGTGGCGCTGTACGCCGGCGCGTCGGCCACAGCCGACCGCCCGCTCGGTTCAGCGAAACAGTTGTCGCCGGGCGCCGTTATCGGCACGTCTTATTGGGATCGGCAATGCAATTTCGCCACCACGCGCCGCGTCCACCTGAGCACCGCGGCCGGGCGCGAGCTCGTCCATCATGTGTGGACCTTTCAACCGGCGCCGCCCGTGTGGGAACGGACCGCTCACTACCGTCTGTACGACATCGCGGGCGGCGCCTACAGCCCGGGGGTGGACATACCCGAGGGCACTCGCATCAGGGCCGGCTTCGGGGATATGTGGATCACCGACGACAACCGGGCGGTGATCGCGTACCAACACTATTCCGACCCGGACCAACGATATCATCTGTGGACAGCCTTTGACTCGGCGGCGGGCGCCGGCGAGTTCTCCAATCTGGTCGAGATCCCCGACTCCATCGACTTCTACAGCTTGGTCAACTACCAATCGCCCCTCTGGCCCCACGTGGCCTACGTGGAGGGTGTCCACGACACGGTCCTTCACATCGTGGCGCAGGAATCGCTCCAGTATCCGGACTCGGTCGCGATCTTCTACTTCCGCCGCGTCGGATCCGATTCCGACCCGACGGCGGTGTGGGATTACCCGCCTCGCGTGATCGATTCCAACTACAACTGGGGTTCCCACCAGCTTGCGGCAACCTCCGATGGCCGGGTGGCTATCGCGTGGACGGCCAACGTGCCGTGCGCGGGGGATCCCGACACCGCCTCGGGAGTCGGCTGCTCTGATTTCGTCTTTTGGGAGAACGATCTGTACTTCCAGGTGTCGAACGACCAGGGTCTCACGTGGCAGAATCGGGTTAACGTGACCCGTTACTCCGAAACGCCGGAGCACCCCTATCGGGCGCACTGGGAGATATCGGCGCTCTTCGATCACCTTGGCGTCCTGCACATGATATGGTCGGCTGCAGCCTGGCCGCGAACAGCCCCCGGGCCCGGTGAGGTCGCCCAGACCGCCAGCGCCATTTTCCACTGGTCGGAGACCAACCCGACGCCGACCATGGTGCGTGAGACAAACTGGAATCAGACCGTCTGCGGCGGCGGCGAGGGCCGCCCGTTGAACATCGGCGACATATCGCTCGCCGAGTGCGACGGACGTCTCTACACCCTGTTCGTCCAGTTCAACGATTACGACGCCGGCATTATGAGTGACTGCTGTGACTCGAACTTGACTTTTTACCCCGATGGCGCCGCCAACGGCGACCTGTATATCTGTGTCTCCTCGGACGGCGGACTGACCTGGGACGCTGCCCGCAATCTGACGTCCACGCGAACTCCCGGCTGCAGGTTCGACACGCCCGGCAACGTCTGCGCGTGTGAAAGCTGGCCCTCGGTCACCCCCTACGGGAGCAATGTCTCCATCGACCCGTCAATTTCCGGGGCCGACGTTGTTGTCCCCGCCGGCGGGAGTGATCCGGGTTGGTATCTCGATGTGCAGTACGTGCTCGACCCTTTGCCCAGTTCGCCGATGACGCAGGAAGGTTGGCGGACGGAAACCTCCATTCGATGGTTCCGCATCGCCTGTGTCGACCCAATCCAGGAACCCGATCTGGCCATATTGCCCGACAGCCTCGCCTATCCGGTCTATACCCCGCACTGCGCGGAGCGCCTTGTTCCGATTGTCCTTTCCAACAGCGGTGTCGGCGAGGGGCACTACTCGATCATTGCCGAGGAGTTCGCCGGCCCCGCCGGGTGGCTGGGCACGACCGGCTTCTCGGGGACAGTGGCGGCCGGGGCGGCCGCCGATACCGGGTACGTCGTGCTGAACCCGGGCGGGGCGCTCTGTTCTCCGGGCGCCATTGTGCGCCTGGCCGGCCGGCTGCGCTTCGACTCGAACGATCCGAATTCTCCTCACTATGTCCTGATCGACCTCGTGGCCGCGGACACGGTCTGCCTGCCGTCAGCCGACACGCTCACCACTGCCTGCGTCGCGCTGCAGGTGTTCAATGACGCGGGGTTCGGCGGACGGGGCGCCGGCGGTGTGACGATGGACTACTCAATGTCCGGCGACTGCGATCCGGCGGCGGCAACGTACTTGTCCGACGCCTCGCCCATCGTCATCGCTGACACTCTCGTCAACTGGTCGGTCTATGGCTGTGATTTCCTTGCGCCGCACGGGCTGGTGCCCCTCGCGAGCGCGTCGGGCAGCGGCGGCGGATTCCGTTGGAGCCGGTCGCTGGCCACAGTCCGCGACTCGTCGCTCATTCTCGAAACCGACTGGTACGCACCCCTGCCTACCGACTCCTGCGCCTTCTTAATCCAGCGGCTCAGTCTCTACGCGGCTGATGCTCTCCCACACACAGTCTCCTTGGGCCAGCTCATCGACTGGAATATCCCCTCGGATTCGGGCCTTCGCAACGGATCGGACACGCTGGTCGATCCGGCGATTATCTATCAGTACGGCGCGGAATACCACCAGGACCCCGGCGCCTGCCGGAACAGCGACCGCCGCATGGGTGCGGTCTTTCCGCTGGCCATGTATCGCCGCGCGGCGTTGCACGAGCCCCTTGTCGCGGACTCGAGCAACCTCTGGCATTGCGCCCAGACCCGCGCCACCGATGCATGCCTGGACACCGCGCGGTGCGGTCTGGACGCGGCCGAACTGGAGCTTGCCCTGAGCGAACCGGGCCGCCGCCTTTACTCTGCCACGGTACCCGAATCGACGTACACGGATCTCCACACCCTCGTCGGTTTCGTCTCCGATCTATCGCTGGTTCCGGGCGAGACGCTCGTCGTGTACACAGGTCTGGCGACGGTTGCGGATGGCGACACGGCGGTTCTCCGCGGCCTCGCAGACCAGGCCCGGCAGTGGTACTGCGACCACCTCGTGCCCGACCCGCCCGGTTGCGGCTGTTGCCGGCTCCGCGGCGACGTCAACCGCGACAGCGGCGTTAAGGTCAGCGATCTGACTTTCTTGGCGAGCTACCTTTTCCGGGGAGGTCCGGAGGCGCTATGCCCCGACGAAGCGGACGCCACCGGTGACGGTGAGGTGAAGGTTTCGGATCTCACCTATCTGACCGCGTACCTGTTCCGCGGCGGGCCCGCCCCCATCCCCTGCTGAGCGCCGCTCCCCCCGAAATCAAAACGCCCGTTGGGGGCACTACCCAACGGGCGTATCAGAGGAAAGATAAGAGAGGGGGATTGATGTCTTACTTCAACAGGATCATCTTCTTCGTGTCGTTAAACTCCCCGGCCTCAAGGCGATACAGGTACACGCCCGATGCCACCCGGCTGCCGTCGGCCGCCCGACCGTCCCATTCCACCTGGACGCGCCCGGCATCCGACCCGTGGTACTCGCGCACGAGCGCCCCGTTGACGTTGTAGATCGCCAGCGTCCAGTCGGCCGTGTTGGCCAGCGCGAAACTGATCACCGTGCTCGGGTTGAACGGATTCGGGAAATTCTGGTCGAGCACAAACTCGCTCGGCAACACCCCGCCGGTGGCCGCCACCGAGTACGCCTGACCCTGGTAGTCAACCACTTCGGCGCGCGCCAGGAGCAGCTCGCCCGACCCTTCGAGCGCCACCGAGACCAGCTCCTGCGGCCCCGCCGGGATCGCCGCCTTACCGATCTTGAACAGCAGGATCCGCAGCTGGCCGTCCATCACGTTCCACTTGACATCCATACCGGCGGCGGCTCCGATCGCGGCCACGTTGCTGACCTGTGCGCCGCGCGGCACCTGGTAAACCAGGAGCGCCCCGCCGATCTCACCCGGCGCCTCCGAACTGATCGTCACCCGCCCCTCCTCGCGCAGCGCGCTCAGGATGACATCCTGGCCCCGCGGCGCCAGACGCGGGAACGGGTTCTCGTCGCCGACCAGCACCCGGATCAGGTACACCAGATCGGCCACTGTCAGCGTCAGCCCGTCGGCGTTCACGTCGGTCGCGGCGATCTGCCCGGCGATGTTCACGGTGAAGACCGACAACCCGTAGACAAAGTAGTTGGAGAACAGGACCACGTCGCTGATCTCGTTGGGCACATTGTTCAGGTTGACGTCACCCCGGTCGTCGAGCGAATCCGGATGGCAGATGTGGATGCCGGCGTTATAGAATTCGACGCAGCGAGTCGGCGTCGGCTTGCCGGGCACCGGCACGAAGCAGTCGTCCGGCGCGCCCAACCCCATGGGCCGCGCCGCTTCCGGATAGAGCGCGTCGTCGTCCTCGTCCCAGCGCAGAACGTCGTTCTCGAATATCCGCAGGTCGACCATGAGATTGTAGCCGGTGGGGTCGGAGAAGGCGTTGTCGCCGCAGTCAAACCAGTAGAACTGGACGGGCACCCACTGGTCCCCCAGCGACTGGTCGTTGGCGACGTAGAACTCCAGGGTCGCAAACAGGCCCGCCGGCGAAAGCGCCGATGCCGGCGGATGCTGCGCGCCGTTGTTCATGTCGGCGATCCCCACCAGGCGCACAAATCGATTGGAGCAGCTCGCCCCGCAGTTGACGTCGTCAAGCCGGTACGTGAAGTACTCCCAGGCCTGGAGCGAGGCCGCGCGGGTGAGGCCGGTCAGCGTCAGCACCGACTTGTCGAACGCCAGCAGCAGATCGAATCCGCCGATCGGCGTCAACGCCTCAATGTAGATATCCATCGTCTTGGTCACGCCGACCGGAGTGCAGTCGCCGCCGTCCAGCCAGATCTTCACGCAGACATCGCAGCCCGGCTTCTCCACCACCTCGACATCCATCGTGTCGCGAACCGTGTGGCACCCGTCGGTCGCCTCAAAACAGAAGCTGTACACGCCGAACGTGTCGGGGACGAAGCACACCTGGCCGCTGTCCGTGCCGGCAAGCGTGAAACTGCCCGCGCCGCAGGTCCGCGAGAGAACCGGCGTCGACTCGGCGTCGGTTGCGAAAATCCCGTCGATACAGATCCGGCTCGTATCGTCGGCGCAGCGCTCGAAAGTCTGCAGGCCGGGCACCGTGAGCACCGGCGACTGGTCGGCGCGCACGATCACATTCGTGGTCTTGCTCACCGTGTTGCAGTAGCCCACCGCCGTGAGCGTAATGGGGTAGGTGCCGGGCGCGCTCACCGGCAGGCAGACCCGTCCGGCGCTGTACACCGCCGGGCTCGTCACCGTGACGTTCACCTGCGTCCCGGTCACGGTGACCGGGTAACAGATCGTGGCCGGACCGCTGAAACAGACCAGAGTATCCTCGGTCGCCGGCGCCGTCACCGCCACCTGTTCCGCGCGCACGATGGAGACGGTGAATTCGCAGGTGTCGCTCCCGCAGGGCGCAGCCGCGATCATCCGCACGTTTATGGTCCCGGTCGCGCTGACCGGAACACATACCTGTCCCGTGCCCGCGTTGTACCACCCGACCGGGGTCACCGTCACCGTCGCGCCGGCCGGACTGACCGGAGCGGCCACGCAAACCGTGTCGAGGGCGCAGATCGTATCGACCGGCGGGCTCGTCGGGCAGATGATCGTCGCCGACTGCCCGGCCAACACCCGGATCGTCACCGTGTCCTTGCCGGTGGCCCCGCAAGCGTCGGTCACGGTCGCGATCACCTGGTATGTGCCCACGGCCAGGTTGCTGAAGCAGATCGAATCGGGCCCCACCACTCCCGCACCGGCCACGACCGACACGATGTTGGAGTCAAGGTCGGCGACCTGGTACCGCACGCAGACATTGGCGGTGGCGCAGGTCGTCACCGGCGGCGGGGACGTCAGCACGATCACCGGCGGGCGGTTTGTCTCGTACGTAATCGTGAAGCTGCAGGTATCCGCGCCGCAGTCGCCGGAGGCGATCAATGTAATCGACTTCTGTCCGACGCCCGAAGGAATCGGCACGCAGACCGTCCCATTGTCTATGAAGGCGCCCCCCGACGCCTGGACCGACTCGACCGACGCCGATGCGCTGTAGGGCAGGCAGATCGTGTCGGGCGCACACAGGATGACGGTCGTATCCGGCGGGCAGAGAATCGAGACCGGTTCGGCGACGCTCACGGGGACATTGAACTCGCAGGTGTCGCCGTTGCACTTGGCCGAGGCGATGACGCGCACGCTGTAGACGCCGCTCGTATCGGCCGTGAAACAGAGTTCGTTGTTTGCCCAGACGCCGATGTTTGTCCAGACCGAGTAACCGGCGCCGGTGATCTCCAGCGGCAGGCACACCTCGCCGGGCGCGCAGAGCACAACCGCGGGCGGGGCGCCGACGGGGCAGTCAATGTCGACGGAACCGCCTGTGGTGATGGTCACGCAGAAATTCGCCGTATCCTGCAGGTTGCACTGGTCGGCAATCACGAGCGCTCCGCAGTAAGTACCCTCCGCGCCCGGGGTGAAGCAGATCTCCGAGGCTGCGGCGTTGTAGGTAAATCCGCCGGTCAGCGAGACCACCGTGACCGGCTGGCCGTCCGGGTCGGCAATCGTGACGGGCAGGCAGACCTGCTGCGGCTGGCACTGGCTGAGAGCTGTATCCGGGGCCGCAACCGTCACCGTCGGCGGCCGGTTCGCCAGCACGGTGATCTGCATCTGGTCGCTGTCGCTGGCGCCGCAGGAATCGACCGCCACCGCGGTCACCGTGTACGTGCCCGGACCGGCGAGGTCGACGCAGATGCGGCTTGTCCGCGGATTGTACACGCCTCCAGTCACCGTAATCGACTGAATGTTCCGATTGACATCGCTGATCGCCGCCGGCAGGCAGAACGTCTCAGTGCCGCACAGGGCGAGGCTGGTGTCTCCCGGCAGGAACACCACCGGGGCGCTGTTGCACAGCACCGTGACCCGGAACTCCCGCTGGTAGGTCGTGCAGGGCGTCCGCACCGTCAGGCGCACCCGGTTCTGATTGGAGCACTGCGACCAGAAACAGACCGTCTGATTGGCCGCGTCCCACCAGGTGTTGATGCCGCTCACCGTCACCTGCGCCCCCTCCGGCACTCCGGCCACGGGGAAGCAGAAGGTGTCGACCAGCGAACACGTGAACACGGTCGTGTCGCGCGGGGTAATGATATTGACGTTCTCGTCCGTCTTGATGGTCACGACGGCGGTGTCGACGTCCCGGTTGCCGCACTCGTCGATTGCCGTGATGATGATTTCATACTGGCCGCCCGTGTAGGGCACGAAGCACACGCGGCCGTCGTTGGTCACCGTGCCCCGGTTGGTGATCACCGTGTCGAGGTCGCCGTCCGGATCCGTCACCGCCAAGGGGAGGCAGATCCACTGGGAGTAGCAAAGATAGATGGTCGTGTCCGGAAGCGGCGCGATCACCGGCGGCTGTCCCAGATCGACCGAAATGTTCACCGTGTCGACCGCCGCGCCGCAGGAATCCGTGACCTGCGCGATGAGCCGGTAGAGACCGGCCGTGTCGGCGGGGAAGCAAATCCGGCCGGTCTCGGCGTCGTACGATGCGGCGGGCGGGAGGATCGTCAGATCTCCCGCGGACGCCTCGACATCGACACACACTTCGCCCGGCCCGCAGAGACTCACCGCCCGGTCGTCGCCGAGATCCACAGAGGGTCCCGATGAGAAGGCGACCGTCACCCGGGTCGTGTCGCGGTCGCTGAAGCCGCATTCGCCCACGACCCCGAACACGATCGTGTAGACGCCCGCCGTATCCGGCGTGAAGCAGATCTCGCCGGTCTCGGCGTTGAACGAGAACACGTGCTCCATCGGAAGAATGTAGGACAGCACGGTGTCCGCCGTAACACTCGCCTCGACACAAACCTCCGTAGTTCCGCAGACCGAGACGGCCAAGTCATCTCCGAGGCTCACGGTCGGCGGAGCCGGCCGCGACACCGTCACGACCGTCGTGTCGGCGGCGACGATGCCGCAGGAATCGGCGGCCGTCACCACCAGCACGTACACGCCCGCGGTATCGGCGGTGAAGCACAGCCGGTCGGTCGCCTCATCCCAGATGCCGAAAGAGGCGGTCACCGAGGCAATATCGAAATCCGGATCGTCGACCGCCGCCGCGAAACAGACGGTCTCGGGGGCGCACAGCGCCACCGCAAAATCCGCCGCCATGGTCACGTAGGGCGGACGGTTGCCGGACACGGTCACCGGGACTGTGCAGGTATCGGTCAAACCGCACTCGTCGGTCACTGTGAGCGCGATCTCGAACGCGTCCGATTCCTCGCCCGCAAAGCAGACTTTCCCGGTCTCGTCGAGGTACGCGTTTCCCGAGATGACGGCGAACTCCAGCGGCCCGTTTTCGGGATCGAGCGCTTCGACCTCAAAGCAGAAGGTATCGAGAGCGCAGGTGGAAAACTCCTGGGGGTCGGGACAGACCAGCTGCGGCGGCCGGTTCGGCACGACCAGGACGCGCACCGAATCCACCAGCCACTGGGGGCTCACCGGCGCCCTGTCGCTGCCCTCGCAATCGTCCAGATAGGAATACGTAAACGTGTACCAGGCGCTGTCGCCGGGCGCCGGCGCGAAGCAGGTGCGCCCGACCGAATCATTCACGACCGTGGTTGACCCGGGCCCGCCCACCTGGTTGAACCAGACGGCGTCTCCATCCGGATCCGAAAACACCACGTCGAAACAGATCTCCCCCTCGGCGCAGAGGCTGAAAATGCTGTCGGCGAGGACAATTCGCGGCGCGCCGTTGAAGCGGACGGTGTCATAGACCGTGGCCGCCGCCCTATTGCAGTCGTCGCTCGCCGCGACCTCAAAAACGTACACTCCCGCCGTGTCGGGCGTGTAGGTGATAAGCCCCTGACTGTCGATTGTCCCCGGTCCCGACACAATTTCCCAGGCGAGCGGCCTCGACTCGGGATCCCACGCGTACACTTTCAAGTAGTGCGGACCGGGCCAGCAGACCTTGAACGCGTTGTACTGGTCGCCCAGAGTGGGCGGCTCATCGACCCACACAATGTAGCGGTGCCGGAAATCCGCCGAGTCCGTCGGGGCATACCACACCCGGTAGACGATCTCGAAGGCGGTGTCGCCGGACGGCGCGTATTCATAGTAACCGTAGAGCTTGTCGGACACGCTGTATGTCAACGCCCCCGGCCCGCTGACGAGCGCCATGGCGACGCCCGGATTGCCCGGGTTCGGCAGGTCCACCGCAATCGTATCGAAGAGCGCCTCCTGGAAACAGAGGGCCACCGAATCGGTGGCGATCGTTGCCGCCTCCGCCTGAGCCCAGGCGCCGGCGCTGCAGATAAGGGTGAGGACAAACAGCATTGGAATTCGCGGAATCCCTGAGTGTTTCATCTTTCCTCTCGGTCGAACTGCCCGGCTGCTCGAGTCCCCACCGGACAGCTGCCTGGAATCAGTGTCAAATCGATCCAGTAGTGCCATATTTCCATGCGCCGACGGGGCATAGGAAACCTGTCAACGCAACATTTAGCGCCGGTAACCCCACACCAATCGTGGACGTATAAACTCGATGCGCCAGTGCAGTAATTGCGCGGGTCTCTTTGGCCATACAAATATACTTTCCGGTCCCTAAAAGTCAAGGTCATTTCACTCCGCAGGAACAGTGACGCAAGAATCGGGCCAACAGATTAACGGCCTGAACTCAATGAACTTACGCCGGCCCCGGCCCCTCTCCTGCAACCGCCCCGCCCTAATTGTGAAGCCGCTGTGACAGATTGTGCTTTTCCTTGCCTACCGGCGCATCTGAACCCCGCGCCGATCATCGGTCGACAGTCAGATTTCAACCCGCCCCGCCTCGGAGCAGTCGGTGCGCCGCCTCCGGCCGCAAACCCGGAGGACACGGCGGTCTGTCCTTTACATCCGTCGACTGCCGCATTACCTTGGTCTGAGGTTCACCTGAAAACTGCGGTGCAGCGGAATCATGAAATTCGCTCTGGGTCTGGAGCAGACCGAACCCGGCAAATGGATTGCCTGGGTGGTTGACCTGCCCGGATGTTTTGCCCGGGCCTCGGCGCGTGACGAAGTCGTGCGGTGCGCCCCGCGGGCTATCGCCGATTACTTCAACTGGCGGGACGGGTATGAGCGCGTCAGCAGCGAGGCGATCGAGCAGATGGGTATCGAGGTGGTCGAGGAATTCAGGAACTACGAGACGCTCGACGGGTACTGGGTGAATGCCTTCTTCGCCTGGGACCGCCGTCCCCTCCTGGCGGGTGAGATCGACGACGTGCGGTGGCTGTTGAGCTGCACGCGGTCGGACCTGATTTCCGCCGTGCGCCGGGTACCGGCCGCGGCCCTCGACCAGCCCATCGCGGGGGAGCGCTTCGGCACGATCGCCGGGATCCTCACGCACGCGGCCACGGCCGAGCGCTGGTATCTGGACAAGCTCGGTCTGGCGCCGCAGAAAGAGACTCTCGGAACCGATCCCTTCGCGATGCTGGAATCGGTCCGCCGCCACCTGCTCATGCACCTTCCCCGCTTCGCCAATGATGCGACGGTGAGCGAGGGGCACGGGGAGTTTTGGTCGGCCCGCAAAGTCGCCCGCCGGGCTCTCTGGCACGAGCGGGTCCATACCTGGCACATCCAGCGCCTGACGGCGCAACTTGTGAACCAGCGGTAAACGAGCCCGGCGCCGCCGGGCAGACCGCTTTGCCGCAGCGTGACATCCCCCGCCCACCAGGTCCGCCCCGGCGGTGGCCAAGAGCCGTCCACGCCACTTGCCCGACCTCGCCCCGCGGAGGGGCAGGAGAATCACGTAAGGCGTTACCAATCAGTCGATTGCGGGGCCCGACGCGGAATAACCCCAGCGCCGATTTCCCCTCTGCAAAGGAAACCAATTGCGTCTCGCTGCGTATCCAAGCTAGGGTACGTGTGCCTGAGCGCACGTAAGCCGCGTGACGGTCGGCGCCGGGATTGACCCGGCGGGAAGAAAATGGCCGGCCGCGTGTAGAAAAAGAAAGGACTTGATCTTGGCAAATATGTGCCAACTCATTGGGTTGAAAGACCATTTGCCGGTCGGCGAACCGCCGATGGTCGAGAACCCGTGGGATGTTGACTGATCCCGCGGGTGGCGGAAAGGACACGGACATGACTGCCGCAGGCGTAGGAGCAAGCATACCGCGATTCGGCGGAGATCAGCCGAACCGGACAGGTGCGGGAGCATTCCTGCAGGCCGGCTTGCGGTGCGGCGCGCGCCGAGGCCGAAGGGCGGGAGCGGCGACGGCGGTCGCGGTCATGTGTGTTCTTATGGGAGGTTTCTCCCCGGCCGGCCCGGTGTGGGCTCAGGCCCCGCTTCCTCCGCCGCCGCCAGCGGGCGACCGGCATCAGGATCGTGCGGAAGACGCCCGGCGCGAGGAGCTGCAGCGCCTCAGCCGCGAGGTCCGAGATCTCGGCCGCGAGTACCTCGAGCTGCTCAACGAGCTCAAAGAGGTGATGAAGGACTACAACCGGTACCTCGCGGAGGCGGCCGTCAAGTCGCGCTCCGCCGGTCGGAGCGGGCAAACGGCGGCGAGCACGGTGACCGCGGAGCAGAAAGAGCTGCAGGTGTTGATGGAGCGGCTCGCCGCGGGCGCGTACCTGAAAAACGCCCTGCAACTGGAGGGGGACCTGAGCCGCGTGCGCGCGGCCCTCGACTCCCAGCGGGAGGCGGTGCGGGCGGACCGGCGCGCCTATGCCCTGAGCGAGAATCTGGGGCGCAGCCTCGAGGCCATCACCATCCAGCTCGAATCGGAGCTCGCCGACCTCCCCTCGGAAAATGACGGGCTGCCGCCGGAGCTCTATTTCTGTTTCCAGCAAGCCAGCGACTCCGGGCAGGTCGACGCCGAGAAGCTCCGGCAGGTCTATGTCAGACTGCTGGGGCGCGACGGGAACGTCCAGGTGGCGGTGCCGGATTTCGATTTCACGTTTGATTTCGACCCCGCCCAGCTGGCCAAGCTGGAGTACCTTGATTCGCTGTTCGGGGATTCGATGTGTGCGGTGATCCCGCAGGTCTATGTCGCGTCGGCCAAACCACCGGCCCCGCCTCGAACGCCGGTGGTGGTGGGCGACCGCAACATCGTGTTCACGGGCGCCGGGGGAAAGACCGAGGTGGTCCGGGAGTACGGCGACAGCCTGCGGGTCGCCTCGCGCGCGCCGATCACGATCACCAACCCGAACGGCGACCTGCGCTTGATCGGGTGGGACCGGGAGCTGCTCCTGGTGCGGGGAGAGATCACGCTCGGGGCCGATTCGCGCAAAGCGGCCGAGGCGCTCGCGGAAGAAGTCCGCCTTCGGCTCGAACGGTCCGGCAGCGGCTACGAGGTCGGCTACCTGATGCCCGAGTTGCGCGATACCCGCCAGAAGGCCGCGAACCGGACTCTCACCGTCATGGTGCCGCAGGACAACCCGCTCATCGTGACAAGTCCGTTCGGCAGCGTTGTGCTCGAAAGCCTGGAAAACGATGTGATGCTCACCACCGAACACGCCGACGTGACCGGCAGCGACATCGTGGGGCGGGTAGGGCTGACGTGCCAGATGGGATCGGTGCGTCTGACCGGAGTCGAGGGGCATATTGCGATCACCGCGCGCCGTACGCCGGTGGAGCTGCAGGGCTGCGATGGGGAGGTGACGATTGACAACGAGTACGCATCGGTGCAGCTGGCCGAGTGCGCCGGGCCCGTCGACATCCGCAACAGCGGCCAGGTGCGCATCAGCTACCACCAAGGGGATATCAGCGTCGACAACTCCAACGGCCAGGTGGAGGTCCAGCACTCCGAGGGAAACTGCCGGCTGACCAGCCGGTACCAGCCGATGCAGATCGCGTACGTGAAGGGGTCGGTGACGGCCGAGAACAGCCACGCCCCGATTGTGATCTCCGACATCACCGGGCGGATCGAGGCCGGCAACTCCTTCGCTCCCATCCAGGCCACCGACTTCTCGGGACCGATCAGCCTGACTAATTCCAACGGACCAATTACGGTGAGCGTGTCGGGACCGCTGCAGGGACCATCGGCGATCCGCTCAACCGGCGGCGTGATCAACCTGACGCTGGAACCGGGCATCGACCTGCTCATGCGGGCGACTGCGGTCGACGGCAAGATCGAGTCATCCTACCCCCTGTCGCTGAAGCAGGCCGGAACGACGACTGTGGCGGAGCTGGCGCTGGGGAAAGCGCGGCCGGAACTGACGATTACGGGAACGCGGACCAGGATCGTGGTGGGGGAAGACTGAGCCCGCGGGGCGACCCTTCAGAGCTTCTCTCCGACTTTCGATAAATCATCTAATCCATTGGTGTCCAACCGCTTACTTCGCGGCCGGGGCCGGGCTGTCGCCGATCGCTTCGACTTTTTTCCGGATCTTCTTTTCGATGTCGATGATGTACGTGTCGTCGTAGTAAACGGTGGTCTTGAAGGCGGAGAGATTGGTGAGCTCCTCCATCACTGAGCGGATCGTCTTCACGCCGTTGACGATGATCTCCATCGATTCGAGCGCGCTCTCGGGATTCCGGGCGAACGTGCCCCGACGGATATCGTGCTGGACGAGCTGGGCGCGGCCGAGGATAGCGCCGACCGCGTTGTTGATGTAGTGATTGAAGGTGGCGGTGATGGTTTTGAGGGTCTCGAGGGCGGATTTTTCGAGCTGGCCGCGGGCGATCTCGCGCTGCATGGCGCGGTTCTCGCGCAGCAGCCGCTCGAGCGCGATGAACTGGTGGTAGAGGATGCGGTTGGCCTCCGTGAGGAGCACCTCGTTGGAGCCGATTTCGATTTCGAGGAAGGCCGCCTCCTGCATGGTCCGGGAGAGCAGATCCTCGCGGATCTTCTGCAGCCGGTCGGCATCGATCTTGAGGTTGCCACAGAGGATGTCCTGGCGATCCATGTGCTGGGCGTGGAGCGGGCGCGCCTTCACAATCGTGAACTGGGCGATGTCGTTGGCGAGGGCGACGATCTGCGGAAGGCGGAAGGCCGGGTCGTGGTCATCGGCCGGGTACTCGGTGTGGTGCTTGCCGACCGCGGAGCAGACCGCCTCCGGGATGTGCCACTGTTCGAGGAGGAACTGGCCGACACGGGCGTGGTTGGTGCCCCAGACCTGATCCTCCAGATCGGGCAGGCTCTCCCCCGCCTCGGCCTGCCGCCAAAGCCGGGCATAGCGCTCGGGGAACGATTTTTCCAGCACGAGCAGACCGATGTCGTGCAGGAGGCCGGCGACGAACGCCTCTTCGGAACACTCGTAGCGAATCGATTCGGCGATACTCCGGGCGCCGATCGCAACCGCCAGCGAGTGGCGCCAGAAGCGAAGGCGGTCGACGGCCCCGGCCCATTTGCCGGTGAGGTCGTAGACCGAGGCCGAGAGCGCCAGCGCGGTCACGGCGCGCATCCCGAGGGTCATAACCGCCTGGGTGACCGAACTGATCCGGCGGCCGGCTCCGAAATAGGGGGAGTTGGCCAGCCGGAGAAGTTTGGTCGTCAGACCGGGGTCGCGCATCAGCACGGCGGCCAGGTCGCGGGCGGAAGAATCAGGATCGCGGGCCAGCCGGAGTACCTCGGCCAGCGACTGCGGCAGCGAGGCCAACTCCTCGTGATCCCGGAGGATGATCTGGAAGAGATCCTGCTCGGTCATGGCGGGCGTCTTGGCGTCTGTCATATGAGTATTATCGGCGGAATGAGCAAGGGGTTGAGACGAAGGGCGAGAATCAGGCCGGCAAATCGGGCGCCCGCAGGCAGTGCCGTCCCGGCGGCGTGTTGCGGGAAAAAACGCCGGCCCCGCGCAGCCGGGCCGGCGGTCGCGAGCGGGCGGCTCCGAACCTACTTGGCCGGGGCCGGGCGACGCACCGCGTAGTAGGTGGCGTAGACCGCGGGCACACCCCACAGAAGGAGACACAGCAGGGAGTCTTTGAGGAACCCTCCGTGGCCATAGTGGGCCAACATGACGGCGCTGTCCACCAGGTTGTAAACGACGACCGCGAGAGCCCCGGCGAACAGGCCGTAGCGATTGGTCAGCCAGACCGAGACAAAGATGAAGATCACCAGCCACAGCGCCGGCAAATCCACAGCGCTGTCGCCGGCCGCGGACGTCTGGTTGGCAGCCACGAGCACCGTAACCACCAGGGTCAACAGCAGCCAGGCTCTCTTGCCGACCGGCGTATAGTGTTCCAGAATCTCAGCCAGGAGAACGAACAGGCCGACCGCCGCGCATGTGAAAGGCAGCCCCAGGATGGTCAGAGACAGCACCTGCACGCCGGAATTCACATACTCGGAAGACGACGACAGGCTGCCGGCCGTATCGAACAGGACCGCGGCCGAATGGCGGTAGAGCATGCACACCACATACAGCGCGGCGCCGCAGACAAACCCGGTACTCGCGGCGGCGGCAAGAGCAGGGCGCTCCATCCTCCCCTTCAGGAGGGGCGCGAGTCCGGCCAGGAGGCCCGGTTTGACACGCCCGACCACACCATAAACGGCGGCGATGACCAGATACACGGCGACGGCCAAGAAGGCAAAGAGGACGAGAAGGAGGAGCACATGGGTCAGCACGCCGGCCGTGCCGGTATCAGCGAATTTCTCGTACGCCCCGGTGCCGCCCAGCAGGCCGATTACCATGAGGGCGTAAGCGGCGACGAGGACCGACGGGGACGGGAACTGCCACATCCTCTTTTTGGTGACGAATATGCAGGCAGCCAAAAAGGCCAGCGTGACCGCGCAGAAAGTGCCGGTAGAGATCCAGTCCGGGCCCCGGCTGGCGATGGTGCGACGCAGAACCTCGGGGAACGCCGCAGTCGAGCGAATGTCCGTGAGGGCGGCGCCGGAGAACGTCGCACGGACTTCTCCCACGGCCCCGGCCAGGAGAGTATCGGGCTCGACCCACTGAAAGCTCGTTTGGGCGACGCCTGCGGAGAAGGAAACGGCCACCGGCATTTCTCTCAGGGAATCGAGGTCCCGGCCGAGAAATGCCTGCGCATACTGCCCGGCCGCGCTCCGGAGCGAATCAACGGACGCGGAATCGGACCTCCGGTCGGGGCGCAGCGAATGGCTGAAGGAAAAACACCGGCCATCGAGGGTCGTGAGCACGTCGTACCGTTCCTGCTGATCGGCGCTCACGGCAGCGGTACGGTAAAACTGGGCAGGCCGCCATTGGCTGAGCGCCTCCCACTCGCGGTCGGAGGGACGAAGGAACTCCCTGATTTCCTGAAGCTCGGCGTCGGCATCGCTGACGGTGTAGGATCGGAAACCCAAAAGGCCGCTGTGGTCACGCCGCGCCAGGTCAAGGGCGGCCTTTTCCACCTGCGCAGGTGCGGTCGTAGCCCGCTCGAGTTCGGATAGCGGCTGGGGGGTGAAGGCAAGCAGAAGCGCCACACCGACTGCGGCGAGGCCCAGGCCGAAAAGCAGAAAGAGCGGTTTCGGCTGAGGCGGGCGCGCGGGAATCTGCGACGCGTCGAGAGCATCCGCGACCGGCGCGGCGCCGACTCCGCTCCGGGGCGAGGAGATGACGGCAAAGGGGTCGCCGGACCCGGAAAGGACGCGCTGGAAGTGCTTCAGGTCGTCGACCACCTGGCCGGTTTCCTGATACCGATCCACCGGGTCCTTCTCCAGGCACCGGCCGATAATGCGGAGCAGTTCCGGAGGGATGCCGGTCCCGGCGGGATCGAGGGCCGACGGCGGTTCGGCGACAATTCTGTGCGCGATTTCCGCGGCGTACTCGCCGCGAAACGGGCGGCGGCCGAGGACCATCTCGTACAGCACGACTCCGAACGAGAAGATGTCCGAACGTCTGTCGACGGCCGTTCCCCGCACCTGTTCGGGAGACATGTAGGCGAAGGTGCCCGCGGTCCCCCCGGTGCGGGTGATGTCCTGATCGTCAGTACGCTTGGCCAGACCGAAATCGAGGATCTTTACCCGGCCGTCCTGGCCTACCAGAATGTTGGCCGGTTTGATGTCGCGGTGCACAATACCCGCGTCGTGGGCGGTCTTGAGCCCGGAGGCGATCTCAACGGCCGTCTGGCAAATCTCAGCAAGCGGCCGGTCGGGCTGGGCGCTCAAGGGACGGCCGTCAACGTATTCCATGGCGATAAACGAGCGGTTGCCCGCCTGGAAGACCTCGTAGATGCCGACGATGTTCGGATGGTTCAGGTTGGCGAGGATTCTGGCCTCCCGCCGGAAGCGCGCCTGGAACTGCTCGTCCTGGGCAAGCTCCGGGGACAGATGCTTGAGAGCGACTTTGCGGTCGAGATCCATGTCGTGGGCAAGGAACACGGTTCCCATGCCGCCGGCGCCGATGCGGGACTCGATGCGGAAGTGGCCGACAATCTGGCCCTCGGCGAGCGGCGCTATGCTTCTGGTGACATCATCCTCGGCGAAGTCGCTCATACATCCTCCTGGCGCAATAATGGAGCCGACGCCCCGCGATTAGCGATCGTGCATTCCAACAGCGCTCAATTTGTCGCTTTTGCCCAAGCGCGTCAAGTGCAATCAGAACAGCGGGGCCGCCGGCTCACGCCTCCTGCTTTCGCACCAGGCGATCCCGGCGCTTCTGCAGACTCCTCCGACGCGAGGGATTCAGGTCGGGGAGGGATTCGGCGCGGCGGGTATAGGCGAGGGCGAGGGCGAATTCCTTGGCGCGGTGCTCATAGTGGATAGCGAGTTCGAGGCAGGCGCGGTAGGCGACGCGGAGGAGGGTTCCGGCATCGGCGGGTGAGGTCAGGCCGGGACCGGAGGGGGTCTGATCGGCGGGGAGGTTGTGCCTGATCGGCAAGTCCGAAGCTCCGGTCGGGGTGTGCCTGGGTTCCCGCCTTCGCGGGAATGACAAATGAGAAGAGCCGGTCGCGGGACCGGTGGCGGGAGGAGGCGCGGGACCGGTGGCGGGAGGAGACGCGGGACCGGTAGCGGGACCGGTTGCGGGAGGGGCCGGGATTGACGACGCGAGCTGCTTCCAGATCACGACAGCCTCGTCATACTCCCCGCGGCGCTTATGAGTCTGCGCGTGGAAGAAGAGGACATCGGCGGGGAGCGCACGGGCGCCGGGGTGACCGCCCGGTTGGGCGCGGTCGGCGCGAGGGTCCGGATGATCGGCCAGGGGGTCGGGAGTGCCGGCGAGACTCTCCACCCGGCGGTTGAGATCGACGACCAGATCGAAATCGCGGCGGCGGTTGAACACGCGGGCGAGCGAGTGGAGATCGTCGATCTCCGAGAGCCTCTCCCCTCGCGACTCGAACACCTCGGCGAGGACGGCGGCGAGGAAGTACAGCGAGACGATGTCGTGGCGGTTGTGCTGGAGGACTTTCTCCATCTCGTCGAGTTTGTGATCGCTCAGCCAGTCGAAATAGACGGAGGGGACGAGGTAGCCGGGGATGTCGTCGAAACGGCGGAACCCGAAGACATCGCGCTCAATATTGCCGAGGTCGCACTGGCGCAGGCGCCGCCGGAACAGGCGCCGGACCGCGTGGAGCAAATCGACGTGGCGGGCGCGGGGGATCTCCCGGCCGACGCGGTTGATGGTGAAGCGGTCGAGGAGGATGGGGAGGTCGAACGCGGCGCCGTTGTAGGAGACCAGGACGGTGCGGTCGGAGAATTCCTCGGCGACCGCGGCCAGCAGCGCGGCCTCGTCATCGTAGTCGGGCAGCAGATACTGGCGGACCTCGAAGCCGCCCTCGACGAGAGCGCCGAGGCCGACGAGAAAAGCGGCTGTGCCGGCGCCGCCGAGGCCGATGGTCTCGAGGTCGAAGAAGCGCAGGTCGGCGACGGGGAGGCGGGCCGGGTCGTCGGAGGCGGTGAAGGCGGAGGCGGGGAAGTCGGTGCGGGCGGCGAAATCCGCCAGCGCGATCTCGCCGTGGGTGTAGACAGGGGGAAAGCGTTTGCGGATGAGGACAAAACCGCCGCGCGCGGTGCAGACCGCCTCGCCATCGAGCCGCTCGGCCAGCACCCGGCAGCGCTCCGGGAGAACCTCGGGCGGCGGGGCCGCGGGTTTTGCGACGATGTGGCCGCGGAGCCGGTCGAGCTTACTGTGCAGTTCCTTTTTCGACATGGCGGGCCGTTTTCAGGGCGGACTCCACTTTCAGGCGCCCGAGGCGGTCAGGCTGCGCGGCGAGCAGTTTCTCGCGGTAGCGGCAGCGATCGAGCGGGTCGGCCTCGATGAGGGCGCAGGCGGCCGGCACGCGCCGGGCCGGGTCGGGATCCTCCGTCGCCTGCCGGAAAAGCGCGTCGAGCGCGCGGTCGGCGCCGATGCGGCCGAGGGCCGCGGCCGAGAGGGCGCTCACGAAGGCGTCGGCCGAGGCCAGAGAATCGATGAGGACGGGCAGGCTGAGCACGGTGTCCAGCTGCAGGAGGGCGTCGACCGCGGCCAGGCGGGCGCCGTAGAAGGGATCGCCGAACCGGTGGACCAGGGGCGCGGCGGCCTCGAGGATTTTCAGCCTGCCGGCGGCGACCGCAGCCGCCTTGCGCACCTGGCCGATCGAGTCGCCCAAGGCGGCCAGGATGGCGTTGTCGCCGCGCCGGTCGCCGATGTCGCCGAGAGAGCCGATCGTCTCCTCGCGGACCTGCCAGGCGGCGTGGGTGCTCTTGGCGATGAGCGGGAGAACGGCGCCGGTGTCCTTGATGTCGCCGAGCGCCCAGGCGACGCGCGAGACCACGAGCGGATCGGCGCGATCGAGAGCCCGCACCAGGTCGGGAACCGCGGGAGAGCCGATGCGCTGGAGAATCCAGATGATCGTCCAGCGGTCGCGGGCCGATTTCGTGTCGAACTTGTCGATCAGGTATGGGACCGCCGGCTGGCCAAAAGCCGCGATCGAGTCCATCGCAGGGCCGGTCAACTTCTGGTAGCGCACCTCGCCGGAGGAAGCGATGACAAACAGCGAGTCGATGCGGTGCTGGAGGTCGATCTGCGCGCTCAGAGCGGGGGCAAGGACGATCACCAACAGGAGGCCGCCGATGAGGGTGCGCACCCGGCCGCCGGGCCGCCACAGCGGCCGCCGGGCCGCCGGGTCAGCGTGAGACGCACGGCCGTCCGAGGCGGTCCTGGGCTTCTGAAGGGTGTCCTGATTCTTGAAATCCGAAAACATCACTGCACCTCCCCGATGACGGCGCTGTCCGGGCGCGGGGCGCGTTCGATGTCCATGCCGCCGCCCCATTGGGAAGGGGTGCGCCAGTAGAGGTTGTCGCCGCCGTAGCCGTTGTAGAGGTCTTCGCCGCCGAGGTCGAGGAACAGGCCGATCGAGCCGAAATCTCGACGGGGGTTGCCGTAGCCGTGCGTGTTGTCGGCGTTGCGGATGAAGTAGCGGTCGGCGCCGGCGTTGTCGATGAGGATGCCGACGCCGTTGGCGGAACCGGCCGCCTGCGAGAGGTCCCAGGCGGTGTAGAGATCGTCGCCGGCGCGGTCGAGGAGGAGTCCGCAGGAGTAGTCGTGGCCGACGCCCTGCATGAGGCCCTTGCCGATGTAGGCGTCGTTCCCGGCGTCGTCGATGAGCACGCCGAGGGTCATGTGGGTAGCGCAACCCTGGGCATACTGGAACGAGTTGTAGGTGTCGTTGCCGGAGGAATCGTAGATGACGCCGAGCGACCACCAGTAGCTCGTGCCCTGGCCGAAGATGTCGGTGTAGTAGGCGTCGCTGCCGCGGTCGTCGATGATGGCGCCGATGCCGCCCGAGGTCCACGGGCGGAGGCCGTAGCCGAAGCCCTGCGAGAGCGAGAGGTAGTGGTCCTCATAGCGGAGGATGTCCTTGTACTTGCCGCCGGCATAGTAGCTGTCGGAACCGTCGGTGTCGTAGATCACGCCCATGCCCTCGGTGAAGCCGAAGCCCTGGGCGTAGAGAGCGGCGTTATAGCAGTCGCGGCCCCCCTCGTCGATGAGCAGGCCGAGTCCGAACGAGCCGGCGGCCATGACGTGCGTGTCGCCGTCGTAACGATCGTCGCCGGCCGCGTCGTAGAGGAGGCCGAAGCCGAAATAGCCGGAGCCGAGGGCGAACGACTGGGCGTCGTAGCGGTCGTTGCCGCCGAAGTCGAGGAGCAGGCCGGCGGAGAGGCAGCCGGAGGCGAGCGCGAAATCGGTGAGGCCGCGGTAGCGGTCATCGCCGGCGAGATCGATGATGATGACGCCGTGGGGGCGGGCCGGGTCGTAGGAGAGGCGGTAGACGTCGTCGCCGCCGAAATCGAAGATGAACCAGTAGTCCCCCTCGTAGTAGTCGGGGCCGGGGCCGCCGACTTTCCAACCGGGTTGGCGGCCGAGGTAGGATTCCTCGCCCACCCCTTTCTCGGGGATCTGGCCGAGACCTTTCATCACGGCGCCGGCGTCCAGGGTCCCGGCGGCGAGGTCGCGGCGAAGGGCGGCGATTTCGGGCATCAGGTCGCGGAGGCAGTCAAAACCGGCGGTGAGGATCGGGTCCTTGTCGATCCGCCAGCCGAAAGCGGTGAACTCCTCCGTGTACTTCTCCTCGATCTTCTCGACCGAATCAAGCTGCTCGGGGGTGAAGAACTCCTCCTCCGCGTGACTGACCAGCAGTTCCTTGAATTCGGCGGTGAGAAACCGCCGCTGGGCGGGGCTGAGCGATGCCAGGGCCGTCTCGGCGGACCGGGGGAAGATGACGTCGAGGTAGAGACCGGCCCGGGCCATGAGCTGGTTCAGGCCGGGGCTGGCGTAGAACAGGTTATAGCCCTGCTGCATTTCCGGTCCGGTCGGACGGTACGGCGGGGTGCGGTCGGGGCGGCCGACCACCGCGAGATCGCGGGACAGGAGCGCGGCCGTCACCTCGGGCTGGCCTTTGGTGTAGGCACGGCGGAGACCGGCGGCGTAGTCGATCATGCCGAGGGGGTTCTCCATGAGGCCGGAGAGGACCTGGAGGCGGAAGGAGTCGGGCTCGGTGTAGTCGGGGCGGAAGCTGATGTCGGCCGGGGTGAGGGCCAGGTAGTCGGCGAGGTGGGTCAGGCCCCAGATCTCCGGGGGCGGTTCGCCCGGGGCGCCGGCGGCCGGCAGGCACAGCACCGCCAGCGCAAGCGGTACAAAGCGCAGGTTGGTCATACGGTATCCTAGCATTGTGGGGCGGGAGAAAGCAACTACAATAGAGGTATCGGCGGCGGCCGGGCGAAAGTTGCGCAAAAAGAAGGGGCGCCCGCGAGCGGGCGCCCCTTCCGGTAGGGAGGTGTGAAGTCGTCCTATCAACCCGTGACGTCGTTGACGGTGCACTGGAGAATGCCGCCGTCGTCAATCGTCCAGGTGTCGATGGTCGCGTCATCATCCAGGTTCGCGGTCGCCGTGGCCGTGAACCCGGTCCCGTTCAGAGCGATGACGTAGCCGTAGCGGCGCGGCGGCTGCGGCTGCAGCTCGACGCCGATCGTGTTCAGATCGGTCACGTATACGTCATGCTCCTGGCGGTAGGCGTGCTCCATCGTGTAGATCTGCTTCAGGATACCCTTGGCTTCCGACTGCTTGGACTTCATCGACGCCTGCATGAAGCGCGGGATGGCCAAAGCCGCCAGAATCCCGATGATGACCACGACGATCATCAACTCGATCAGGGTGAAACCTTTGCGGTTGCGGATGGTTGAGAACATGCTGACCTCCTATAGTACGGTGATTCAGGTTCCAGCTTTCACTTCAGCATCTGTGTCGGCTGATCCTATCGCAAAGTCCATACCTTTTGCCGTCGGAAAATTGAACAGATTGGGGGGCCGGAAAGCCTTGCGGCGGTATAGGTTTTCGGGAGGGCCGGCGGGCTATGGCGAGGGGCCGACAGATTCGACGGTTTTTGTCGGCCGGGGAACTCGGCAATTTGCGAGAGTCCTTGCAGGATGCAGGAGCGGCGGCGGGCGGGAGGGGAGGCCAAAACGAAGCGACGGCGCGCCTCCGGAGAGACGTGCCGTCGCACGGATCGATGGCCATCAGAGGACCCCACGCCCGTCGGACGGGATCAGGAGACGAGAATGTCATTGACGGTGTTGGTGAGGACGCCCTGCTCGTTGATTGTCCAGGTGTCGAGGACCGCGTCGTCGTCGATGTTGGCCGTGGCGGTGGCGGTGAAGGAGCCGGCGGCCGTGGTGATGGTGTAGGTGTAGCGGGCCGAGGCGCCGATCTCCACGCACAATTCGGCGAAGGCGGTCCGGTTCCCCGCGCTCGCGGGGGCGGCCGGCGTCCAGTAGGTGTTGTTCTCGGAGGCGTGGAAGTAGGCGCGCTCGCCCTCGTAGACCTGCTTGAGGATGGCCTTGGCCTCGCTCTGCTTGGACTTGGCGCTGGCGGTCATGTAGCGTGGAATGGCGAGGGCGGCGAGGATGCCGATGATGACGACGACGATCATCAGCTCGATCAAGGTGAAACCGCGATTGTTCCGTATCCGATTCATATCCAGATCCTCTTCCCTTTCGGTTCGCTTTAGCCCTGGTATGTGCAAGCGGCATTCCCGCGGCCTGTGCAATCTTCGCCTAGGCGCCGTCAGGAGTGCCGGACGGTTTATCCTTTCGGGTGACAAAGTCGGTCAGGTTGTAGCGCTGAATCTTCCGGTACAGGGTGGAGGCGTCGATCCCGAGGATCCGCGCCGCCTCGGCTTTCCGGCCCTCGGTCTGGCTCATCACGTAGTGGATGTAGGCCTTCTCGATCGACTCGAGGGTCGGAGTCGCCGGCTGGTCGGGCTGGATGAGACCGGCCGGGGCGGCCGACGGCTCGCGGAGTTTGTCGGGGAAATCGCCGACATCAAGCGTCTCGGACCGGCTGAGGAGAGCGGCCCGTTCGATCGTGTTTTCGAGTTCGCGGACGTTCCCGGGCCAGGGATAATTGCGGAGCAGGAGACGGGCTTCGTCGGTGAGGCGCTTGACCGGCACGCCGAGCTTGGCGCAGCAGCGGTCGATGAAGTGCTGGGCCAGCAGGTCGATGTCGTCGGCCCGCTCGCGCAGAGCGGGGATGGCGATGGGGATGACGTTGAGCCGATAGAAGAGGTCGGCCCGGAAGCGGGCGGCCTTGACCTCGGCCTCGAGGTCGGCGTTGGTGGCGGCGATGAGACGGACATCGACCTCGAGCGGCCGGGTGTCGCCCACGGGCGTGATCTTCTTGTCCTCGAGCACGCGCAGGAGTTTGACCTGGATGGCCATGGAGGTGTTGCCGACCTCGTCGAGGAAAAACGTGCCGCCGTCGGCCACCTTGAACAAACCGTCCTTGTCCTTGACCGCGCCGGTGAAGGAGCCCTTCTTGTGGCCGAACAGCTCCGACTCGAGGAGGCTTTCGGGGAGCGCGGCGCAGTTGATGGTGACGAAGGGTCCCTTGGCGCGGCTGCTGTGGCGGTGGATGGCGCGGGCGATGAGGTCTTTGCCGGTGCCGGATTCGCCGCGGATGAGAACGGTGGAGTCGGAGGCGGCGATACGGGCGGCAAGCTTCTTCAATTGCGCGACCGGCTCGGACACGCCGATGAAGTTGGCGAAAGACGCCCCCTCGGCGAGCTGTTCCTTGAGCACCCGGTTCTCGTCGATGAGCCTTTTGCGGCTGAGGGCTTTCTCGATGGTGAGCTTGATAGCGTCGACCTTGAAAGGTTTGGTGACGTAGTCGACGGCCCCCTGTTTCATGGCTTCGATGGCGGTGTCGACGGTGGCGTAGGCGGTCATGACGATGAGGTCCTGGTCGGCCTTGAAGGAGCGGACCTCGCGCAGGACGTCGAGGCCGGACATTTCGGGCATGTTGAGATCGGCGATGACGAGGTCGTAGGCGCGGTCGCGCAGCAGCGCGAGACCGTCGCGGCCGGAAGCCGCGGTGTCGACCGCGTAGCCCTCGCGGTTGAGCATGATCTCCATGAATCGGCACATGGATTCTTCGTCGTCGATCACCAGAATGCGCGCGTCCATGGGTTCTCCCAGCGATGCTGCCTGTTGCCGGATTGACCGTATCATAGGATAGTTTCGGCAGGCGGGGCGGACATTATAGGCGGACGGCGGCGATTGCGCACGGATTAAACAGGCCGTTGACGAGGGCGGGGGGGCGGCGTATATTGGGTCGTTTCCGAGTGAAACCGGGCGCTCTCGGCCGGGCGCGCAAGCCCGGCCGGGCGAGCCGGCGGGCGGGACCCGCGCCTCCCGCAAACGGAAGCGGCGCCGGCAGCCGACCCGGACGAGAGGACACCCGATGGCCAGGTACTCCCACCGCGAACGGATCGAAATAATACTGGCGGGCGAGAAACCGGACCGGTTCGCCGGCTCGGCCTGGCGGCACTTTTTCCACATGGAGCACGACGCCGCGCAGACGGCCGAGGCCATGGTGGGCTTTCAGAGAACCTTCGACTGGGACTTCGTCAAGGTCAACCCGCGGGCCGACTACCACGTCGAAGACTGGGGACTCCGCCAGGAGTGGTCGCGGAACGAGTTCCGCAAGCACCGGAAGACGGCTTTCCCGGTCAATCGGCCGGAGGACTGGGAGCGGATCCGCCCCCTCTCCCCCGCCGCGCCGGTGCTGGCGGAACACCTCAGAACGGTGGCGCTGGTGCGCAAGGGGGTGGGCCGGGAGGTGCCGGTGCTGATGACGGTCTTTTCGCCGCTGGCGATTGCGGGGCGGATGGTGCCGGACGGGGCGCTCCTGGCGGCCGAACTGCGGGCGAACCCGGAGCGGATCCACCGGGCGCTGCGGGCCATCACCGAGACTTTCCGGGCGTACGCGGCAGAAATCCGCAACGCCGGGGCGGACGGGCTGTTTTTCGCCACCACCCAGTGGGCCTCGCGGCAGACGATCTCCTGGGCGGAGTACGAAGCCTTCGGCATACCCTACGACCGCGAGGTGCTCCGGGCAACCGAAGCCGACGCCCTCAACCTGCTCCACGTGTGCGGGAGCGAGAACTACCTCCGGGAGCTGGCGGCCGCGGACTACCCCTGCCGGCTGTACAACTGGGACGCCGACGATCCGACCAACCTTCCGCTCGACAAGGCGTACGACGCGCTGCCGGGGCGGACGCTCGCCGGCGGCATCGACCGCAACGGGTGGTTCCTCCACGCGACGCCGCAGGAGGTGGTTTTCCAGGTGCAGAAACTGATGCGCGCGCACGATGGCGCGCGGGTGGTCCTCGCGCCCGGGTGCGCGGTGGAGCCGGAGGCGCCTCGGGAAAATTACCGCGCCTTTCGGGAGGCGCTGGGATGACGCCCGCTCGGCTTAAGCTGGTGGAGAGCATCCGGACGGCAGCGGCCGACCTGGACTCGGAGACGGCCGTCCTGCGGGCCGCAGCGGAACTGATCGACGGTTACTCGGAAGGCTACCACTGGACGGGGTTCTACCTGTTGCGGGACGGGGTGCTCGAGGTGGGGCCGTACGTGGGGCCGCCGACGCCGCACACGCGGATTGCGCTGCACCAGGGAATCTGCGGCGCGGCGGCATCGCAGAAGAAATCGATCGTGGTGGACGACGTGCACGCCGACCCGCGGTTTCTCGCATGCTCGCTGACGACGCGGTCGGAGATCGTGGTGCCGCTCCTGGAGGGCGGGGAGTGCCTGGGGGAAATCGATATCGACTCGAATCATCCCGCGTTTTTCACGGCCGAGGACCGCGAGATGCTGGAAGCGGCGGCGGCGGTCGTGGCGGCGCGGCTGGCGGAAATCCGGGGGCGGCGGCCGGCCTGAAACGGCGCCGCGCCCGGACGGGATCGAACACCGTAAGCAGGAGAGGTCGGCATGTTTATCGGATTGCTGCTGGTCGTGCTCGGACTGCTCATGCTCCTGGACCGTCTCGGGTACATCCAGGGCGACATCTGGGGGTATTTCTGGCCGCTGGCGTTGGTGGCGCTGGGTCTGTCGATGGTCGTGACGCACCGGCGCAAGGAGAAACGCTGACGGCGGGCGGGCATTTCCATTTTGACCCGCGGGGGCGCGGGCTCGAGGTGTTCCTGGGACCGACCGAGGCGCAGCTCATGGACCTGGCCTGGGAGCGGGAGAGCCTCACGGTCAAGCAGGCGCTGTTTCTCCTGGGAGAGAGCGACGGGCGGGCGTACACGACGATCATGACGGTGCTGAACCGGCTGGCCGAAAAGGGGCTGCTCTCGCGGCGCAAAGCCGGCCGGGGGTTCATCTACGCGGCCGCGAAGAGCCGGGAGGAATTCATCGGTGAGCGGGTGCGGATCGTCCGGGAGGTCCTCCGCAAGAATTTCGCAGGGGACGCATGATCCTCGCTCTCGTCGCGGTGCTGGCGCTGGCGGTGGCGGGCAACCGCTTCGTCAGCCTCCCCGACTCCGTCACGCTGCCGGCCCCCGGGGGCTGGCGGGTGCTGGGCGAGCCGGCGTCGTATCCGGCGGTGCTGCACAACGAAGCAAGCGGGGCGCGGCTGCTAGTCTTTGAGACCCGCCTCGACCCGGGGGAACGGATCGGCGGGGCGGCCGATTTCCAGGTCTCGGTCAGCCGGATGATCGACAGCGTGGTCCTCCAAATGCCGAACGCCGTGCTGCTGACGAGCACGGGGCAGCAGGCAGAGAACCGGGCCGAATTCGCGGTCGAGTTCCAGACGATCGACACGGCGACGGGGGCGGCGGTGTACCACCGGCTGGCGGGGATCCTCTACCGCCATCCCGACGGATCGCAGCTCCTGTTCAGCCTGTGGGCGCAGGCCCCGCCCGGGGCGGACGCGGCGCTGCGGGCGGAGCTGGAGCGGATGCAGTCGGGTTTCCGCTACAACGGGCCGCAGGAGGCGCAGGTATTTGCGCCGGCGCGCTCCGATATGCAGTGGTTTCTCGTCTTCCTCATCGGAGCGGCGGCGGTGGTGCTGTTCTTGCGGCAGCGGCGGCGCCTCGCGCGGGCGGCGCCCGAGCCGCCTAGAGCGCCGTAGGGTGTTCCTCCAGTTCGAGCAGGACGCCGTGGCTGCCGGCCGGGTGGACGAAGGCGATGCGGTTTCCCTCGGCGCCGCAGCGGGGAGTCTCGTCGATGAGTCTCGCCCCGGCCGCTTTCAGTTCGGCCAGTTTGCGCTCGATGTCCGCGACATAGAGGCAGATGTGGTGGAGGCCCTCGCCGCGTTTGGCGATGAATTTGGCCACCGGGCTGTCGTCGGAGACGGGGGCGACCAGTTCGATGCGGCCGCCGCCGTGGCCGGGAGCGCCTTCCCCCCCGGAGAAGATCGCGACTCTCACTTTCTGGTCGGGGACGTCCACAATGACGGGGGCCGCGCCGCCGGTGAGGAGGCGGTACCGGGCGACGGCGGCGTCGAGGTCGGCGACCGCGATGCCGACGTGGGAGATCATGTCTGAAGCCATCAGTTTCCGGACTCCTTCTTGGCGGCCTCAATCGCGGCGTTGCGAACGCTGTCGAAAGCGGCCTGGTCTTTCAGTCGGGAGATCGTCGGTTTGATCCACTTCCCCTGGTGCCAGTAGAGCGTGACCTTGTCATCGATCACCGATTTCCGCCCGGCGTTGTCGAAGTGAACGAGCACGCGGGCGACGGCCGAGTCGCCGAGGCGCTCCACCGAGGTCACCTCGATGCGGACGAGGGAGTCGGCCGAGGCGTTCGCGATATAGGGCTGCGTGACGTAGTCGTCGAAGGTGCGCTCCTCACGCAGGTATTCGAACTCGTTTTCCCAGAGGCCGGACTTGTCGTCGTAGCGCAGGCGGTCGAAGACGGCGTTCATCTGGACCTCGAGCTGCTTATCCAGGGTCAGGGAATCGGCCCCGGCGGCCGCGGCCGAGTCGGCCGTGTCGGTGTCGCTTTGGCCGCCGCAGCCGACGAGGGCCAGGAGCGCGCCGGCGAACGCCAGGCGGCGGAGCTTAAAGGTTTTCATGGTACTCACCCCATACCTCGCGGAAGATGTCGGAGATTTCGCCGACAGTGGCGTAGTGGGCGACGGCGTCGATGATCGGTTCGACCACGTTCTTGTTCTGCCGGGCGGCGTCGCGCACGGCGGCCAGCGATTCGGCGACGGCTTTGCGGTCGCGGGTCGCTTTGAGTTTGGCCAGTTCCCGGACCTGGTTGCGTTCCAGTTCGGGATCGACCCTGAGGACGGCCGGGATACCGGGGCTGTGCGAGGTGAACTCGTTGACGCCGACGACGATCTGGCGGCGGGTCTCGACGCGGCGCTGGAAGTCGTAGGCGGCGGCGGCGATTTCGTCGCGGAAATACCCGTTCTCAATGCAGGCGACTGCGCCGCCGCGCGACTCGATCTCGGCCAGGAGCGCCCGGATGCGTTTGTCCATCGCGGCCGTCAGGTACTCGATGTAGTAAGAGCCGCCGAGCGGGTCGACGGTGGCGGCGGCCCCGGATTCGTGGGCGATGATCTGCTGGGTGCGCAGGGCGATCTCCACCGACTTCTCGGTCGGCAGGCCGAGAGCCTCATCGTACGAGTTCGTGTGCAGCGACTGGGTGCCGCCGAGAACGCCGGCGAGGGCCTGGATGGCTGTGCGCACGATGTTGTTCTCGGGCTGTTGGGCGGTGAGGGTGGAACCGCCGGTCTGCGTGTGGAACCGCAGGAGCATCGACTTTTCATCCCGGGAACGGAAGCGGTCGCGGACGAGCTCGGCCCAGATCTGCCGGGCGGCGCGGAATTTCGCCACCTCCTCGAAGAGGTCGTTGTGGGCGGCGAAGAAAAACGACAGGCGCGGCGCGAAGTCGTCGATCGACAAGCCGGCGGCGAGCGCCGCCTCGACATAGGCGACGGCGTTGGCCAGGGTGAAGGCAACCTCCTGCGCCGCGGTCGAGCCCGCCTCCCGGATGTGGTACCCGGAAATCGAGATCGTGTTGTACTTCGGCAGGTGCTTCGCCGCGTAGGCGAAGATGTCGGTGATGATCTTCATCGAGGGTTTCGGCGGCAGGATGTAGGTGCCGCGGGCGATGAATTCCTTGAGCACGTCGTTCTGAACAGTGCCGGAGAGCTGCGCCGCGGGCACGCCCTGCTTGCGGCCGACGGCGATGTACATGGCGAGCAGGATGACGGCCGGGGCGTTGATGGTCATGGAGGTGGAGACCTTGTCCAGCGGGATGCCGTCGAAGAGCTTCTCCATGTCGGCGAGCGAGTCAATGGCGACTCCCGTGCGGCCCACCTCGCCGGCGGCCATGGGGTGGTCGGAATCGTAGCCGATCTGGGTGGCGAGGTCGAAGGCGACCGAGAGGCCGGTCTGCCCGCGCTGGAGGAGGTACTTGAAACGGCGGTTGGTTTCGGCGGCGGTGCCGAAGCCGGCGTACTGGCGCATGGTCCAGAGGCGGCCGCGGTACATGGTCGGGTAGACGCCGCGGGTGAACGGGTACTCGCCGGCGTGCCGGGGACCGGGGGCAGCGGGCGCGTCGGCGGCCGTCGCCGTGACCGGAATGGGAATCCCCGAGGTGGTCAGTTTCGTATCGTCAGACATCACGCGAACTCCAGGAGTTTGTCGTTTTTCTCGACCGACTTGCCGGGGGCGACGAAGACGGTCTTGACGGTTCCCTCCCCCTGCGCCTTGATGATATTTTCCATTTTCATGGCCTCGATGATGAGCAGGGGCTGGCTCCTGCGGACGATCTCCCCCGGCCGGACTTTGACTTCCAGCACCAGGCCGGGCATGGCGGCGCGCAGAACGCGGTCGATCTCGGCGCCGGAGCGGATGCCGGCGGTCTTGCGCAACTGCGCGAGGTGGTAGTCCTCAATGGTGACCGGGATTTCCATGCCGTGGACGAAGAGCGTCTTCTTGGTGTCGTAGGCGTTCGCCCGGACATCGACCTCGAGCGATTCGTTGTCGATGAGGACGAGCGCCCGGCTGGGACCGAGGAGGTGGGTGATGATTTCGCGGGGACGGCCGTTGCACAGCAGGCGCCCCGACTGCATGCTGGGGTCAAGGGAAATGTCGAATTCCCGGCCGTCGACAGTAATGAGATAGCGGCGCATCAGCGGCTCCCGCTGAACGGTTTGAGGACGGAGCGGCGGTGGACGAGCACCCAGTTGGAGGGGGCCGCGCCGCCGCGCGCGTTGTTCTGGACAATAATCGTGCGCTCGCGGGCGGCTGTCTCGAGAGCGGCCGCGATCGCGATCTGCTCGCGGAGCTTGTCATCGAGGACGAGGTAGTTGTTCTCCGGAAATTCCTCCTCGAGGAAGCGCGTGGAGAGGTCGCCGGCGAGAAATTTCGGGTTGCGCAGGACGGCGCGGTGGAACTCGATCGTGCTCTGGACGCCGCCGATGCGGTATTCCACGAGAGCCCGGCCGGCGCGCCGGATGGCTTCGTCGCGGTCGCGCCCCCAGACGATCAGCTTGGCGATGATCGGGTCGTAGTAGACCGGGATTTCCGAGTAGACGACCACGCCGGAGTCAACCCGCACGCCGGGGCCGGAGGGAGCGCGGTAGTTGCGGAGGGTGCCGGTCGAGGGGAGGAAGCCCTCCTCGGGGTCCTCGGCGTAGATGCGGCACTCGAGGGCGTGGCCGTGCAGGCGGATGTCCTCCTGCCGCCAGCGCAACCGCTCCCCTTCCGCAACCGCGATCTGTTCGGCGACGAGATCGATGCCGGTCACCATCTCGGTCACCGGGTGCTCGACCTGGAGACGGGTGTTGACCTCGAGGAAGTAGAAGGAGCGGTCCCGGTCGACGAGGAATTCGACGGTGCCGGCGCCGACATAGCCGCTCTCCCGGGCGAGGCGGACCGCGGCGTCGCCCATGCGCGCCCGCAGCTCGGGGGTCATCATCGGCGAGGGGGACTCCTCGATCACTTTCTGGTGGCGGCGCTGGATGGAGCATTCGCGCTCGAAAAGATGGACGGCGTTGCCGTGCCGGTCGCAGAGGATCTGGATTTCGACGTGGCGCGGCCGGGCAAGGTATTTTTCGATGTACACGCGGCCGTCGCCGAAGGCCGATTTCGCCTCGCGGGAGGCGCTTTCGAGAGCCTCGGCGAACTCGCCGGGGGCGGCGACGATGCGCATGCCTTTGCCCCCGCCGCCGGCGGCGGCCTTGACGAGGATCGGAAAACCGATTTGGCGCGCGGCGGCGAGCGCCTCTTCCCCGCCGGCGCCGTCGAGTCGGGCGCCGGGCGTGACCGGCAGACCGGCTCTCTGCGCCACCTCGCGGGCCGCGAGTTTGTCGCCGAGCAGGGCGATGGTCTCGGGGGCCGGACCGATGAAGACGAGGCCGGCCGCGACCACCTTGCGGGCGAAGTCGGCGTTCTCGGCCAAAAAGCCGTAGCCGGGGTGGATGGCGTCGGCCCCGGCGCGGCGGGCGGCGGCGATGATGTTCTCATGGACCAGGTAGCTCTCGGCGGCCGGGGAGGGACCGATGTGGTAGGCCTCGTCGGCCATGCGTACGTGGAGGGCGGCGTGGTCGCAGTCGGAGTAGACGGCGACCGATCCGATGCCGAGGTCGTGGCAGGCGCGGATGACGCGGACGGCGATTTCGCCGCGGTTGGCGACGAGGATTTTGCGGATCTTGCGGGTCATGGTCCTCTCCGGCTACAGCGGTATATTCCCGTGCTTCTTCGGCGGGTTGCTGTCTTTCTTCGTCGCCAGCATCTCGAACGCCCGGATGAGGCGCGGGCGGGTCGTCTTCGGCTCGATCACATCGTCGATGTAGCCGCGCGAGGCGGCAATGTAGGGATTGGCGAATTTCTCGCGGTACATCTCGGTCTGGCGCTGGGTCTCGAGCTCGGGGCTGGAGGCGTCGGCGATCTGCTTGCGGAAGATGATCTCGACGGCGCCCTTGGGGCCCATGACGGCGATCTCGGCCGTCGGCCAGGCGTAGTTCATGTCGCCGCGGACGTGTTTGGAATTCATGACGTCGTAGGCGCCACCGTAGGCTTTGCGGGTGATGACGGTGACTTTGGGCACGGTGGCCTCGCAGTAGGCATAGAGGAGTTTGGCGCCGTTGACGATGATGCCGTTGTGTTCCTGGTCGGTGCCGGGCAGGAAACCGGGGACGTCTTCGAAAGTGAGGATGGGGATGTTGAAGCAGTCGCAGAAGCGGATGAAGCGCGCGCCTTTGCGCGAGGAGTTGATGTCGAGCACGCCGGCGAGCACGGCCGGCTGGTTGGCGACAATGCCGATCGAGCGCCCGCCGAGGTGGGCGAAACCGACGATGATGTTCGGGGCGAAGTCCTCGTGGACCTCGAAAAACGAACCCTGGTCGACAATGCGGGCGATGACCTCTTTCATGTCGTAGGGCTGGTTGGGGTTGTCGGGAACGAGAGTGTTGAGGAGATCGTCCTCGCGCCCCGGCGGGTCGGCACACTCGGCGACGGGCGGGTCCTCGCAGTTGTTCTGGGGGATGTACTCGAGCAGCCGCTTGATCTTCGCGATCGTGTCGGCCTCGTTGTCGCAGGCGAAGTGGGCGACCCCGGACCGGCTCGCATGGACCGCCGCGCCGCCGAGGTCCTCGGAGGTGACCTCCTCGTGGGTGACCGTCTTGACCACGTTGGGGCCGGTAACGAACATGTAGGAGGTGCCTTTGGTCATGAGGGTGAAGTCGGTGATGGCGGGGCTGTAGACGGCGCCCCCGGCGCAGGGACCGAGGATGGCCGAGATCTGCGGCACGACGCCCGAGGCGAGGGTGTTGCGCAGGAAGATGTCGGCGTAGCCGCCGAGCGAGACGACGCCCTCCTGGATGCGGGCGCCGCCCGAGTCGTTGAGGCCGATGACCGGGGCGCCGACTTTCATGGCCATGTCCATGACCTTGCAGATCTTCTCGGCGTGGGCCTCGGAGAGGGAGCCTCCGAAGACGGTGAAATCCTGGCTGAAGATGTAGACGAGGCGGCCGTGGACCTTGCCGCAGCCCGTGATGACGCCGTCGCCGAGGATGCGCTGTTTGTCGAGGCCGAAATCGCTCGAGCGGTGGGTGACGAACATGTCGAATTCCTCGAACGAGTTCGGGTCGCAGAGGAGTTCGATCCGCTCGCGGGCGGTCAGTTTGCCCTTGGCGTGCTGGGCGTCGATGCGCTCCTGGCCGCCGCCGAGGCGGGCCTCGCGGCGCGCCGCCTCCAGGCGCTGGAGTCTGTCTTCAATGGACATGGCGTTCACTCTCGCTCTAGACTATGCCGAATACCGCTTGTTTTCAGTCTCTTTGCACCGGAAGTGACAATCAATCAAGCCCTTCCAACGCATCGTCAATGCGCTCTTGCTCGTCGCTCTCTTGCCTGACTCTGTCTCGATACTCGCGCTCTTGCTTCACGAGCGAGTCCCGGTATTTCTGATTGGAAGCCGCAACGTCTTGCCTGATATCGTCGAAATGGTATTGCCTCACCTCATACAAAGCACATCGGACAACTATGCGGTCTTCCTCAACACGCGCCTTGCGCCACATCGTATGCCGAGGATGGGCCCGCTCCTCGTCGAAGATGGATTTCCAGCCAGCGGGAGGAGTGACGGACAGTATGAAGGGCACATCATAAAGCGCAAGCCCACCACCGACGTCATCAATCCGCTTAACGTTACCTCTATCCACGCCCAAGACCGTGATATCGGGGAAGTAATGAAGAACATCTTCTGGGTGCTTCACTACTTGAACCTGGCTAGCTAACCCGGTCGTTGCCTCAGACGCCTGCGGGTTCGATATAGCTTCGGGCAGTTCACTGATTCCGATAGCTCTTAACAGGAGCCTAAACGGCTCCTCGAAGTCTGACGGGCTTCGAAAGTCGGCATACACCTTCCCTTGGAGTACAGGGGGGATTTGACAATCATCAATGACGATTGGCAACACTACGGTGCGCCGATCCTCAATTTCCTTGCTCATGCCCTTGTTCATCTCGACCTGAACCCATCTGGAGTCGACAGAGTTTCTTGATAGCACGACCACCATGAACTTGGAATCAGAGATGCCCTTCGAGACTCTCTCAGCCAAGTAATCGCCTACGTTGATTTCTTTTTCATCGATCCAAACATCTATCGCTTGCTTGGTCAGCTCGGCTGCTAATCCTCTTACGAAGGGCTTGTCTTTGGAGCTGTGGCAAAGAAACACCGTCGGCATTATCCCCTCCATTTATCGATGACGTTGGCGATACTGTTCAACAGACCTCGCCACTGTCCGAGTCCCCTCCATGGCCAGCGTGGCCAGCGGCATGGCCGTGTCGTGGTCGACAGCGAGAATGACGCCCTCGGCGACGATGCGCGGCAGCAGCCTGAGCTTGACCGCCATGGTCTCCAGCGGGTAGAGGTCGGCGGCCGGGACGTAGGCGGGTTTCAGGTGCGCGGCCGTGGGAAACAGGTCGGCGTAGTACCAGACTTTCCGCCCGCCGCCCTCGATCTCCAGGCCGAAGTGTCCCTCGGTGTGGCCGCCGGTGGGGACGGCGCGCAGGCCCTCGCTCAGGACCGTGTCCCCCTCGATGAACTGCACCTGTCCGGCGTCGGCGAGCGCCTGCAGGCGTTCGGGGCTGTAGACGGCGGCGGTGCGCTCGTTGGGGTGCATGGCGGCCTCCCATTCGCGTCGGTGGGCGACGTACACGGCCCCGGGAAAGCGCGGGACGAAGCGGCCGTCGGCGCGCCGGACGGCGCCGGCGGCATGGTCGGTGTGGAGGTGGCTCAGGACGACGCGGGTGACGTCGGCGGGGGCCAGCCCGAGGCCGGCCAGGCCCTCCTCAAGGCCCGAGGCCGACTCGACGCCGTAGATCTTCTCCTCGCGCGGGGTGAGGGTGTCGCCGAAACCGGCGTCGAAGAGCGTCACAGCCCCGCGGCCGCGCAGCACAAACAGGTTGGTCACCATCGCAATCCGATTCTCGCCATCCGCCGGCAGGAGGGTCTGCCAGATCGCCTTGGGGACGACCCCGAACATACTCCCTCCGTCGAGGCGAAACCGCCGTTCGACGAAGGGAGTGATGTCGCAATCGCCCAGGCGCATTACCGTCCGATCACATTGCCCGCGATGACCAGGCGCTGGACCTCGGAGGTTCCCTCGTAGATTTCGAGCACGCGCTGGTCGCGGTAGAATTTCTCGATGTGGGAGAACTCGCCGATGTAGCCATAGCCGCCGTGGATCTGCATGGCCCGGTCGACACAGAAGCGGGCGGTCTCGGAGCAGTAGAGCTTGGCCATGGAGGCCTCCAGCCCGAACGATTCGCCGGCGTCCTGCAGTTTAGCGGCGTGGTAGGTCAGGTGGCGGGCCGCCGCCAGGCGGGTGGCCATGTCGGCAATCATCCACTGGATCGCCTGCAGCTTGGCGATCGGCGCGCCGAAGGCCTCGCGCTTCTTCGCGTAGGCCACGGCCTCATCGAGCATCCGCTGGGCGATGCCGACGCCCTGGGCGGCCACGCCGACACGGGCCGAGTCGAGGGTGGTCATGGCGTAGCGGAAACCCTTGCCGAACTCGCCGAGCAGGTTCTCTTTGGGGACAAAGACGTTCTTGAGGTGGATGCCGCCGGTGGTCGCCGCGCGCATCCCCATTTTCTGCCGGAGGGTGCGGGCCTGCCAGCCGGGCTGCTTGAGATCGTCGATGATGAAGGCGGAGAGTTTGGGCTTGTCCTTGACCTTGCAGAAAACCACGGCCAGGTCGGCCGCGTCGCCGTGCATGATGAAGATCTTCTCGCCGTTGAGAATGAAGCCGCCGTCCCCCTCGACCGCCTCGGTCTGCTGGTTGGCGGCGTCGGAACCGGCGTTCGGCTCGGTGAGCACGAACGCGGGGATGCGCGCGGCGCGGGCGCAGTCGGGCACATACTTCTTCTTCTGCTGGTCGGAGGCGAAGTGGATGATCGGGTGGGTGGCGAGTTCGCCGACGGCGCAGAGGAGGCCTACGGCCGGGTCGTGGTAGCAGAGCTCCTCCACCAGGGTGATGTACTCGAGGTGCGACTTGCCGGAACCGCCGAGTTCTTTGGGCATGGCGTAGCCGATGAAGCCGGCGGCGCCGATCTTGCGGTAGAGCTCGGTGGGGAAGCGGCGCGGTTCGGGCATCTGGTCGAGTTCGCGCGTGATCGGGTAGATCTCCTTCTCGGCGAACTGCTTGACCTGGTCGCGGACAGCCTGTTGCCGCGGGTCGATATTCCTGTTCATGGGTCCTCCCTGACGGGGTTGTTATAGAGTGACATTGTGCCTGTATTCGCAGGGGGTCATCGGCGGGCCGCCGGGTCGCCGCGGGCGGCCGGCCCTCGGAACCCGGCCTACATGATCTGCTCGCCTTTCTGTTTCTTCGCGACCGCCTCGCGGAGGTACTCGATGGCGGCCTCGGTCGGAGCACCGGGGGTGAAGATCTTGCCGACGCCCATATTCTCGAGCGCGGCTTTGTCGTCCTCCGGGATGATGCCGCCGCCGAAGAGGATGATATCCCCGGCCCCCTTCTTCTTCATTTCCTCGAGAATCGCGGGAAAGAGGGTCATGTGGGCGCCGGAGAGGATGGAGACGCCGATCGCGTCGACATCTTCCTGAATGGCGGCGTCGACGATCATGGGCGGGGTCTGGCGGAGGCCGGTGTAGATAACCTCCATGCCGGCGTCGCGGAGGGCCGCGGCGATGACTTTGATGCCGCGGTCATGGCCGTCGAGGCCGGGTTTCGCAAGCAGGACGCGGATTTTGTCTGGCATACCTGAATCTCTCTGTCGTAAGGCTCGTGTAGCTTTTCCGCCGAGTTCAGCTCGGCATCATGGCCGCCTGGGACTCGACCCACTCCCCCCACTCCTGCCGGAGGACGTCGCACATCTCCCCCACGCTCGCGTAGGCCCGGGCGCACTCCAGGAGGGCCTCGAAAGTGTTGCCCTGGCCGCGGGCGACCCGGCGCAGAGTCTCGAGGCTCGCTTCGACCCGGGCGCGGTCGCGCTCGGCTTTCACTTTTTTCAGAAAGGCGACCTGGTCGCGCTCGATCTGCGGGTCGATGCGGAGGACGGGGATGTCGATTTCCTCGTTCTCGAGCTGGAAGCGGTTGACGCCGACGATGACGCGCTCGTCGCGTTCGAGTTCCTGCTGGTGGGCATAGGCGGCGCGGGCGATTTCCTGCTGGAAGAAGCCGTCCTCGATGCATTTGAGAACACCGCCGCGCTCGGCGATTTCTCTGAAGTAGGCCTCGGCCCCGGCCTCCATCTGGTCGGTGAGGGCCTCGACGAAGTACGAGCCGGCGAGCGGGTCGATGGTGTTGGCGACGCCGGTTTCGTAGGCGATGATCTGCTGGGTGCGCAGGGCGATCCGGGCGGCCTTCTCCGAGGGCAGCGCGAGCGTCTCATCCATCGAATTCGTATGGAGCGACTGCGTGCCGCCGAGGACGGCCGAGAGTCCCTGGATGGCGACGCGGGCGATGTTGTTCTCGGGCTGCTGGGCGGTCAGCGAGACGCCCGCGGTCTGGGTGTGGAAGCGGAGTTTCCACGAGCGTTCATCCTGCGCCCGGTAGCGCTCGCGCAGGTGGCGCGCCCAGATGCGGCGGGCGGCGCGGTATTTGGCGATCTCCTCGAAGAAGTCGCTGTGGGCGTTGAAGAAGAACGACAGCCGCGGCGCAAACTCATCGACGCCCATCCCCGCCTCGAGGCACGAATCGACGTACTGGAAACCGTCGGCGAGAGTGAACGCCAGCTCCTGCACGGCGGTCGAGCCGGCCTCGCGAATGTGGTAACCGGAGATCGAAATGGTGTTGAATTTCGAAACGTGCCGCGTGCAGTAGGCGATCATGTCGGTTATGAGGCGGAGCGACGGGCGCGGCGGGAAGATGAATTCCTTCTGCGCGATATACTCCTTGAGGATGTCGTTCTGGAGCGTGCCGGTGACCGCGGCGAACGGAACGCCCTGCTTCTCGGCCACCGCGAGGTACATCGCGAGGATCATCGACGCCGGCGAGTTGATGGTCATGGAGGTCGAGACCCGGCCGAGGTCGATGCGGTCGAAGATGATCTCCATATCGGCCAGCGTGTCGACGGCCACCCCGCACTTCCCCACCTCGCCGAGCGAACGGGGGTGGTCGGAATCATACCCCATCAGGGTGGGCAGGTCAAAGGCGGTCGAGAGGCCGGTGCCGCCGTTGGCGAGGATGTAGTGGAAACGCTCGTTGGTCTGCCTGGGGGTGCCCATGCCGGCGAACTGGCGCATGGTCCAGAGCTTGGTCCGGTACAGGGTGTGGTGCACGCCGCGGGTGTAGGGATACTCGCCGGGGAAGCCGAGGTTGCGCCAGAAGTAATCCTCGCGGTCGGCGCCTGCGATGGAATCGGGGGTGTAGAGGTCGTTGATGTCGACGCCGGAGACGGTGAAGAAACGGGGCATGGATTTCTGGGCGCGGTACTTCTCGGCCGTCTGGTCCCAGGTCTGACGGTGGGCCTTGAGCTGGTCGAGAAATTTCTTCAGGAACATGGCCGGCTCACTCCTTCAGGTTACAGTGTTCAAGACTCGAAGATAAGCGGTCGGGCGGGGAAACGCAAGCGGCGCGGGGGAAAATCCGCCCCCGGCGGCGCCGGGAAAGCAAAAGATTCTCATGGGGTTAGCGGCCGGGTCTCGCAAACCGCCCGTCATCGGAGGAGCGCACCGCGCGAAAGTCCTTGCCGTGTCGGGCCGACCGGTGTATACTGGAACTATAGGGCGTATATCTCTGCGATCCAGAGATCGCCCGGCGGCCGGGTCGCCGGCGGCCGACAGCACGACGCCCGACATACCCTTGAAGCAAGGGGAGGTGACTCATCGCAAGGCCGAACTGCGATTGTGTCAGGATGCTGGGGATTGACTACGGCGATCCCTGGGACATCAGGACATTTTCGGGGTCCTCGAGATACCTGTGGAGCGAGTTCCGTCGCCAAGGTGTGCTCGTGGATGCATTCACCCCGTATCCCTCGCGCCCGCTCACGATGTTCTACAAGGCGCGGGCGTTCCACCCGAACATGCGGCGGTGGCGGGCCCGGTGGCGAAGGAGCCTGCCCTTTCGCAAGTGCCTGTCGGCGCGGGCGGTCAGAAAGATCCTCCGAAATTACCGCGGCGCGTTCAACGCGAGCCTCCAGATCGGGGCGTACTACAATCTCGCCGCCGCGCTCGATTGCCCCCGGGGGCTGCTGGCCGACGGCAACTGCGCTCTGTCGCAACGCACGTACGCCACGTATCAGACATCCGACGCCATATTTCGCAAACAGAGGGAATTCGAGCGCGCCGTCTACCGCTCGATGGACCGGGTGTTCTGTTTCAGCCGGTTTCTCGCGCAGTCGATGATCGATGACTTCGGCTGCGCGCCCGAGCGCGTGAAGGTGGTCGGCGCGGGGATAAACATCGACGAGACGCTGATCCGCAACCCCGAACGAAATTACGGCGCCAAGACCATCCTCTTCTCCGCTTTCGACTGGGTTCACAAGGGTGGACCGGTGCTGCTGGAGGCGTTCGAGAAGGTGAAGCGGGAGGCGCCGGAGGCCCGGCTCATCCTGCTGGGGCCGACTCTCACGGGGCTGCCGCAAGGGGTGATCTGCCACGGACCGCTGTCCAAGGATCAGCCGCAGCAATTGCAGACACTCGGCGAGGCGTTCCGATCCGCCTCGATCTTCGTGCACCCCACGCTGGCCGATGCATTCCCCAATGTGATTCGGGAGGCGATGGCCGCCGGGTTGCCGTGTGTCGCGAGCGACATCGGCTCCATCCCGGAGATGGTCACCGAGGGACAGACCGGCTATCTGGTGCCGAAAGGGAACGCCGCGCAGCTCGCGGACCGTGTGCTCCGGCTGCTGGCGAATCCGGGTTTGGCGCAAGCGATGGGCGAGGCAGGTTACGCGAGGTACCGGGAGCGGTTCACCTGGGCACGCGTCTGCGCCACCATTGTCGACGAGTTGGGGCAGGTGCCGGCCGAGCGAAGCACCGGGGCATGGCCGGCGGATCAGACAATGGAGACGGCGTTACGAGATAGCGCCGAATGACCCGCCGCTTTGTCTCTCGACGTTCGCTCCGGGCTGTGTCATCGGCGCGCCGGGCGAGGTCGGAAACGACGACCGGCAATGGGGTAACGCGAGGCGCAGGCCGCGCGCAGGCCGAGACGCGGGCGTCAAAGATGTTGGCTATCCGCGCCGACACTAGTATATTAGGTGGTCTTCGCGGAAAACCGGGGCTGCAGCGCCAGCGGCGCGGGGCCTCTGAATACTCGGACAACGCCATACCCAGGAACACCAGCGTATGCGGGATTGTATCTCTCTCATCATTGCAGCTATCCTTGTGGCGGCCGCCGCCGCGCCGGCGAACTGCCGCCCGTCAACGCCGACATTCACGGAGAATCGCGGACAGTGGCCCGACAGCATCCTCTTTCGGGCCGAGGACGGACCGACCGCTCTGTGGTTCACGACGGGCGGGGTGTACTACCAGTTTACGCGGGTTCTCGGCGACCGCCACGCGGCGGGCCGCTCGGCTCTCTCGACCGACCAGGTCGCCCGCAAACCGGAGGCGGCGGAACTGCTGACGGTCAAAGCGGCGCTGGCCGGAGCGAACCGTGCGGCGACGGCGACGGGAGTGAATCCGACCGCCTCCCGGTGCCATTTCTTCCTCGGCGATGACCCTTCGCGCTGGCGGACCGAGGTCGCGAATTTTGCGGAGATACGGCTGACCGAAGTGTACCCTGGGATCGACCTGGTGTACCGGGGGATTGCGGCTGATCCGGGGTCGCCGGGGGGAGCGGTCGAGTATGATTTCCGGATCGCGGCGGGTGCGGATTATACGCAGATCCGGGTGCGCTACGAGGGGGCCGAGGGGCTGGCGATCGACCCGGAGGGCGGGCTAGTGATCAAGACCGCCTGGGGAGATCTCCGCGAGTCGCGGCCGGTCGCGCACCAGGAGGCGCACGGGGTGCGGTGGTCGGTGGAGGCGGCATTCGTCATCACCGGCCCGCGGGAATTCAGCTTCCGTCTGGGGGCAGGGTACGACCCCTCACAGCCGGCGGTCATCGACCCGGTGCTCGTGTACGGGACGTTTCTCGGCGGAACGGACCGGGAGCAGGGCAACGGCGTGGCCGTGGACAACGCGGGGGCGATCTATGTGGCCGGGACAACGTACTCGGCGGATTTTCCGACCGCGGCGCCATACGACGGAACGCTGGGCGGGGACGCCGATCTGTTTGTAACCAAGCTTGCGGCCGACGGCAGCGACCTGGTCTATTCCACCTATCTCGGGGGGAGCGGGGCGGATTACGGCTTTGACCTGGCGGTGACCGGCGAGGGAAGCGCCGCCGTCACCGGACAGACGTACTCGACGGATTTCCCGACTGTGAGCGCCTGGCAGACCGACCCGGATGTGCCGGACGGCGCCAGCGCGGACGCGGTGATCGCAAAACTCGCGCCGGCCGGCAACAGCCTGACGTTCAGCACGTACGCCGGCGGAACCAACGCGGAGTATGCCTGGGGGATCGCACTCGGCGCCGACGGTGCGGCCTATGTCACCGGATACACGCTCTCGGACGACCTGCCCACGATCAACGCCATCCAGACGTTCCAGGGCGGAGCGGACGCGTTCGTGGTGAAGATTCCGTCGGCCGGCGGCCCCGCTCTCTACAGCACATACCTCGGCGGCGAAGGCGAGGACTGGGGCCGCGGGATTGCGGCCGACGCTGCCGGGGCGGCCTACGTGACCGGACACACGCGGTCGACGGCGTTTCCGACGCAAAGCCCGTTCCAGGGCGACCAGCCGGGGCACGATGCGTTCGCCGTGAAGATCGCGGCGGCCGGCGGGAGCCTGGTGTACGCGACCTACCTCGGGGGGAGCGCTTACGACGCGGGGATGGGGATTGCGGTGGACGGGGCGGGGTTCGCCTCCATTACCGGCCGGACCTATTCGAACAATTTCCCGACGCAGAACGCCTACCAGGCCAATCAGGACACGCTCGATGCATTTGTAGTGAAGCTGACGGCGGGCGGGAACGGCCTCGTGTACGGAACCTACCTGGGCGGAAACGGACTCGACGAGGGATGGGACATCGCGCTGGGGAGCGACGGCGGGGCATACATCACCGGGAACACCTACTCGACCAATTTCCCGCAGAGCTATGCGTACCAGGGAGACCAGGGAACGGCGGACGCCTTTGTCACCCGGCTGTCCCCCAACGGGCGGAGCGCGCTCTGGAGCACCTACCTGGGCGGCCAGATGATCGACCTGGGGACGGACATCGCGCGCGACAGCGGCGGCGGAGTCTATGTCGCGGGATACACCTACTCCGACGACTTCCCGACCGAGAGCGCATACCAGGCGGCGCGGACAGGCATCGACCTGTTCGTCGCCAAGTTCGATGCAGCGTGCTGCACAGGGATTCGCGGGAACGCCGAGGGCGACAGCAACGACAACATCACGGTGGCCGACATCACTTTCCTGATCGCGGCGGTGTTCCGGGGCGGGCCGCTGCCGGAGTGTTTCGAGGAGGGGGATGTGAGCGGCGACGGCGAGTTGAAAGTGGGGGACATCACCTACTTGATCGCCTATGTTTTTCGCGGCGGGCCGGCGCCGGCAGCCTGTCCGTGAGACCTTCTCCCCCGCGCCGATCCGCCGGCAGAATACCCGGACGGCCGCCGGCCGTGACGCAGACCGGTTTGACCTTGCCGATCGGTCTTGGTCCGATATATTGAGGGTACGACGGGCATTCCACTCGGCAAAACACCCGATGAAGCGGGGACCAGCCGAGGGCGCCGCAGATCAGATCGCCGCGACGTCGCCCATTCGTTGCTGAGACAACAACCCGAGACCGCACCTGACGAAGGGATCCTCATGACATTCACATCGCGCCTGATTGCCCGGGCTGCAGCGGCTTTTCTCCTGGCGGGCGGACTGCTCGAAGTGGGCCTGGCCCAGTCGAGACCAGCGCTTCCGCCCCCCGAGCCGGCCGGAAGCGGAACCTCTGACGCCGCCTTTGGCCATCCCGACGACGTCTTCTGGGACAACACCCTGTCGCCGTCTTTTCCGGGCGTGTCCGGGGCAGTGAACGCCATGGCCGCATACAACGGCAATCTGGTCATCGCCGGGAGTTTCACCGTCGCGGCGAACGTCGAGGCGCGCAATATCGCCGTCTGGAACGGGTCGGCATGGTCGGCGCTCGGCTCCGGCGTGAATTCTTCAATCTATGCTCTCGTGGTGTACGACGGCCAACTGATAGTCGGGGGGTGGTTCGACTCGGCGGGCGGGATCGCGGCGAATGACATTGCCGTCTGGGACGGCACCGCGTGGTCGACTTTCGGCGCGGGGATCGATGACAGCGCGGTATACGCGCTGACCGTGCATGACGGAGAGTTGATCGCCGGCGGCGGGTTCAATACGATCGGGGGCGTGACCGCCCACAAGGTGGCGGCGTGGAACGGCGTCTCCTGGGCGCCGCTCGGCGCCGGGATCGGCGGGAGTTACCCGTATGTCAACGCGCTCAAGAGCTACAACGGCGAACTCATCGCCGGCGGTGCGTTCAACTCCGCCGGAGGGTCGCCCGCGGTTGGGATCGCCGCCTGGAACGGCAGTTCGTGGCGCTCGCTCGGGACGGGCGTCGGCGGGGAGTCTTTCTACGTGCAGTCACTGGCGGAGTACGACAGCCGACTGATCGCCGCGGGCGGCTTCACCTCGGCCGCCGGGGCGCCGGCGAACAACATCGCCGCCTGGGACGGAAGCCGGTGGTCGGCGCTCGGCGCCGGCGTGAGTTCATCGGTGTACGCCCTAGCGGTGTACGGCGGCGACTTGGTGGCGGGGGGACAGTTCGCCACCGCCGGCAACGACACGGCGCGGGGCATCGCCGCGTGGAACGGCAGCGGGTGGTCGCCGATCGGAACCGGCGGGGAGGCGTACTATACGGTTTCCGCGCTGGTCGAGTTCGACGGCGTGCTGATGGCCGGGGGCAGTTTCACCAGCGGCGAGGGCCGGCCAGCCGGCGGAATCGCCGCGTGGGACGGTGTCACATGGTCGAGCCTGAGCCCGATTTCAGGCTTCGACGGCACCGTGTGGGCGCTGACAGTCTTCGGGACAGACATTATCGCGGCCGGTTCTTTCACCGCAACCGGAGGCGCGGCGGCTAACCGGATTGCCGCTTGGAACGGATCGGCCTGGTCGGCGCTGGGAGATGGAATCGGCGGGGGGTACAATCCCCATGTGACCGATGTAGCGGTGTATGACGGCAAGCTGATCGCCGCGGGGCAGTTCACGCTCGCGGGCGGGGCCGACGCCGCCAACATCGCCGCTTGGGACGGTGCCGCCTGGGCGCCCCTGGGCGCGGGGACCAACAACCGGGTCGCGGCGCTGGAGGTTTTCGACGGACGGCTGATCGCCGCCGGGGCGTTCACAATGGCCGGCGGTTCGCCCAGGAGCGGCATCGCCGCCTGGGACGGCGGCTCGTGGTCCGCGCTGGGAACCGGGCTCGGAGGCACGTCTCCGCAGGGCCAGGCCCTCGCGGTCTTCGACGGCAAGCTCATCGTGGGCGGGTGGTTTACGGCCGCCGACGGGACGCCGGCCAACCGGGTGGCCGCCTGGAACGGTTTCGCCTGGCAGGCGCTTGGATCCGGGATAGGCGGACCGAACCCGTATGTCGCGGCTTTGGCGCTGTGGGACGGCAGGCTCATTGCGGGGGGGTATTTCGCCACAGCGGGGGGAAATCCGGCGGCCAATGTCGCCGCCTGGAACGGCACGGCCTGGTCGGCCGTCGGCTCCGGGTTGAATTCGGTCGTCCAGACGCTCGGCGCGTTCGATGACCTCTTGATTGCGGGCGGGTGGTTCTCGTCGACTGCCGACAACCTGCAGGTCCTGGACAATATCGGCGCGTGGGACGGTGCGGCCTGGACGCCGCTCGGGTCGGGAACAAACAGCAGCATCTACGTGGTCCAGCCGGTCGAGCAGGATCTCCTCGTGGGCGGGTCTTTCGTCCGCGCCGGCGACAAGATCGCCCCCTGCCTGGCAGCGTGGACCAAACGGACCACCTGCTGCGCGGGAATCCGGGGCAACGCCAACGATGATCCGGGGGATCTGGTCAATGTGGCCGACATCACTTTCCTGATCGCGGCGGTGTTCCGGGGCGGGCCGCTGCCGGAGTGTTTCGAGGAGGGGGATGTGAGCGGCGACGGCGAGTTGAAAGTGGGGGACATCACCTACTTGATCGCCTATGTTTTTCGCGGCGGGCCGGCGCCGGCAGCCTGTCCGTGAGAGCGGCACTGGAACCGGGCTTCGGAAGACCGGCAGGATTCGCTTGACACCGAGGTTTTCAGGTATCTCCTTGGCGGTAAGCGGGGAACCTGCCGACCCATGGCGATTCGGATATGCCTGCGCGGCTTGACGGTCACCAGGGGATTACCGCGGTAATCTAGACGCGGGCAAGCGGTCGCGACGCTATGGGGTCCGCTACTCACGCCTGGGGCGGTCTTTTCCCCGCGCAACACCTACGTGGGGAAAGGTCACGCCATGATGAAATCAGCCTTCATGTTCGCAGGAGCGGCGGCCGTCGTTCTGGCCGCCGGAAACGCTGCGGCGCAGAGTGATCCGTTTGGAACCATGGACACGGTCACGCTCGTCGGTATCGGCGATCCGGCGAGCGGCCAGTTCCGGATCGAGTTGTGGGTCTACAGCGATGAGGATCTCGGCGGAACGACGACCGGATTCATTTGGGACAACGCGAAGGTGCAGATGGACAGCGCCAAGGCATCGCCGCTGACCGCAGGCGCCTTCACGCTCGGCACATTTTTCTATGAGAGGGGAGAGATTGCCCTGACCAACGCGAACCGCCGGTTCCTCTTCGGCGGACTGGCTTTCATGGACCCGCTGCTCGGCGACGGGTCAGGTCGCCGTCTCTGGGCTACGTATTTCTTCAATACGACGGGCTGGACGGCAGACGACGAGGTAACGTTCGATACGCTTTTCTGGGGAGTCGGGACAAACTATTCGTATGTCGAGTTCAACTCGAACCAAGAGTTCTATCCGACGTGGAACGGTGCGATAACGATTCCGCCGGGCCCGCCGACCGATCTGATCATGCAGCCCCCGAGGCTGGATTTTGCAGCGGTAGCGGGAGCCGGAAACCCGCCCGGGCGGACATTCGTGATTTCGTCCGGGCAACCGCTGGCGTTCGCCGTGTTGGCGACCTCGGACTGGCTCGAGTTGTCGCCGCTCAATGACACGACGCCGGGGACCATCACAGCAACGGTCGATGTCACGGGTTTGGCGGCGGGGACGTATCACGATACGATTCGGGTGACATCGGAGGAGGCGACGAATTCGCCGCTGCTGGGGCCGGTGACGCTGGTGGTCAGCGAGCCGTACAGCCTGGTCCTATCACCGGATACTTTGTATTTCCAGGGGAATGAAGGGGGGCTCAACCCGCTGCCGCAGAAGTTCGCAGTGCGGGAAGAATTCGACCGGGTGATCCCGTTCACAGTCACCGAAGAGGCGGCATGGTTGGCCACGGGCTCGGCCGGCGGGGCAACGCCGGACAGCGTGACCGTGCTGGCGGATCTCGCGGGCCTGACGGCGGGAACCTACATCGATTCGATTGCGGTCCAATCATCGGCGGCCGCGGAGACCCGGTTCCTTTTCATCCGGCTGGAGCTGGGGCCGCCGCTGACGGCAAATCTGGTGCTTACGCCGACCTCGGCGGCGTTCGTGATGCCGGAGAACCCCGGCACGGGCGTCGGTGCGCAGGACCCCGGACCGGGAGCGGGGGGGCTGAAGTGTCGGGATATCACGGTGGAGTCGGACGGCGCGCCGTTGACGTTCACTGTCAGCGCCGCTCTCCCCTGGATGGAGCTGCGTTTGGCGTCGTCGGTCACACCCGCGATCCTGACGATCTTCCCCGATATTGTAGGCCTGGCGCCGGGCGAATACTACGATACCGTATCGGTGGTTTCGCCGCAGGCGGGGAACTCGCCGCAGTTCATCCCGGTGCACGTCATCATACTGCCTGATGCCGATCAGGACGAGGTTCCGGACATGTATGACAACTGCCCGCTGGTGGCCAACCCCGGTCAGGAGAACAGCGATGACGAGGGTCCGGGGGACGCATGCTGCTGCGCGCGGTGCGGGGACGTGGACGGTTCGGGGAGCATTCAGGTCACGGACGTCACGTACCTCGTGTCCCATCTGTTTATGGGCGGCCCCGGATGCGGGTGTCCGGCGCACGGAGATTTCGATGCAGACGGGAACATCGATGTTGCGGATGTGGGGCAGTTGATCGGCTACCTCTACCGGGGCGGCAGAGCGCCGGTCTCGTGCGAGGCGAGATGACGGGCGCCGACGCGATCGGTGCAGCGGGTATGGACCAGCCTTCGGTTGTGAAGCGGTCGGCCCGTCGGGGCTGACCGCTCTTTCGTCAGGGATCACCTGTCTTCACCCCGGGCGAGGTTTTCGCCGGCGCAGGCCCTCGACTCGCACGCAGCCCGTGGGAGTCCGGAACGGGGCGGCGCACCTCGCTGCAGCACACAGGGGACAGTGCGAAAAATCCGACAGGTCAGATCAGCAGGCTCTATCTATTCAAGTCACTTCCCGCCGAGTCCCGCTGCGCAGACAGCTATCCCGCATTGGGAGGGATGGGGGAGGTCCTCCCGCGGCCCAGCCGGCCTTTGACCGTCCAATCCTCGGGCGTAACTACCACCACATTTGTCGCGGCGGCGGCGATGAATCCGTAGAGAGGGATGATGCAACAGAAGTGCAGCAACGAGAAAGACAGAATGGCGGCAAAACCGGCAGAATCGTCCTTCGGCGCCGGCTGAAAGTTCGACACGACAAGGACGATGATGACCATCGCGACGATGCCTATCAGACCGTCGAGAGTCCTGGCCCAGAATCGTGTCCAGGGTTTGGACCAGTCCGGATCAGAGGATCTCACCGACGGGCGGCTGCCCGCCGTTTCCGACGCGGCCTCGATGAGCGATGAGCGCTCGCCGGTCCGAGCTGCTTCCGCATGAACCCGGTTCCGCACACCGCAATGGCGGCCGAGAAACTCCTCTCCCTTGCTGAGGAAACTGGAGGCCGCCTCCTGGCCGCAATTGGGACAAGCGAACTTGAATCCCACAGGACCTCCCCTCTCGTCGACTCCGGGCCTGCTATCGCACCTTCCCGGCAAGGATACGGCAGAGGCCGGGCAGGGAGGTCGGCAAGTGAATTCGACAGGTCGATTCAGTGCGTATCGCAGTATTTCCGGTACAGGCGGTCGCCCACCGTGTAGGGGTCGGTTTCGCCGCGGAAAATGCGATCGAGGTCGTTGCGGAATTCCTCGGCCGACTGGATCTTGTCGATGAACTCGCGCTGGAAACGGTAGCGGAGGACGTTGATGATCTGGTCGGCGATCTGGCTGCGCCGGTGCTGCTCGAACCGGCCGCGGGCTTTCATGAAAGCGACGAAAGCGTTGATGCGTTCGAGCAGTTGGTCCACCCCCTTGCGGCTGAGCCCTTCGGTGAGCACGATCGGGACTTTCCAGGCGTCCTCGGTCTGGCGGCGCGTCTCGAGGGCGTAGCGGAGCTCGTGAGCGATGCGCTCGGCGCCCGGGCGGTCGGACTTGTTGACGCAGAAGACGTCGGCGATCTCCATCACACCCGCCTTCATCGCCTGGACCGCGTCGCCCGACTCGGGCACCATGACCACCACCACCACGTCGCAGGCGTTGATGATGTCGAGTTCGACCTGGCCGACGCCGACGGTCTCGATGAGGGTGACGTCGAAGCCGAAGCTGTCGTAGACGACGGCGACGTTATTGGTGGCGGCGGCGAGGCCGCCGGTGGCGCCGCGCGTCGCCATCGAGCGAAAATACACCCGGCCGTCGGCCGGAAACTCGTTCATGCGGACGCGGTCGCCGAGGAGGGCGCCGCCGGTGAAAGGGGAGGTCGGGTCGACGGCGATGATGCCGACGCGGCGGTTCTCCCTGAGCAGTTCGTGGGTGAGGCCGTTGACGAGGGTCGACTTGCCGGCGCCGGGCGGGCCGGTGACGCCGATGCGGAGGGATTTGCCGACGCTCGCGTAGAGCCGCCCAAGCAGATCGCGGTAGCCGTTCTCCTGATCCTCGACGAAGGAGACGAGGCGCGAGAGGGCGCGGACGTCGCCGTTGCGGAAGCGTTCGAGTACGGTCATGGCGTCACAGCGGCACCGGCCCGGTGCCGGCGGTCAGGCGCAGGTCTTTCAGGCGAATCTGCTTGCGCGTGACGCCGTTGTAGGTGTTGTACTCGACGACGTAGACGGCGTCGACGAGACAGCCGCGCGCCGAGATCATGCGGGCCATGTCGCCGAAGCCGAAACCGATGACGTCGAACTGGGTGTCGCCCTTCCGGAGGCGCATTTTCAAGTGGTTGTTGCCGACCACGTAGGGCTGGCCGACCACCTCGCAGTTGCGGGTGAGAAACACCGGGCGCATGTTCTGGGGACCGAAGGGGGCGAAGGCCTCGATGGCGTTCATGAAGTGGTCGTCGATGTCGGACAGCTCGATTTCGAGGTCGATGTGCATCTTGGGCGTGATGTCTTCCTCGGAGAGGATCCGGTTGGAGACCTCGACGAAGAGCCGTCGGAACTCCTCGACTTTGTCGGGGGCAATGGACAGGCCGGCGGCGTACTTGTGGCCGCCGTAGCGGATGAGGAGGTGCTCGCACTCCTTGAGGGCCTCGCAGAGGTGGAAGCCGGGGATGGAGCGGGCGGAGCCTTTGCCCTCGCCGTTGACGATGGAGATCATGACCGTGGGGAGGTGGAAGCGCTCGACGAGACGGGAGGCGACGATGCCGATGACGCCCTGGTGCCAGTCGTTCTGGGCGAGGACGATGGCGCGGTCGGCCTCGAGGTCGCATACGTCGTCCATCTGGGCGAGGGCCTCCTCGAGGGTGGTTTCGTCGATTTCTTTGCGGCGCTTATTTTCGCTGTCGAGTTTGCGGGCGATTTCGGCCGCGGCGCGCTCGTCGCGCGTCGCCAGCAGGCGGATCGCCTTGCCCGCATCCCCCAGGCGGCCGAGGGCGTTGATCCGCGGAGCCAGGATGAAGACGACCTGGCCGGTGCTGATGTCTTTGCCCATGAGGCCGGCCACGAAGGTGAGGGATTTCAGTCCGGGTTTGGTGGTGCGGGAGATCTGGTTGATGCCGAACTTGGTGAGGATGCGGTTCTCGTTGACGAGCGGGACAATGTCGGCGGAGGTGCCGAGGGCGACGAGGTCGAGGTGCTCCCAGAGTTCGGTTTCATCCTGGTTGAGGGCGCGGTAGAGGGCCTGGCAGAATTTGAAGGCGACGCCGACGCCGGAGAGCTCGCTCTTGTAGTCGCAGGCGATCTGCTTGGGGTTGATGATGGTGTAGGCCGCGGGCAGGTCGCCGCCCGGTTCGTGGTGGTCGGTGACGAGAACGTCGATACCAATGGAGTTGGCGTATTTGATCTCCTCGACGGCGGTGATGCCGGTGTCCACGGTGATGATGAGGCTGACGCCGTTGTTCTTGGATTCGTCGATCCCCTCGCGCGAGAGGCCGTACCCCTCGGTCAGGCGGTTGGGGAGGTAGAAGTCAACCTGGGCGCCGAGTTTGTTGAGGACCATGTACAGCAGGGCGGTGGCCGTGATGCCGTCGACGTCATAGTCCCCGTAAATGGTGATCTTCTCGTTCTGGAAGAGGGCGCGGGTGACCCGTTCGATCCCCTCGGTCATGCCCTTGAGGGTAAACGGATCCTCGAGGTCGGAGAGCTTCGGGTTGAGGAAGCGGTCGATGGCCTCGGGGGTGCGGATTTCACGGTTGACGAGGATCTTGACGATATTTTTGGAAATGCCGGTGGCCGCGGCGAGGTGCTCGACCAGCGCGGGATCGGGTTCCACGGCGACGACCCATTTGAGCGGCTTGGACCGGTGGGCCACATTCATCGCAGCCTCCATAAGTAGGAATTTATGAAGGCTTGGGAAGCAGGAAATAAGCCGAGTTCTGTCGTGACCGCCGCAGCGGCGGGACAGTCATTTATCTTGGCGGTCCGGTTACCCGGCCGCTCCGCGCGGCCCACCCGGGAACATAAGCGGGCAAATCAACCCTGTTCCCCTATTTGGCCTTGCTCCGGGCGGGGTTTGCCCGCCGCGTCCGTTACCGGACGCGGCCGTGGTCTCTTACACCGCGATTTCACCCTTACCGGGGGCCGCAGGCGGACCCGCGGCCGGTCGGCGGTATGGTTTCTGTGGCACTTTCCGTCGGATCACTCCGCCCCGGTGTTACCGGGCGCCCTGATTTTTCGGAGCTCGGACTTTCCTCACTTTAAGACACGACGTTTAAAGCGCGACTGTCTCTCCTACTTCCACAAGCATTCTATCTATATATACACACCAAAAAACGTCACGTTGATCCGCTCCGGCGGTCAGTAGATCCGCCGGTAGTTGGGGGCCTCCTTGGTGATCGGCACCGAGTGCGGGTGCGACTCGATGACGCCGGCCGAGGTGATCCGCACCATGGCGGCTCTGGCCCGCAGTTGCTCCAGGCTGGCGGCGCCGCAGATGCCGAGTCCGGCGCGGACGCCCCCGATGAGCTGGTAGACGGTATCGGCCAGGGCACCCTTGTAGGGCACCCGGCCCTCGATCCCTTCGGGAACAAATTTGGAGGCTTCCTCGGCGTGTTCCTGGAAGTACCGGTCGCTGCTGCCGCGTTTCATGGCGCCGACCGATCCCATGCCGCGGTACACCTTGAACGAGCGCCCCTCGTAGAGGACGGTTTCGCCGGGGGATTCCTCGGTGCCGGCGAAGAGGGAGCCGATCATGACGGCGCGGGCGCCGCAGGCGAGAGCCTTGGCGATATCGCCGCTGTACCGGATACCGCCGTCGGCGATCACCGGGATGGCGCGGCGGTCGGCCGCGGCCACCGCGTTGAGAATCGCGGTGACCTGGGGGACGCCGGCGCCGGTGACGACGCGGGTGGTGCAGATACTGCCGGGGCCGATGCCGACTTTCACGCAGTCGGCGCCGGCGTCGATGAGAGCGTCCGTGCCCTCGCCGGTGGCCACGTTGCCGGCGATGAGCGGGATGTTCGGGTGCCGCGCCTTGAGCTGCCTCACCGCATCGAGCACTCCCTGGCTGTGGCCGTGGGAGGAATCGACACAGAGGACGTCGACCCCGGCGGCCACCAGGGCGTCGGCCCGCGCTTCCAGGTCGGCCACGCCGACGGCGGCGCCGACCCGGAGGCGCCCGCGGGCGTCCTTGCAGGCGTTCGGGTACAGAATCTTCTTCATGATGTCTTTCACCGTGATCATGCCCTTGAGCATGTAGCGGTCATCGACAATCAGGAGTTTCTCGATGCGGTGGTGGTGGAGGATGTCCCGGGCGGTTTCGAGGTCCGTTCCCTCGGGGGCGGTGACGAGGTTCTCCCGGGTCATCACCTCGCCGATCGGCTGCTGGGTATTCTTCTGGAAGCGGAGGTCGCGGTTGGTGAGGATGCCGACCAGCCTCCCCCCCGGCTCGGTGATGGGGATGCCGGAGATGCGGAAGCGGGACATGACTTCAAGAGCGTCGCCGATGGTCCGGTCGGGCGGGAGGGTGATGGGGTCGACGATCATGCCGGACTCGGAGCGCTTGACTTTGTCGACCTCGCCGGCCTGTTCCTCGGGGGACATGTTCTTGTGGATGATGCCGAGGCCCCCCTGGCGGGCCAGGGCGATGGCGAGGGCGGACTCGGTGACCGTGTCCATGGCGGCCGAGACGAGCGGGATGTTGAGGCGGAGGTCGGGGCCGATGACGGTGGAGACGTCGGTGTCTTTGGGCAGGACGGTCGAGTGGGCCGGGACCAGCAGGACGTCGTCGAAAGTCAGGGCGTAGTCAGCGGATATTTTCACCATAGCAGGCCGTGATCGTTTTCCTCCCGGCGCGCGCGCCGGGTGTTTCAGGTATCCGAAATGTCGTCATCCCAGTACAGGAGGCGGCCGCAGTTCTCGCAGGTGAGGATGGTGTCGGAGCGGCGGATCTCCTGGGCCAGTTTGGGCGTCAGGGCCTTGTGGCAGGCGCTGCACGACCGTTTCTTGACCGGGACCACGGCCGAGCCGCCTTTGCCCTTGCGGACCCGCTCGTAGACCGACATGATCCGGCGCGGGATGCCCTCGAGGAGATGGACGCGTTCGGACTGCTTGCCGGTCACGGTGTCGCCGATCGAGTTGATCTTTTCCTGCAGAACCGCCAGCTGGCGGGAGTTGTTCTCGTTAACTTGGGTGAATCGCTGGGTGAGTTCGGGGAGGAGTTTTTCGAGGGCGTCGATGCGCTCCATCGCCTCCAGCATCATTTTCTCGCGGTAGCCGATCTCGTTCTTGACGGCGTCGATCTGGGCCACGAGGGCATCGTACTCCTTGTTGGTCTTGATCGTCATCATCTGCTGCTGGTACCGGGCGAGGTCCCCTTCCTTGGCCTTGATCTCGATTTCGAAGTGTTTTTGGGAGACCTTGGCCTCCGAGAGCTGCTGTTTGGCGGCATCGAGCTTCTCCTGTGCTTCGCGAATTTCCCGCTGGAGGTTGGCCATCATGTCGGGGATATATTCTTTGGAGCGCTCCAGTTCGCCGAGATCGTAGTCGATCACCTGAAGCTTCAGAAGCAGCTCGATGTCGTTATTCATATGAACGGACTCCTTGGCGGACTGAGAATGGTTCATGGGAAACTCCATAATGAAAAAGCGCATCCGCCGGATGGGCCGGTCGAATGCGCCTGGTCTTCACGTCGGGGGATTTCGCCCGCCCGCGCACCCAGGGGGCAGGCGAGGAATCCATATGTGCGAGTCGCGGAGTGATACGCCATTCCTCTGTCAAAGACAATGGGCAATACTGGACTCGAACCAGTGACCTCTCGGATGTGAACCGAACGCTCTAACCAACTGAGCTAATTGCCCATTTCAAATCTGACTTCCTCACCAATCTCGTGGGCCCTGCAGGGTTCGAACCTGCGACCCGCTGATTATGAGTCAGCTGCTCTAACCAACTGAGCTAAGGGCCCCGTTGGGCTTAACTTATAATTATACAGTCGGCTCCCGCACCCGTCAAGTCCATATTGCGAATAATTTGCCCCCGCGCGGCCGCCTAAGCCGTTGCGACTGATGGGCCAAGCCGGCGGCGCCGGAAAACGCCTTGACAGATTCTGTCCCAGGGCTATACTAAAAGTAGACAAGCCATAACACCTTTGACCGTCTCTGCGCCGCAGAGGGCAGACTCACCGGAGGGCACTCATGAGAGTGCGAGTTGGATTCCTTGGGGTGGCAGGGATGCTGCTGGCGGCGCCGCTGGCCTTCGCCAGCGGTATCAGCATCACTACCCCGGTTTACGGCACGTGGTGGAACAGCGACCATTTATCCATCTCCCCCGGATGTGTGGCCGAGGTGAAGTTCCGCCTCACCAACACCAGCGGATTTGACGTCACGGGTTTCACCAACGGCTTCGCGATTTACACCGCCGAGAGCCCGCTCGGCCCGATCACGAACAACCTGTTCTACCTGGCCGCCGACACGCTGCCGATTGGTTGGCAGACGAACTACATGGAGGGGGTGTTCATCACCCGCCGCAGTTGGGATCTGATCGGGGCGGATACGGCCGGATTCTCCGGGTTCGTCATCAACAAACCCGGGATTCCCGACGGTTTCAGCGAGGACGTATGGGTGATCCGGGCGATCCCTGATCCGGAAAGCCCGTTCGGCTATCTCTGCATCGACACCGCCTTCTTTCCCCCCGGCGGGGCCTGGCTCTGGAGTTCGACCAACGGCGAGATCGTGCCCGACTGGAGCGGGCGCTTCTGTCTCCAGGTCGAGATGTGTCCCTGCGGGTGGGTGGTCTTCCGGGACACCGCCACCGTCATAGACGTGCCGGTCAACGCGCCGTTTGCCTATACCTTTGTGGCGACCAACGAGCTCAATGGTGACGACACGCGGTTCCGCCAGCTCGCCGGACCGGGATCGCTCGAGATCCTGAACGACTCGACGTGCGTGTGGCACTACACCCCGACCCCGGCCGACCTCGGGCGGGTGGACGTGCTCAAGATCAACGCCATGGAGGCCGCGGTGTGCGCGACCAAGACCGTCACCCTCACATTCTGCCAGCCCACGCTTTCGTTCGGGGATGCGTGCCCCGGGACAGAGCTCGAGACGCCGGTGGGGGTTACGCTCAGCCACGATCTCGCCATCCCCTGCCTCGGTTATCCGACATTTATCGCCGGCGAGGGCGGCGCGCCGCCGGGCACCTGCACGATCAGCGGCGACGTACTCAACTTCGCGCCGGGGTCGGCCTGCCGGGGGCTGTACACGGTGGGGGTCGGCATGACCGACGGCGCCGACACCGTCCTCTGCACCATCCCGGTGCTGGTGACCGACGACGCGTGCGGGCTGCGGGGGAATGTCGACGGCAAGATTCAGCCGGAGCCGGTGGTCAATCTGGCCGACCTGACCTACCTGACGGCGTACCTGTTCCGGGGAGGCCTGCGGCCCGCCTGCCTCGAGGAAGCGAACGTCGACGGGCAGGGTACGGTGGCGGTGGCCGATTTGACCTACCTCGTGGCGTACCTGTTCCGGGGGGGAGAGGCGCCGCCGGCGTGCCCGTGAGGTCGGACAGCCGATCGGCGCCCGGGCGTTGAGCCGAGCGGAGCAAGTATGTCAGGACCACAAGGGTCCTGGCCTACAGGAGATCATCGCGCAGCGGGCTTTTTGTAGGTCAGGACCTTCATGGTTTTGACGGGGTCGTTTGCGAAGAAAGCGAAGGTGTCAGGACCACAAGGGTCCTGGCCTACAGGAGATCATGGCGGGCGGCGTTTTTGTCGGTCAGGACCTTCAGGATCCTGACGGGGCTGTTTGCTGAGATGCTCCCGCATGTACATCGGGGTGAGAGGATTCGAACCTCCGACATCCTGCTCCCAAAGCAGGCGCGCTGACCGGGCTGCGCTACACCCCGATTCTCATTTCTCAAAATACCTTCTCCCCCGGCCGGCTGTCAATCGCCAATCCCGGAACCAACCTTTCCCCCGTGGGTACACCTGTTGAGCCGGCGGCGGCCAATTCCCGCTTGCCATTTTGACGCCATCAGGTAAATTTATCAGCGATGCCAAAAGTCAACCTTCTCGGATACACGAAACCGCAGCTCGAAGCTCTCATGACGTCCCTCGGCCAGAAACCGTACAAGGGGCGCCAGATGTTCAACTGGCTGTATAAAGTCCGCCAGCACGATTTCCAGCTCATGACCGACCTCTCCAAGGAGGTGCGCGCCCGCCTCGACGAGCACTACACGTTCCGCCTCATGCAGCCCGAGCTCGAATCGGTTTCCGAGGACGGCACGCGCAAATTCCTGTTCCGGCTGGAGGACGGGCATCCGATCGAGACGGTTTTCATTCCCGATGACGGCCGGGCCACGGTCTGCATTTCTGTCCAGGCCGGCTGCGCGCTGGCCTGCCGGTTCTGCGCCACCGGCACGCTCGGCCTGCTGCGCGACCTCACTCCCGGCGAGATTGTCGGCCAGCTCATGTTTCTCCGCGAGCGGTTCGGCGGCGAGGCGTTCACGAACATTGTCATGATGGGCATGGGGGAGCCGCTCAACAATTTCGCCGCGGTGGTCGACGCGATCCGCATCATGACCGACCCGAGCGGTCTCTGCCACGCCGCCCGGCGCATCACCGTCTCGACCTCGGGGGTCTCGCCGAAAATCCGCAAACTGGCCGACCTCGGACTCAAGACCCGCCTCGCGGTCTCTCTCCACGCCGCCATTCAGGAGAAGCGCGTGCAGTTGATGCCCGTGGCTGAGACGTTCAAACTCGACAAGCTCATGGAGGCGGTGCGCTACTACGCCCTGGCCGCCCGGGACCGCGTCACTTTCGAATACATCCTCTTCAAGGGCTTCAACGACACGCCGGAGGACGTCAAAGCCCTCACCCGGCTGGTCCACGGCATTCCCTGCAAGATCAACCTGCTCGCCTACAACCCGGTTCCCGGCCTGCCCTTTGCGCGGCCCACGGATGAGGAGGTCGACGCTTTCGCCCGCCTGCTCTATCCGCGGGTGCCCGCCGTCACCGTCCGCAAGAGCCGGGGGAGAGATATCGACGCCGCGTGCGGGCAGTTGGCTGCCCGCGCCGCCGCAAGGAGAACTGATCATGCGTAATCCGCTCCGCCCCGTCGCGGCGGCCGCCGCCCTGGTGTTGCTCGCCGCCCTTCCGCAGGCCGCCCGCGCCCAGCAGCCCGCGCTCGTGATCGGCGAGGTCACTTTCCCCTCCCTGCGGTGGGGGCAGCAGTCGGCCCAGGTCCCGGTCACCAATAGCTCCGACTACCTGAAATTCATCGTCGCCGAAACCGACATCCGCTTTACCGGGGCCTACCTCAACCCCGAGCGCCGTATCCGCTCCTACCATGCCCTGCCGCCCGGCGAATCCACGACGATCGAGGCCGCCGTCCTGGTCCCCGGCAACTTCGGCCAGGCCCAGGTGTACCTTCGTCTCTACGACGTGGTCGACACTCTCGATGAAATCCTGCCCGGCCAGAAATTCTACGAACAGCCCTTCCTGGTCACTTTCCACGTACCCGAGGGGCTGCGGCCGTATGTCGACACCCGCGTCACCCTTCCGCCCCGGGTCGAGGACCACCCCTACTTCGACAACGAATTCGCCCGCCTCCTGTTCCTCCTCCTGGGCGAGGGCAAACTCCCGGCGGAGATCGCCGCGCTCGCCGAGTGCGACACCGGATTCGTCAGTGAGCAGCTCGCCCTGATGGTGGGCGAGGGGTATGTCGGAAAGGACTCGACCGGATTCAAGCTCAAAATTCCGGTCATTCGCGCCGCCGAGGCCGACTCGGCCCGCTCCCGCGCTCTGGTCCTGGCCGACTCTCTGACCGATCTCATCGCCGCCAACCTCCCGCGCTTTGCGGCTGTCCGCGACAGTCTCGTCGCCGCCGGCCGCGTCAACCGCGACAGCAACGCCTTCTTCGACCCCGGCACCGTCCTCTACCACACCTACCCCGTGGTCGGCGGTCTCGCCCTCTGGTGGGATCTCGGCAACGCTTTCATCACCCGCTCCGCGCCGCTCTACCTCTACGACGGCACCGACCTCTGCAACGCCGACATTCCCATTTACATGTATGCGGTCGAGGGCGGCCCGGTGGTCAACGGCCACCTCTTTTACGCCCCGGTCGTTTCGAGTACGAGCTACGAGCTCTACTTCGGCGACACCATTCCCACGATCGCCTGCGACCCCGACTTCATCCGCTTCAAGTCCTACCCGATCCACGTCAACTTCCAGCCCGCCGAGGAGTACCGTCCGACCACCTATGTTTTCGACAGCGCGGTCGTTCGCCCGGCGGTCGAGGCGCTCACGTACGGGGCCGATTCGCTCTTGGCGCACGCGTACCTTGATCTTCGCGACATGGCGGTCGATAAATTCGGCCACCCCCGGCTCGATTACGGCTACCGGTACTGGTTCTGGAACCTGGTTGCGACGCGCACGTTGGAAGGGCTCGTCGCGCGCGGCGCCGTGCGTCGCCAAGGCAACGGTCAGTTCCGGCTCACCGCCACAGAATTCGGAGGCTGACATGCGCACCCCCGTGCTCCTCTGCGCGCTCGCCCTGGCCGCCGCGGCCGGCTGCAGCGGCGAAAAGACGCCCCCCCGCGATCAGATCCCCGCGCTGAGGGAAGCCGTCTATCAACTCCAGGAACGGGTCAAGGCACACCATCTCGCCGCCCTTGATTCGCTTTTGTCGGTGAAAATCCTCGACCGGCGGCAGTCGGGCGATTCGCTTCTGAGTTTCGTCTATGGACCGGAGCGCAGTTTCGCGTTTGAACAATTCGGCGGATGCGAGATCGCGTACACCAGGGACCACGCCGTCGCCGAGTGCTGGATCATGGACACCACGCACGCCCGCACCCGCCCTATCCGGCTGGAGTTCGCCCGCGACGGCGACCGCTGGCTGCTCGCGTCGTTCGGCACGGGGGCGGCGGCCGTTGATTCGACCCCGCCCGACAGCGCCGCCCGACCGTAGCGGGGACCGATCACCGTCCTTCATTGGACTGAAACCTCTCGCGCCAGGTGGAGGGATTCATGAAGCGTCATTTCAACTCACCATGCTGTGCGGCGTTTTTCGTTGCGCTCATTCTCTGTGTTTTCGCTCCCCTTGCATCTTCTTCTGCTCCCGCAGCGAATCTATCCGATTGCGCCGCCCCGCCCGAGCGCCCCACCCTGCTGCTATATGCGTTCGAGGCCGAGGGAGCCCTTCTGGAGAGCCGCATGGCGGTCGACAGCGCCGCCGCCCACCTCGGGCGGCGGGTCGTCTATGGCCGGCTGTCGGATCGGCCGGTGGTGCTCGCGGAGTCGGGGGTCGGGATGACCAACGCGGCGATGACCGCACAGGCGCTCCTCGACCGCTGCCGCCCCGCGCGCGTCCTCTTCTCCGGCATCGCCGGGGGGATCGATTCGAGCGTCCACATCGGCGACATCGTCGTCTGCTCGGCCTGGGTCGCTCACGAGTACGGGTACTGGGGCGCCGAGGGGTTTGCGCCCGACCCGGTCGAAGTGTACCTGCCCGTGCTCGATACTGCCGTGTCCCTGAATGCGCTCTCTGTCGACGTGGACCTCTTCAGGACGGCCGGGCGGTTGGCCGGCGATACGTTCGCGTTTGATTCGATCGGGGGGCGTCAGCCGCGCGTGCGCGTCGGCGGGGTCGGCGCGAGCGGCAATTCGTTTGTCGACAACGTGGAAAAACGCCTCTGGTTGTCCGCGACTTTCAGCGCGCAGGTGGTTGACATGGAGTCGGCCGCGGTGGTGCAGGTGTGCACGGCCAACGGCGTCCCGTGCCTGGTCTTCCGGTCGGCCTCGGACCTGGCCGGCGGGTCGGGTTCGTCGACCGCCCGCACCGAGATCGGCGAATTCTTCCGGGTGGCCGCCGCCAACAGCGCGCAGGTGGTGCTGAGGTTTCTGGAGCACCTGTGAGTCGGCGGAGGTTCGCCCCAAGGGCCTGGTTCAGAATGCAGGTGATTGACAGAACCGCCCGCGAGACCGGCCGGCGACATCGGGTAATTCGCAACGCGTGCAAGATTTCCTGTGGGTCAGGACCGCTGTGGTCCTGACATTCGTGCCATCGACGAGGACGGCCCCGTCAGGACCATGAAGGTCCTGACTACAAGAACCCCGCCCCGGCTATGACCTCTTGTAGGTCAGGACCCTTGTGGTCCTGACATTCTTGCCATCGAAGCAAGCGGCCCCAATGGGGAGCATTACGCGGCCTCGCCTGCCTTGCGCGATGGGCCGCGGATCAGCAGCGGCGGTAATGCATGTAGTAAATCGGCCGGCCCTCGGCCCGCCACTTCTGCTCGAAGAACGTCGGCGCGTAACTGAACAGGGCCTCCGCCGCGACAAAGGGGCGGCCGAGGCTGCGCAGCCCGGCGACGGCGGCGGCGTTCTCGACCGCCCACTGGGCATACCAGTCGACGTCGGTCGCCATGAACAGGTCGCCGTCCGGCCGGAGCACGGCCGCCAGCAGTTCGACAAAGGATTTGTGCAGGAGGCGCCGGAATTCGTGGCGGGCTTTCGGCCACGGGTCGGGGAACAGCACATAGATTTTCTCGAAAGCCGGGCGGCCGTAGAAGCGGGGCAACACGATGCGGGCGTCGGAACAGATGAGCTGGATGTTGGCCAGGCTGCGCTTCTGAATGCGCGGGATAAGCTTGTAGTAGCGCTTCTTGCCGATTTCGACGGCCACGAACTGTTTTTCCGGAAGCGCCTCGGCCAGCGACAACAGCAGGTCGCCCCGCCCGGGGCCGATCTCGAGGATATCCCCCTCTCCGACCGCACTCCCCTCCGGATACACCAGGATCTCTTTCCGCTCCTCCCAGGCCCAGGGAAACTCTTTCATCGGCGGCCGTTGCTCCTGTCGTCGCGTTGGCCCGGACTGTTCCTGCGCGGGCGTGTCCGAGGGATCAGGCGGGAGCTGTCCGGGTGGGACAACATAGGACGCGCGGCGGAGAAAGTCAACCGGGGCGGTCGAGTTCGGCCCGGAGGGTGTCGACCAGGTCGGCGTGTTTGAATCGGAATCCCTGGGTGCTCAGGCGCGCCGGGACCGCCCGGCAGCCGGAGAGGATGGTCTCGCGGCCCATCTGGCCGAAGACGGCGCGGATCACGCCGGCGGGCACGCGGAACAGGGTGGGCCGCTGCAGGGCCGCGCCGAGCGCCTGGGTAAACTCGGCGTTGGTGACCGGCTGAGGCGCCACGACATTGACCGGACCGCGGATCGGTTCGTTGGTGATGAAATACTCGAAAGCGCGGGCGACATCCTCCAGCGTCACCCAGGGCAGGTACTGGCGGCCGTCACCGAGCCGCCCGCCCAGCCCGAGACGAAAGAGCGGGAGGATTTTGTGGAGCATTCCCCCCTGTCGGCTGAGCACGACCCCGAGGCGGAAATTGACCACCCGGATGCCGGCCTCGGCGGCCGGCTGCGCGGCCTCTTCCCACTGCCGGCAGACGTCGGCGAGAAAGGTATCGCCGGCCTGCGCGGACTCATCAACCGCGCGCTCGCCGGTGTCGCCGTAGTAGCCGGTGGCCGAGGCGGAGAGAAAGGCTTTCGGTTGGGGATCGAGTGCGGCGCAGAGCCCGGCCAGGAGGCGGGTGGTCTCCACGCGGCTGTCGCGGATACGGCGTTTCCGTTCCTCCGACCAGCGCCCCTCGCCGATATTCTCGCCGGCGAGGTTGATGATGACGTCGAACCCGGCCAGGGCGACCGGCTCGACCGCGCCGGTCTCCGGGTGCCATTCGATTTCGGCCGCCGCATCGCGCACGGGACGGCGCACGAGGCGATAGACCAGGTGACCGCGCGACTGCAGATGCGGCACGACCGCCGAACCGATGAGGCCGGAGGCTCCGGCGACAGCAACTTTCATGCGCCTCTCCTGATTCAGTGTCCTTGAAAGCAGAGAAAGGACTGACGGGTGCGGGCGCAACAAGTTTTCTGCGGCCCGGCCGCGCCGACCAACGCCGGGGCGGGCGCCCCCGGGGCCTAACCCTTGGTGCGGCGCCGGAACAGGAGAGGGTAGGCCAGCATTCCGATCGCAAATCCGAGCGCGAGCACCAGCGGAATCAGGAGCACCTGGGAGATGCTCATTTGCCAGACGAGGAAGCGGAAGGTGACGACAGCGGTGTTCTGGACGATCAGAATGAGGGCGAGCAACGCGCCGGCGCCGATGGCGATCCGTTTGGCGGTGCGCGCCGGGGGATTTCCGGCGTTCGGGTGCGACATTGATTCCTCCACACTCAGGCTAAGGCCCGCGGCGCGGGGGCGGCGCCCCGTCGGCGGCGCGCCCGGGGCGCACCGGAACCCGCGGTGCGGGCGATAAGAAAGCCCGGCGATCGGCTGATCGCCGGGCTGGAATTGTCGGTCAAGCCGTTGGGCGCGGCCGACAGACTACTCGGGGCGTTCCCCGCCCTCCTCCGGCGACGTGCCGGCATCGGGCGGCTCAGGGTTCTCCTGATTCGCCTGCGAGGCCATCCGGCGAAGTTCCTCCGGCATCGCTTCCGCCATGCTGGTGGTCTCCTCGCGCGGGGGGGCCGGGCGCGGGTAGTCGTCGCGGTCCGCATCGCGGTCGTGGGTGCGGTCGTGGGAGCGCTCGTCGCGCGGCTCCGGGGCGGCCTCCGCCTGCCGGCGGAGCTCCTCGGGGATCGCCTCGGCCATGGACGGGCCGGCGTTGGCCACCGGGTGGGTCGCCAGGAAGTTGTCGAGTTCGGTCCGCTCCCGCTTCTTGTAGTAGGCGGATACCGACAGCACGATCTTGTGCTGGTTGCGGTCGAATTCGATCACCTGCAGGGGGATTTCGTCCCCCTCCTTGAAGACGCCGGTGGGATCGGTGAGGTCTTTGCGTCCGAGCTGGGTAGCCGGCACGAACCCCTCGACCGCCCCGTCGAGCTCCACGACCACGCCGCGGTCGAGAACGCGCTGGATGGTGCCGAGGACCTCGGCGCCGACGCCGTACTTGCGCGCGATCTCGGGCCAGGGATCATCCTCGAGCTGCTTGTAGCCCAGCGAAATGCGGCGGTTCTCGTGGTCGATCTTGAGGATCTTCACATCCACCCGATCCCCCTTCTTCATGACCTCGGAGGGGTGTTGGATACGCTTGGTCCACGACATGTCGGAGATGTGCACGAGGCCGTCGATCCCCTCTTCGAGTTCGACGAAGGCGCCGAAAGCGGTGAGGTTGCGCACCTTGCCGGTGACAATGCGGCCGGGCGGGTACTTCATCTCGATCGTGGTCCACGGATCCGGCTCCATCTGCTTGATCCCGAGCGAGATCTTCTCGTTCTCCTTGTCCACCGACAGCACCATCGCCTCGACCTCGTCGTTCACGTTCATGATCTTGGAGGGGTGCTTGATGTGCTGGGTCCAGGACATTTCGGAGATGTGGATAAGGCCCTCGATGCCCTTTTCGAGTTCGACGAATGCGCCGTAGTCGGTGATCGAGACGACCCGTCCCTTGACCTTGCGGCCGAGCGGGTATTTCTGCTCGATGTTCTCCCACGGGTACGGCGTCATCTGTTTCAGGCCGAGCGAGATGCGCGACGTCCGTTCATCGAAGTCGAGAATTTTCACGTCGATCCGATCGCCGAGCGAGACCAGCTCGCTGGGGTGGCGAATCCGTCCCCACGACATGTCGGTGATGTGCAGGAGGCCGTCGACCCCGCCGAGGTCGATGAACACGCCGAAATCGGTGATGTTCTTGACGATTCCCTGGCGGACCTGGCCGACCGCGATCTCATTGAGCAGGTGCGCCCGCATCTTCTCGCGCTCCTCTTCGAGCACGATGCGGCGGGAGACGACGATATTGCGGCGGGCCTTGTTGATCTTGATGATCTTGACATCCATCGACTGCCCGATGAGAGCGTCGAAATCCGGCACCTGGCGCAGCGCCACCTGTGATCCCGGGAGGAAGGCATCGACGCCCATGATGTCGACCACGAGGCCGCCCTTGATCCGGCGCGCGACGATCCCGGAAATCTTCTCCCCGCTGTCGTGGACCTCGCGGATCTTCTCCCAGACCCGCATGAAATCCGCCTTCTGCTTGGAGAGGATCAGCTGTCCGTGGGCGTCCTCGATCTGCTCCAGGTAGACCTCGATTTCATCACCCATGCGGACGGTGACGGGCTGCTGGAACTCGCCCATGGCGATGATGCCCTCGGACTTGAAGCCGACGTCGACGATGACATCGTCGCGGTTGATCCCGATCACGCGCCCGGCGACAACCTCGCCCTCTTTGATGTCTTTGATGGTCTGGTCGTACATGTCGACCATCTGCTGGTACTCGTCGGGGTCGTAGACGACGCCGGCGATGTCGGTGATGCGGACGGCCTGGACAGCGGACGACCCGTCGTCAAGACCCTCCTCGGTGCGGCTGAGGCGCTGCTGCGCCTTTTCCGCCACCCGTTTGTGGCGGCTCGTGACAACTCGCTCGCGCTGCTGCTGGTCCTCCGCAGACAAACCCTGCTGCTCGAGGTCGATGCCCTCGGGCCGGGCGGCTTTTGTCTTGACGCGTTTGGTCTTTCGGGTGGATTGCGCTTTGCGCTTGGACAGTCTCTGAGTTGCGGTTTCGGATTGTTTGGCCGTTGCCATGTTGACTGTACGCTACCTCCTAATCAAGGGCCGACAGTTTGGAATTTTCCCGAGGGAAGACTGCCGGATCGGCTGCCCGCCCTCTCAGAGCGGGAAGCCTTGCTATATAACACATAGGATCGGAAGCGCAAGCGAATTCTGCGGTCCTTTTTGGCACGTTCCCGCCGGCCCTCGGTCCGCCGCACCGGGCTGATTCCCCGCCGGGAGTGCGTCGTAGGGCGCCCTCACCCGGTCAACAACGACTCTGTCTTGTCGGGCCGCCGCGCCGACCGCCATCGCTTTCTGCCGCCCTACAGCCCGGAAGCGGCCTTGATCTTCGCAATCCTATCCATGACCTCCCGCGCCAACTGCACGTACCCCTCTTTGGATTTCGGGAAGGATCGTACCCACTCGACCGGCAGGGGTTCGCCGAACGCGACGCGCAGCTTCTCGCGTCCCAGGAGGCATTGCTTAAGCTTATTTGTCCCATGAAGATAACATGGAACGATCGGGCACTCGGCGTGCAGCGCAATCAACCCCAGCCCGGGCTTGGGCTCCAAGAACGAGTCGTCCCTGGACCGCGTCCCCTCCGGAAACACCGTCAGCCCATATCCCTTGCGGATCGTCGCCACCGCAGTCTTGAGCGCGTCCCGATCGACCGATCCGCGCTTCACCGGCATGGCGTTGGTTCTCCGGATGAGCGATCCGAGCACCGGCACCGCGAAGAGCTCTGCCTTGGCGAAGAAGGCCATCTCCCGTCCGGTGGCCGATCCCGCCAGCGGCGGATCGAAGTAGGAGCGATGGTTGCTCGCGAGAATGAAGCCGCCGGACCGGGGGACGTGCTCCTTGCCGATGATCCGCCCGCGAAAGATGACGCGGCCTGCGATCTTCGCGATGAAGTAGCCGGTCCAGTAGAGAATCTTCATAGGGTTGATCCGTCCGACGGTTCGGGACATGGTACAGCGGGGGGCCGGGGATGGCAATGAAAAAGGGCGGCTTCGCAGCCGTGATCGGTTCGTACTCAGCGTCGGCCAGCGGGGCCATGGACGTTAAGATTTGCCTGCTTGTGCCGGCACCCGCACGTTATCTGTTGACAGGGCGGTGGCGCCTTGCGGATAATGCACCTGAGTAACTATGTTCCCGGCGTCGCCGTTCGGTCGTCACCGACACCGGGCTACCGGTCACAAAGCCTTATCGGAGGGAGTATGTTCAGGCTGTTGATTTGCAGTGGAGCGGTGCTCGCCATCGCCGGAGCAGTCGCGGCTGCGGAAAGCCCGATTGATGAGGGCAGCCTTTACCTCGATGGGAGCGTGTTCTTCCAGAGACAAAGCGGCGAACTGTGGGGGGACGGTCTTACCAGCGCGGGGGTCGGCAACGGCAGTTTCTCGCTGCAAGAGGGTTTTGAAATCGGACCGACGGTCGGCTATTTTACGTCGCCGGGCTTATTCGTCGGCGGTCAGTTCGCGATCCTGTACTATGAACAGGGTAAGTCCAACCTCGCGGCAATTGCCCTCGGGCCGACCGTCGGCTATTTCTTCAGAACCGGCCAGGGCCGAACCGAGGTGAAGGGAAGCGCGTACCCGTATATCCGCGGCTTCTTGAGCTGGGGAAACCTCGTTAGCGGCGGTGACGTTGCGATTTGGCAGTTTGGAGGCAAGGGCGGACTTCTGTACATGCTGTCCGGGGCGGTCGCCCTCGACATTGCCGCACGCTTTCAGGGAGACAGTTGGAGGCCGGACGGAGGACTCTCAATAAACGGGACCACCGTCTCGGTCGGCATCGGGGTTTCCGCCTTCATTTACTGACCTCCAACCGGTCTGCCTGGTTTATGCGATGTTTATGCCGCGAGGATGCAGGGCGCGGTCGCCCGACACTTTTGTCCGTCGACCGCCCCGGTGATCCTCAACCCCGTCCCCGGTTCTGCCGATTAATCCGTACATGAACCACTTCCCGATTCCCGCCATAACCCGCACGAGCGCCTCGGCCGAGGAGCTCGCGGTCTACCGGGCGCTCAAGCCCTACCTGGCGCGCTGTCTGCGCCTCAATCACGATGTCAACAACGCGCTGGCCGGCATCATCGGCTACACGGATTTCCTCCTCGAAGGGGGCAGCGTACTCACCGAGGACCAGCGGCGGTTTCTATCGCAGATCATGCAGGCGGCCGAGAAGGTGCGGCGCCTGGTCGAGGAGTTGTGCGACGAGAAAGTCGCCGCCGCCCAGTCGATCGACCTCGCGGCGCTCAGCCGCGCGCTCGAGCAGATGGAAAACGACTCAGACTAGCTGGTTGGCCTTTCGCAGCAGCCACTCCAGGGAGAGGGCGCCGATCGCCGCCAGCAGCATCCACACCTTGTTCCAGAGTGTGAATTCGCGCCGCGTGCTGACCGGGATTTCGGCCAGGTCGAGGTCATCGAGGATCCGGTCGAACTGCCGGTAGGAGTAGTATCTTCCCCCGGTGGTCCGTCCGAGAGCCGCCAGCAGATCGGGGTCGCCGCTCTGGTCGAATTCTTCGAGCGAGAAGGCCTCGATGAGGAAGCTCCCGCTGTCGGCCCTGAGCAACTCGCCGTCCTTGACGATCGCGGCGGCGTATCGGTACCGTCCCGGCGCGAGGTTTTCGAAAACGGCGCGGAACCGTCCCTCCCCCTCGTCGACGAGATCGCGCTGGTACTCCTCGTCGTCGGGGCCGCCGCGCACCTCGACCATGCCGGTCGCTCCCGGAATCGGCCGGTAGCCCAGATCGAACGCGAAACCGTTGAAGAGGACCGGTTCTCCCCGCGTGAAGACGTCCTTCTCGGGCTGGACCCGGACGGGATCGAAGTCGTCCTTGACCGTGAGCCATCCGACCACGCCGTCGACAAACTTGCGGTAGTTCGAATCGTCTTCGCCGAACCCGAGGTTGACGAACCCCCAGGGCCAGAAGGGCAGGACGGCGGAGGCGAAGAGTTTGCCCGGTCCGAGGCGGCGGAAACCGAGGGCCGGGGGGGCGTAGGCCGGGGTGCGGCGGGAGAATTCGGCCAGCACGACGCCGTCGGGTGCGATCGAATCGCACCACACGAGGGACTCGAACGGCGGCAGGCTCGCCCAGGCCTCGCGGATCGCCGCCTGGTTGTCGGCCAGGCGGATCGCGGGGTGAAAGAGATGGCTCTCGAGCGGCTCGGCCCGCCCCTCGACATACTGCAGCGGCTGCGCGATCCGCTGGCAGAAGGGGAGCAGATCGTTCAGCCACGAGGTCGGCCCGCGGGCGGCGAACTGCGGCCCCATGAACAGCCAGACGGCCCCGCCCTTCTCGCGCAGGTACGACCGGATGATTTCCTGGCGGGAAGTGTAGGCCGCAGGATCGGGATCGTACAGGATCACCAGATCATAGCGGTTGAGTTCGGTCTGCACGGTCGGGAAGCGGCCGGCGAGGTTGCCGGCGCGCGCCCCCGTGGCCAGCAGCGTCACCTCGTAACGGTCGGATCCGTCGAGCAGCCGCTTGAGAAAGCCGACCTCGTAGTCGGGCCGGTCGGCCGCGAGCAGCACGCTCAAGCGGCTCTTGAGGACTTTCACCGAAATGGTCCGCTGGTTGTTGGCCGCCGACTCCTCGTTCTCCCCCGGCGGAAGGGCAATCTGCAGGAGGCGCTGGCCGGGGGCTTCGGGCGTGTACCGCAGCATCACCTCTCCCCGCCCGGCCGCCTGGGTGACGGTCAGGCGGCTCTCGGCCGCCGTGCGCGCCGAGTCGACCAAGCGCACGTCGAGCGTCCTCCCCTCGGCGTTGCGCCAGGTCAGTTTCACCCGGATCTCGGTCGGCCGGCCGACAAACAGCACCGGGTTGAACGCAACTTCATCGATCCCGGCGTCGAAACTCTCCGCGCCGCCGGAGACGTCGACGCTGATCACAGGGGACCGGAGCGACGGCGCCACGTCGAGCGGCTTGCGCCCGGCGTTCGACCGGCCGTCCGACAGCAGCAGCCAGTAGTCGCTGGGTTCGGCGGTCTGGGCCTTGTCGAGTTCGAAGAGGGCATCGCCGAGCGCCGTGCTCGTGCTGTCGACCGACCCGCGGGCGGCGCCGAGGCTGCCGCCGAAGAAGAAGGGAGCGAGGTCAGCGACCCGGCGGAGGTTGTCGAGAGTCGCGCTCGCCAGCAGCGAATCGGTCCGGGCGCGGCGGCTGCGCCCGTCCTCCGTCTTGTTCATCGAGAGCGACTGGTCAACCAGGACGGCCACGCGCGGCCGGCGCACGTATTCCCGGGTGTAGCTGACGACCGGCTCCAGGAGGGCCAGGAAGACCAGGAGGAGCGCGCCGATCCGCAGTCCGCCCAAGATCGCCCGCAGGTATGCCGGCAGGGGCGGATTGGTCCGCCGGTAGAGGTGGACGGCCAGCCCGACAAGGGCGGCCAGCGCGAGGGCCACGATCACTGGGGAGTTGGTCAGGACGTTTATGGAGAGGTCGTGGAAGCCAAACATACTGCTTTTTATACCCCGGTCGGGGGGCGCGGGTTGTCGCGGCCGGCGCGCGCGGGGCGGGCTTTCCCGGCCGCCCTCAGGAGGCCCGCGAAATGGTGAACTGCACCAGGCTCACGAGGCAATCGAAGTATTCCGAGGGCGTCACCGGCGTGATCGCCGCCAGCCCCTCCTCCGACAGCGCCCTGGCCCGCCCGTAGGCATGCTCAATGCCGCCCTGCTCGCGCACGAAGGCCAGCACCCTCTCGAACGAGGGCCGCCGGTCGCGCCGCCGCAGGTGGGCGATGATCTCGTCGTGGCCGCCCCGGCCCGCCTTCTTCAGGGCATGGATGAGCGGCAGCGTCACCTTCCCCGTGAGCACGTCGTTCCCCGGCTCCTTCCCCGTGATTTCCGCATCGCCCACGAAATCCAGGAGGTCGTCGACGATCTGGAAGGCGGTGCCGATCTTCTCGCCGAAGTGGGCGAAGCGCTGGCGGTCGCGCCTGCCGCGCCCGGCCAAAATCGGGCCGGTCTCGCAGGCGAGGCTGAACAGCGAGGCGGTCTTGTCGGCGATGATGGTCAGGTACTCCTCCTCCGACAGCGCGTAGTTGCCCGTTTCTTCGATCTGGCGCAGCTCGCCCACCGAGACGCGTCCGGTGGCGTGGGCGATCGCCTGCATGAGGTCCATCGACCGGGAGTCGACCATGATCCGGAACGCCTTCGCGAACAGGTAGTCGCCCATGAGGACGGAAATCAGGTTGGTCCACTGGGCGTTGACCGTTTCCTGGCCGCGCCGGAGCTCCGATTCGTCAACCACGTCGTCGTGCAGGAGGGTCGCGGTGTGGATCAGCTCGATCGCGAGGGAGGCGTCGACAGTGAAGGGGGTGTAGTTGTCGGCCGCCCGCGAGGTGAGAAACAAGAACAGCGGCCGCATCCGCTTCCCTTTCGACCGCAGCAGGTGCTGGGCGATCGAGGTGATGAGAGGGGAATCGCCGCGCAGGTAGTCGTGCAACTTCTGGTCGAACTCATCGAGGTCCGGCTGCACGCAGGTGGCGTGTTCGAGCATCTGGTTTCGGTCCGCCGCCGTCTGGGGTGCCTTTTTCGACATCATAATAAGGCAGGCAGTATACCCGGTCGGGGGGAATCTGTCAATCGAATTACCGCCCGCCGGATCGCTCACCACTCCCGCGCCGCCCCCGAGAGGATGTCGCGCACGGCCGCCCGGTACGGTTCCAGGGCGAAGTACTCCAGGGTGTTGTGTCCCCCGACCAGCGGGACGAACCGTTTGGGGGGCCGGGCGGCGGCCGCCAGCCGCTGCCCCATCTCGTACGGAACCAGCTCGTCGTCGGGCGAGTGGGTCACCAACACCGGGCAGGCGACCGCGCCGATACGGTCGATCGAGCGGAAGGAGAAGCGCAGGAACCACCGGACCGGCAGGTAGCGGTACATTTTCCGGCCCATGTCCTCGATCGAAGTGAAGGACGATTCGACGATGAGTCCGCGGCAGGGGCGGCGGCTCGCCAGTTCAACCGCCACCGCGCCGCCGAGCGACCGCCCGAAGGCCACGATCCGGTCGGGCGCGACCGACCGCTCGCGCCGCAGCCACTCGTAGCAGGCGTCGGCGTCCGCATACACTTCGCGCTCCCCCGGCGCGCCCTCCGAGCGCCCATACCCGCGGTAGTCGAACAGGAGCACGCCCGCTCCGAGATCGACGAGGAAGCGGAGGGTCTCCAGCCGGTGCGAGATGTTGCCGGCGTTGCCGTGGCAGAAGAGCACGACCGGGGCGGCGGGTTCGGGCGGGGGGACGTACCAGGCGTGGATCCGCTGGCCGGGGACGACCTCGATGAAGACGTCCTCGGCCGCGATCCCGGCGTCGCGCGGGGTGGCGCCGAAGTCGCGGCTGGGGTAGAAGACAATTCGCCCCTGGGCGAAGTAGAGGCCGATGTTGACGGCGACAAAGGCGCCGATGAGGATAACAGCCAGCCATGAGAGCATGCGCACCACGTCCGGTTTTCCGTTCGGCGGCCGGTCGGCCGCCGCCTATTCCCACTCGATGGTCGCCGGCGGTTTCGACGAAATGTCGTAGACCACCCGGTTGATGCCTTTGACGTGGCGGATGATGCGGTTGGAAATGTGGGCGAGGATGTCGGGATCGATACGGGCCCAGTCGGCGGTCATGCCGTCGACCGACGTCACCCCGCGCAGCGCGATCACGTCCTCGTAAGTCCGCTCATCCCCCATCACGCCGACCGCCTTGATCAGCAAAAGCACCGCGAACGCCTGCCAGATATCATCGTAGATGTTGAAGTTGTGCAGTTCCTCGATGAAGATCGCGTCGACTTCCCGGAGCAGGTCGCAGCGTTCCTTCGTCACCTCGCCGAGGATCCGCACCGCCAGCCCCGGCCCGGGAAAGGGGTGGCGCCGGATGAACTGCTCGGGCAGACCGAGGGTGCGGCCGAGCCGCCGCACTTCGTCCTTGAACAACTCCCGCAGCGGTTCGACCAGCTTGAGGTGCATCCGCTCTTTCAGGCCGCCCACGTTGTGGTGGGACTTAATGGTTGCCGACGGTCCCCGGAACGAGGTCGATTCGATCACGTCCGGGTAGAGCGTCCCCTGGGCGAGGAAGCCGACGTTGCCGATATTCCGGGCGGCCGCTTCGAACACGTCGATGAAGGTGTTGCCGATGATTTTCCGCTTGGCCTCCGGGTCGATGACGCCCGCGAGCCGGGCGAGGAACTCGGCCGAAGCGTCGACGGGCCGGAGGTTGATGTCGAGCGTCCGCAGCATGGCGGTGACATCCTCGAATTCGTTCTTCCGGAGGAGCCCGTTGTTGACGAAGACCGCGTGGAGGCGGCCGCCGATGGCCCGCTGGAGGAGCATCGCCGCAACCGTCGAATCGACGCCGCCGGAGATGCCGAGGACGACGTTCCCGTCGCCGACCTGGGCGCGGATGCGGGCGATGGCGCTGTCGATAAAGGCCTCGGTGGTCCAGTCCCCTTTGACGCCGCAGACGTCGAAGAGGAAGTTGTCGAGGATGCGGCGTCCCTCGTCGGTGTGGTGGACCTCCGGGTGGAACTGCACGCCGTAGAGTTTGCGCTCGGGCCAGGCGATGGCCGCCGCCGCGAGCGTCTCGGTGGAGCCGATGATGCGGAAACCGGGGGGCATAACGGCGATCGAGTCGCCGTGGGACATCCACACGTTCGAAGTCGCCGGAATGCCGGCCAGGAGATCGTCGGCCTCCACGACGCTGAGGCGCGAGCGGCCGTACTCGCGCGTGCTCGAGGCCACCAACCGTCCGCCGAACCGCTCGGCCAACAGTTGCAGACCGTAGCAGATGCCGAGCACGGGCAGGTTGGTGTCGTAGAATTCCGGGGCCAGCCGCGGCGATCCGGGATCGGACAGCGAGGCCGGCCCGCCCGAGAGGATGTAGCCGCGCACGTTGCGGCCGCGGTAGGCGCCGAGGTCATGGTTGTAGGGAACGATCTCGCAATAGACGTGCGCTTCGCGCACGCGCCGCGCGATGATCTGCGTGTACTGCGAGCCGAAATCGAGAATGAGGATCATGTCGTGCGGTTCCGCCACGGTGTCCTATCCTTGCGCATGGGGATTGGTGATAATCGTATCGGTGGGCGCGCCGGGGGCGGGAGCGGGGTAGTCCTCGATGTAGTGCAGCCCGCGCGACTCCTTGCGCAGGAGGGCCGAGCGCACGATCAGTTCCGCCACGGTCGCCATGTTTCTCAGTTCCACGACCTGGTAGGTCGCCGGCGTCGCCAGGTAGTACTGCTCAACGGCGTTCTTCACCCGCTGGACCTCCTCGAGCGCCAGGCGGAGGCGGTTCTCGGTGCGCACGATGCCCACGAAGTCCCACATGACGCGGGTGAGGCGGCTGCGGTCGTGGGCGAGCAGCACCTTCTCGCGCGGGTACTGGAGGGAGGAGTAGAAGTCGGGGGTGATGGCGGCGTGGGGCGCGGGCGGGGCAGCCTCGGCGTAGGCGCACGCGGCCGCGGCCGCGCGCTTGGCCATCACCACCGCCTCGAGCAGCGAGTTGGAGGCCAGCCGGTTAGCGCCGTGCATCCCGGTCATCGCCACTTCCCCGGCGACGTACAGCCCGGCGAGCGCGGTCTCGCCGCTGACCCGGGAAACCACCCCGCCGCAGGCGTAGTGGGCCGCCGGCACCACCGGGATCGGCCGCCGGGTGAGGTCGAACCCGCGCTGGAGGCACTGCTTGTAGATGTTCGGAAAGCGCTTCTTGATAAAGGCCGCGTCGCGGTGGCTGATGTCCAGGAGGACATACTCCTCGCCGCTCTGCTTGAGTTCCTTATCGATGGCGCGGGCGACGATATCGCGCGGGGCGAGGTCTTTCAGCTCGTGGGCGCCGTCCATGATCAGCCGCCCGTCGACCGCTTTGAGCACCCCGCCTTCCCCGCGCACCGCTTCCGAAATGAGGAACGGCCAGCGCCCGGGGCTGTAGAGGATGGTCGGGTGAAACTGGATGAACTCGAGATTCCCGACCGGCACGCCGGCCCGGTAGGCCATCGCCACGCCGTCGCCGGTCGCGATTTTCGGGTTACTGGTGTGGAAATAGACCTGCCCGAGCCCGCCCGTGGCGAGCAGGGTGACGGGCGCGTAGAAGGCGTAGAAGCTGTGGTCCTTCTCGGAGAACACGTAGGCGCCGGCGCACACGGTCGTGCCGTCGGCCGTTCCCTTGATCAGGTCGAGGGCGATGTGGTCGCGGTACACGTCGATCTGCCCCCGGCGCTCCTTGATGGCCGCCAGGAGGGCGCGTTCGATCTCCTGTCCGGTGAGGTCGTCGGCGTGAACCACACGGGCCGCCCGGTGTCCGCCCTCGCGTCCGAGCGCGTACCCCTCGGCCGTCCGCGTGAACCGCACGCCGATCTCCACGAGGTCGCGGATCGCGTCGGGGGCCTCCCGCACGATCGTTTCGACCACGTCGCGGCGACACAGGCCCGCCCCGGCCTCCAGGGTGTCGGCGACGTGCGACTCGAAGGAATCGGCGCCGGAGAGGACGGCCGCGATCCCGCCCTGGGCGCGGTTGGTGCTGGAGTCCGACTCCCGCTTCTTGGTGACCAGCGCGAGGCGCGCCTGCGGATGCCGCTCGAGCACCTCGAGGGCATAGAAGAGCCCGGCAATGCCGCTGCCGATGACGAGGAAGTCGTAGTGGCGTTCCATCAGTGGCCGGCCTTTCGCAGGTTCAGGCGGTCCTCGATCGCGGCGATCAACTGCTCCTCGCCGGGATCGAGGTCCACCGATTGCGCAAGATAATACAACTCGCGGCCGAAATCAAAGTGCCGGATTTTCACCCAGTCCTTGCCGGTCGTGACGATCACGTCCGAGTCGTGCCGGTCGGCGAGCCGCTTGATCCGGGCGAGCGTCGCGGCGTCGTAGCGCTGGTGGTCGGACAGTTCAAGCGCGGCGTCGAGATCGCCGGCGAGCACCGACACCTGGCGCCGGAGGGGCTCGAAATTGCCCACGCCGGCGAACAGGAACACCGACTTGTCCTCCAGATACTTCACCGGGTACCGCCGCTCGGCGCCGACCAGCCCGCTGATAGAGAACTGGGCGGTGTAGTGGGCCGCGCGCGGGCTGATTTTGCACAGCCGCCGGCTCAGCCGTCCGATGTCGCGGGCGAAGTTGGCGCGGGTGATCACGACGATGTCCGCGCGCCGCAGAGCCGAGCGCGGCTCGCGCATGACGCCATAGGGAAAGGGGCGCAACACCCGGGCGGGCAGGGCGGCGTCGTAAGTCACGAGGTCGAGGTCGCGCGCGAGGCGGTAGTGCTGGAAGGCGTCGTCGACAATGACGGCGTCGAGACGCTCACCGCACGCGGCGAGCCGCCGCGCCCCCTCGCTCTTGGAGGGGTGGATGGAGAACACGGCCTGGGGGACCAGGTGAGCCAGAAGCAGAACCTCGTCGCCGACGTCGTCGGCCGAGCGGTCCTGCAGGCCGGTCCCCTCGTCGAGAATCGGCTCGTCACCGGCGCGCCCCCACCCGGCGGAGACGATGCCGATGCGGAAGCCCTCGTCAATCAGCCGCCGGGCCAGCAAGTGCACCATCGGCGTCTTCCCCGTTCCGCCGACCGTGATATTCCCCACCGCGATCACGGGCACGGAGAGGCGCACCCGCTCCTTCGTCAGGCGGCGGTGCAGGCCGGGGACAAACCGGTAGAGGAGCGAGGCCAGCCACAGGGGAGGGCCGAGCAGTCCCCACGGCGACATGCCCGAGCGGCGGAGAAAGCGCTTCCAGCATCGCTCAATCATCGGACAGCTTCGCCAATATGTACTCGCCGGCCGCGGCGGTCGGCGACCGGTCGTAGTCGTGTTCGGTTTTTGTTGCGAAAGTCCGCCGGCCGGCCCGGATGTCGCGCACGGCTGCCGCGAACTCCTCGGGGCCGCCGACCCGGGCGCCGTAGTTATGCGCCTCGATGTACTCGGCGGCGTCGCCGACGTTGGCCAGCGACGGCCCGTACAGGACGGGGGTGCCCGCCCACACCGGCTCGAGGATATTGTGCCCGCCCACGTCGACCAGCGTGCCGCCCACGAAGGCGAGGTCGGCCGCCATGTAGAGATCCATGAGCAGGCCCATGCGGTCGACGATCACGACCGGGGCCGACAGGTCGGCGCTCCCGTAGACGGCGCAGGGCACGGCGGCGTCGCGGCACGCCTGCGCGACCTCCTCGGCCCGCTCCACGTGGCGCGGGGCCAGCACCAGTCTCAGACCGTTGCCCGCGCCGCGCAGGTCCGGTATCCCCCGGAGGAGCAGGGCCTCTTCGCCCGGGCGCGTCGAACCCGCGACAATCAGCCAGTCGTGGTCGCGCGCGCCGACGGTCGCCCGCACCGCCGCCCGCCGTCCCGCCGACCGCGGCCACAGCGGGGCATCGAACTTCATGTCCCCGGTCACGCGGCAGGCGCTCTCGGGAAGGCCGAAATAGCGGTACCGCTCGGCGTCCTGCTCGGACTTGAAAAAGAACCGGTCGTAGCAGGGGAGCAATCCGCGGAGGAAGGGGGCGACCATCCGGTAGCGGCGGAAGCCGGTGTCGGACATCCGTCCGTTGACGAGAATGACGGGGATGCGCCGCCGGGCCGCCTGCGTAATGAGGATGGGCCAGATTTCGGTCTCGGCGATCACGAGGCAGCGCGGCCGCACGGCCGCAAGCACGCGCGCGACGATCGGCGTGGTGTCCGCCGGCAGATACCGCACCGCCGCCTCCTCGCCAAACAACTTCCGCGCCGTCTGGTGCCCGGGGGTGGTGGTGACGGTCACGCAGGCCCGCAGGTGCGGCCGCCGCCGTTTGAGATAGCGGTAGAGGCAGGACAGCACTTTGACCTCGCCCACCGAGGCGGCGTGCAGCCAGAGCTCGGCTTCGATGCCCGCGGTGTCCAGGCCGAGCCGATCGCGCCAGATCTGCTCGCCGCGCGCGGCCCGAAAGCGGGTCACGGGATAGCTGACGGTATGGATGAACCGGGTGAACATGCGGTAGAGCGAGAGCACGCAATCACTTTCCTTCGAGGTGGTCGATGATCAGGCGGGCGGCGCGGTCCGAGGCGCCGGTCCCGCCGAGCAGACCGGGGATGCGGCCCAGGGCGGCCGCCGTCCGAAGGTAGAGTTCCCGGTCGTTCCAGAGGCGCTCGAGCGCCGCCGTCATGCGGTCGGGGGTCGCCTCGTGCTGCACCAGTTCCGGAACCACCTCCTGTCCGGCAACCAAGTTGACCAGCGCGATTTTGTCAAGTGTGATCAGCCGCCGGGCGATCCGATAGGTGATCTCGCCGGTGCGGTAGGCCACGACCATGGGCCGGCCGATGACGGCCGCCTCGAGGGTCGCCGTCCCCGAGGCCGTGAGTACGAGCGCGCTGTCGTGGATGACGCGGCGCGCATCGTCGTAGGCGACCGTGATCGCCGCGTGATCCTCCGCGCGCAGGGCAGCGTCGTACGGATACGCTCCCGCGAGAGCGGCGACCACCGCCCGCGTGCCGTGCGCGCGCGTGAACCGGCGCGCAGTCTCGAGCATCGGCCCGAGCAGGCGGTCGATCTCCTGCGGCCGCGATCCGGGAAGGAGCGCGAGGCCGCCCGCCATTCTCTCCGGCGGCGGCGAGGCGATCATCTCCGCCGCGATGTCCTCCAGCAGGTAGTGTCCCACGAAGCGCACGTTGACGCGGCTCCCCCGGTAGAAGTCCTCCTCGAAGGGGAGGATGACCAGCATGAGATCGACGAGCTGTTCGATTTCGCGCAGGCGTTTCGACCCCCAGGCCCAGATTTGCGGCGAGATGTAGTAGATGATGGGGATGCCGAGGCGGCGCACCCGGCGGGCGAGGCGCAGGTTGAAACCCGGGTAGTCGACAAGGATGACGGCGCGCGGGGCGCGCCGGGCGATCTCATCGGCGCAGCGAGCGAGCAGGCGCCGGAAATAGGGAAGCCGTTTGGCCACTTCCCAGAAGCCGATGACGGCGAGGTCGCCGCCGGGCGCGAACTGCTCCTGGCCGAGACGGGCGAGCCGTGTGCGCCCCAGTCCGCACAGGCGGAGCCCCGGATCGTGCGTCCGCAGCGCCGCCACCAGCCGCGCCGCGGCGTTGTCGCCGGAGAGGTCCCCGGCCGAGAGAAACAATTCCATAGGGCGCGACTTACCCGTCGGCCAGCATGCGCGCGAGCGACGCGCGGCCGGTCCGCTCCACCTCCAGCGCCACCCGGAGCGCCTCGATTCCCTGGGCGAGCGGCACCGCCATCGCTCCTCCGTCGAGAAGCGCCCGCAGGAAGGCGCTCAGCTCCATCTGGAGCTGGTCCTGGCCGGTGTCGCCGTGCGAGGCATAGATGAGTTCTCGCCCCGATTTCCCGAGCGGTACCCTGAGTCCCTCGATTTCCTCTCCCGGCGCCGCGAGGCGGTAGAGGTCGGCCTGCTTTTTCGCAAGGTCGAGCGAGAAATAGCCGGAGCGCTGGAAGATCCTGAGCTTGCGCATCTGGTTGAGCGAAATGCGGGAGGCCGTGAGGTTGGCCACCGCGCCGCTGTCCAGGGTTAGCCGGGCGTTGGCGATGTCGGGCTGATCGGACACGACCGCGACAGCCGAGGCCTGGATGTCGACGACCCGGGCGCCGGTGAGCGTCAGGACGAGGTCGATGTCGTGTATCATGAGGTCGCGCACGACGGCGACGTCGGTGCCGCGGGGATCGAAGGCGGCGAGGCGGTGGGCTTCGATGAAGGCGGGCCGGACGCCGATGCGGAGCACCGCCTGCACGGCGGGGTTGAACCGTTCGATGTGTCCGACCGCCACCCGGGCGCCGCTGGCCGCGGCCAGTTCCGCCAGCTCGTGCGCCTCGTCCAGCGTCGACGTCACCGGTTTCTCGATCAGGCAGTGCACCCCGCGTTTCAAAAGCGCGCCGGCGGCCGCCCGGTGCGCGGTGGTCGGCACGGCGACGCTCGCCGCATCAACCGCTTCCGCCAGCTCCTCGACCGTCGCGAAGGCCGCCACCCCGTATTCGGCGGCGTAGCGCTCCCGCTTTTCCGGGTCGATGTCGTGGAAGCCGACCAGGTGCGACTCGGGGATCTGCGAGAACCAGCGGAGGTGGTGTCGCCCGAGCGCGCCGACACCGACCACGCCCGTCCGAATCCGTGTCATAGCTGCTGCTTTCCCTGTCCGTGACGGTTCCGCGCCGCCGCGCGCCCGCCCGGGCCGGGCGGCGGTATGCCGTCGTTTGCGATCGACGGGAAAGTAATACAAACGGCGGCGCCGCAAAAGGACAATGTTGTTCCCCGCGGCGCTGTCGGCCGCGGCGGCCCTTCAGCTCTGCGCGGGACGGTCCTTGTGCATGATGGAGAAATCGAAGTCGGGAAGCGCCCGCGTCACCCGGTAGCCGGCCCGCTCATAAATCTTGCGGGCGCGGCCGTTGGCGCGGTGCACGCCCAGCTCGAACCGGGCCACGTCGGGCGATGCACCCGTTTCGAGGTGGGCCAGAGCGGCCGCCGCCAGGCCCCGCTTCTGAAACTCCGGCTTGATCACCAGTCCATGGATGTGGAGGGTCCCATCGCGCTCCTCAATCCAGTAGAACCCGGCCACGGCGCGGTCGGCGAGAATACTCACCACCTGTCCCCGCGTGCGGAACAGATGGGCGAACTCGGTCTTGTCCAGGCCGAGCAGCGTGAGCGACGGTTCCAGGTAATCGGCGGCGTGCTGGTGGATCAGATCCAGAAACCCTGCGTACTCGGTTTCCTTCGCCGCGCGGAAGGTGACAACTGCGGTTTGAGACATGGGCCACTCTCCCCTCTGACGGGTTGGCGTTTGCTCTATTTCGTCAGGCCGCGGGTCGAGCGGTCCGCGAACTCGAGGATGCGCCCGACCTCCGGCGTGATCTCCATTTCTGCCCGGATGCGTTCCAGCGCCTGGGAGGTGTTGAGTTTGCTGAAGAAGAGGATTTTGAAGGCCTGTTCGATGGCGGCGACGGCATCGCGGGTGAAGCCCCGCCGGCGCAGGCCGACGGCGTTGATGCCCATGACCCTGAGCGGGTACCCGCCGCACAGGCTGTACGGGCAGACGTCCTGGGGCACGCGGAATCCCCCCCCGATCATCGCGTGCGCCCCGATTTTCACGAACTGGTGGACGGGCACGATGCCGCCGATGATGACGTAGTCGTCGATCTCCACGTGTCCGGCGAGGTTCACCGCGTTGGCCAGGATCACGTGGTCGCCGAGGATGCAGTCGTGGGCGACGTGGGAGTAGGCCATCAGCATGCACCCCTTCCCCACCGTCGTCGTTCCGTGGGCCGCGGTGCCCCGGTTCACGGTCGCGTACTCGCGGATGAGGGTGCCGTCGCCGATCTCCACGAACGTTTTCTCGCCGCCGAATTTGAGGTCCTGGGGCTGGGTGGCGATCACCGCGCCGTGGGCGATCACGCAGCGCTCGCCGATGCGGGCGCCCGAGGCGATCAGGCAGGAGGAGGCGATCGCCGTCCCCGGCCCGATCCGCACATCATCCTCGATGACCGTGTACGGTCCGACCGAAACGTCCTCGGCCAGCTCCGCGGCCGGCGATATGATCGCGGTCGGGTGGATGCCGCTCATCGGTCCCTCACCATGGCGAGGAACTCGGCGCTGGCCACCAGCTCGCCGTCGACGTAGGCCTCGCCCGCCATCTTGCAGGTCATGCGCCGGAACGAGATCATCTGGAGCTCGAAACGGAGCTGGTCGCCGGGCACAACCGGCTTGCGGAATTTCGCGTTGTCGATCGACATGAAGTACACCACTTTGGTTTCCGGCTGCGGGATGGCGTTGAGCAGGAGCACGCCGCCCGCCTGCGCCATTGCCTCGAGGATCAGCACGCCCGGCATGATGGGGTGGCCGGGGAAATGCCCCTGGAAAAACGGCTCGTTGATCGTCACGTTCTTCAGCGCGCTCACCCGCGTGTCCGGCTCGAGATCGAGGATGCGGTCGATCAGGAGAAAGGGGTAGCGGTGCGGCATGATCCGCTGGATGGCGTCGATGTCAAAGAGCGCGGCCGAGGCCCGCCCGGCGTACCGGCTCGCAATCTTCTTCTTCTTGTACAGGTCGCGCATCTTGCGCGCGAGGGCCACGTTGGCCTTGTGCCCCGAGCGGGCGGCCAGCACGTGCCCCTTGAACGGCACGCCGATGAGGAACAGGTCGCCGAGTAGATCGAGCGCCTTGTGCCGCACCGGTTCGTTGTAGAAACGCAGGGGAATGTCGTTGATGATCCCGGTCTTTCCGACGAATGCCTCCTCCTTCAAATCGAGCGCCCGGCGGATCCGGTCCACCTCGACCTGGCCGCGGTCGGAGTCGTAGATCACGACCGCGTTGTCCAGGCTCCCCCCCTTGATCAGCCCGGCGGCCTTGAGCGATTCCACCTCGGAGAGAAAACAGAACGTCCGCGCCGGTGCGAATTCATCGACAAACTCCTGCTCGAGATCCTGCAGCGTCGTGTACTGCGTCCCCAGAGCCGGGTTCTTGTAGTCGATGAGGAAGGTGATGCGCAGGTCGTTCGAGGGCGCCACCACCAGGTCGACCCCGCGCTCCCGCTCGTTGTACGCCATCGGCGTGTCGATCTCCAGGTACACCTTGTCGGCATCCTGTGACTCGATCCCCGCCTCGAGGATCTTGTCGACATACGGTTTCGCGGAACCGTCGCCGATGGGCGGCTCGTTGTTGTCCAGCTCGACAAGCATGTTGTCCAGTTGCAGGCCGGCGAAAGCAGCGAGCACGTGCTCGACCGTGTGGACTTTCGCCTCGCCGTCCTGAAGCGTCGTGCCGCGCGAGATATCCACGACGTGGTCGATATCGGCGATGACCGAGGGGCGGTCGGGGAGATCGACGCGGACGAAGCGGATGCCGTGGTCGGGGGGGGCGGGATGGAACGTCATCGTGCACAGGTTGCCGGTATGCAATCCGATGCCGGACAAAGAAATAGGCCGCCTGATGGTCCGTTGCTTCTCGTACATACTTCCGTTACTCGATCGTAGTTTGGTCGATGATACAAGAAAGGAGGAACCGGCTCAAGTCTTTTTTGGCGGTTCTCCGGCGGGGTCGCCGGGCCGCGCGGCGCCCGCCTCCATTTCCGCGCACCGCCGCTCCAGCGCGAGGGCATCGACCGTCTCGTCCAGGTACGCCGCCATCATCTCTGGGCCGATGCACGGGCTGACGCGGCGGCGCGCGATCCGCTGGATATTGAGGAGGTGGCGGGCCGAGATGTTGTCGGTGGTGATGTTCTTTCCGCCGGTCCCGCAGCCGAGGGTGAGCGACGGCTGGAGGGCGTTGTAGGTTCCGCCCAGCGCCCCCTGCGAGGCCGGCGTGTTGACCAGGATCCGCCCGGCGTTCATGGTGGAGGCGAAGTAGCGGATCCGCTCCTCGTTGTTTGAGAACATGCTGATGGTGTGGCCCAGTCCCCCGTTGTGGTTGATTTTGCGGCAGAGGGCGATCGCCTGGTCGATATCCTCGGCCACGTAGAAGGCCAGGACGGGGGCGAGGATTTCCAGCGAGAGAGGCGTGTGGGGGCCGACATCCTCAAGCTCGGCGACGAGCAGCCTCGTCCCGGCGGGCGCCTCGATCCCCGCCATCCGCGCGATCTTCTCGGCCGGCTGGCCGATCACCTCGACCCGCATGACGCGGGTGGCCGGGTTGAAGGCCACCGTTTCAAGCCGGCGGATTTCCTCCGGGGTGAGGAAGTACGCCCCCCTCTCGATGAGCAGCCGCCGCGTCTCGGCGGCGTGGCAGGCTCGCACCACGAGCGCCTGCTCGCTCGCGCACACCGTGCCGTGGTCGAGAGTTTTCGACATGACGATCTGGTCGACGGCGAACGGAACGTCGGCCGTCTTGCCGATAAACACCGGCACGTTTCCCGGACCGACGCCGATGGCGGGGTTGCCGGAGCTGTAGGCGGCCCGGACAAGCGCCTCCGAACCGGTCGCGAGAATCAGCGCCGTCTTGCGGTGCCGAGTGAGGGCGAGCGTTTCCTCTTCGGTCGACCGGCGCACCCACTGGACGCAGTGCTCGGGGGCCCCCGCCGCGAGCGCCGCCTCGTAGCAGATGCGCGCCGCCTCGATCGAGCACTTCCGCGCCGCCCCGTGGGGACGGATCACGATCGGGTTGCGCGCTTTCAACGCAATGAGGATCTTGAACAGCACGGTCGAGGTCGGGTTGGTGATCGGGGTGACGGCGAAGATCGGTCCGATCGGCTGGGCGATCTCGACGATCCCCGCTTCCTCGTTCTCGGCAATCACCCCCACCGTCTTCAGGGTCTTGATGTTCTCGTAGACAAACCGGGTGGCGATCACGTTCTTGATCACCTTGTCCTGCCACACTCCGAGGCCGGTTTCCTCGGCCGCCATTTTCGCCAGGGGGATGCGCTGGTCGAACCCGGCCCGGTAGACCGCGGTCACGATGCGGTCGGTATGCTCCTGGTCGCAGCGGCGGAAGGCCTCGGCCGCGGCCGCCGCCCGATTCATGATTCCGTCAACGTCAAGTCGCGTGCCTGCCGGCTCGCCCATAGTCTGCTCCCTCGCTGCCCGGTAAGTGTGAACACCTGTGAAGGCTGCCGGAAATCCCGCCCGGCGAGAGTTCCGGACCGGTCACGATCGCCCCCCCGCCGGCCCGCTCACCACCACGTCTGCGCTCCCTCGCGCCACGTGAAGATCCGCTCGTCCCCGTCGGAGCCCGCCGCCGCGAGCCGGTAGAGCCCGCCCGAGGGGGCGAGGAACACAAGGGGTTCTTCGGCCGCCGTCGCCGTCCCAAGCGACTTCCATTCCCCGCCCCAGAAGAACAGCTCATAGTCCACCCCGGCCATCAGCCGGGAGCCGGAGGCGTTTTCCGACGCCTTGTCGAGGTCTTTGCTCATGATCGCCCGACAGACGATGTCGACCGGCTCGGCGAGCTCCGCCGTCAGCGCCTGCTGAACCCCGCCCGGCTCGAGGAGGAACGGCTCTCCGGCCGGCACTATCTCTTCGTTGAGGTAGAACCCGGGGAGGTAGACGACCTCGGGGGCCATGGCGGCGAAGACCGCCCGTCGGCCGGCGATCTCGGCCCACTGGATCGGTTTCCACTCGCCGTCGTTGAACACGCACAGGTAGGCGAAGCGGACCGAATCCGCGGGGGCCTCGGCGAACGTCACCGCCACATCGCACACCTCCCCGTAGGCCGCGGTGACGTCCCGGTAGCTCTTGCCGGCCAGCCAGCCGGGCACTTTGCGGTTTTCTTCCTTGACGAAGGCGAGGTTCCGCGGCTGTCGGGCGAACGATTTCCGGTACACTTTGGCCGCTCGGCGGATCAAGTTGTACTCGCCGGGGTCGGCCTCGGCGCCCATGAACGGAATGGCTTTCCCGCCCGGCAGGATGAGGGCGTTCCAGGCGTGGTTGTTGCCCGCGTTCGCCCAGTAGGGGGTGTAGTCCGAGGTCACGGCGAGTCCGTTGGCCCGCATGGCATAGATCGTGAGGTTGGTCATGTCCTCGCAGCGGCCGCGGCCGGTCGTTTTCATTTCGGCCAGCCCCTGGTCGGTGGGGTGGAAATACCAGCGCTCGTCGAAACGGAACCAGCTCTTGATGTCGTCGTTGATCAGCCGCGCCGCTTCCACCGGGTCGGTTGAGTCTGTCATTTTGCCCGCGAGGTCGGCGTAGCGGGCCATCAGCTCCGCCCGCCACGGTTCGAGCGGCTCGTTGCTCCCCCGGTACGGCAGCACCCCTTCGCGGAACTCCTCGTAGGAGAGCTTCCTCGCCCACGGTTTGGTCCGCCACGCGGCGAACGCCAGCTCGACATTCTCGATGAGGTAGTCGGCCGTGACCGTCTCGAGGTCCCGCGCCGCCACCGCGCTTTTGAAATCCAGACCGGGGCGGGCCTTCTCCAGCTCCCCGTACGCCGCCTGTAGCGCGCCGTAGTCCGGAAACCGCGCGGCATCCCAGGGAATGGTGTCGCCGAGGCTGTCGATGAGGGCGTAGGTGACGTAGCTGTGCCCTTCCATGTTGCCGATCAGATACCGGGCGGCGTCGAGCATCAACGTGTCCCCCTTGCCGTCAAAATGGGCGAGCACTTTTTCCAGTTCGCCGCGGTTGGCGCCGGCCGCGGCCAGCGCCGCCTCCACCTGATCGGCCGGGCGCGGCGCCGGGTCGCTCCCGCAACCCGCCAGCAACGCCAGACACAGGGCGGTCAAAGCCGCCCTCCGGCCCAGGGATCGTTCGCTCATCGCTGCACTCTCCGGTTCTCGCGATGTTCTCGTCGAGCAGTTCCAATCACGCCGCCAGTATAGCGATTTCACGCCCCGCGGAAAAGCTGAAACGTGCGCGCCCGGCTCGGCCTTAGATATCCCGCAGCGACTTCACCTGCCGGAGGTTGCGGAACAACTCGATATACTCCTTCACCATCACCTCCTCGGCCTCCGACAGGCCTTCCATCATGGGGATGCCGATCCGCAGCACCGCCCGCACCATGTCGGCCGTGGTCCGGTCGTACCTGGCCGCCAGCGCTTCGAGCCGCGCTTTGAGGTCGTGGGCCACGAACACGTGGATGGTGTGGTTTCGCGGCGTCCGCGCCGCCGCTTCCGGCGCCGGCGGTCGGCTGCCCTCGGGTTTCTCCCGCATTTCGCTCATCTGTGTGCTCCATCCGTTGGTTGGTTCATGTCCGGGGTCGGCGGGGTATCCTGCGTGCCACTGTCGGCCGCGGGGCGGTCCGGCGGTTTCGGGTGGAATTTGACGTGGCTCAGGATTGTCTGCGGCGAGCGCAACGGCAGCCCGAACCGCTCGCGCAGTTGGCGCAGAACCGGTCCCCAGGTCTCCTCGGGCCGCTTTGCCGCGATCGCCTGCTCGATCGCCTCCCGCCGGGCTGCGCCGCAGATCGGGCAGGCCCGGCCGGGATCGGCGCCTATGCCGTAGCGCGCCCGGACGAACGGTCCCAGGCGAGCCCGCAGCCGCCGCTCCACGCGCCGCCGGAGCGCCTCCAGCCGATGCTCGGCCCGCCCGGTCCGTCCGGCAATCTGGGCAACCGTACACCCCATGTAGTAAAAGCAGCGCACGAATTCCCGCTCCTCGTCGGACAGGGCCGCGAGAGCGGCGGTCACGGCCCGGGTCGCGGCGGAGTCCTCGGGCGGCTCCGGCAGCGCCGGTCCGGGTGTGTCCGCCGGCGGATCGGGCGGCCGGCCGGGATCCCGTCCCAGGCCGACGATGCCGTTGCTGTAGATCAGTCTGCTCTTGCGCATGTTGTTCCTCCGCCTCAAGATGCAGCCTCCGGCAGCGCTTCGCGACCACGTGATCATCACATCGGACCTGTCCCGCCCGCGCCGCCGCTCTCATGTGATTCACTTTTCCGTTGCCTCTGCCGGTTCGGCCGACCATCTTGACGGGCATCGCCGGATGGGCCGGGCGTCAGGTCAAGCCGGCCGGCTGTTCTGGCGATACAGTGACCAGGGCCGAAATACTCCGGCGAGCCGCGCCCCGTCCGCCGGACCCCGTCGCGGCGCGGAAAGTAGGTGGCGTGGAAGAAACCCCGTACGAACGCATACCGGTCTATGACCCGAACCCCGAACCGGACCACGTCAGGCGCTTCCGGGCGGCCTCGGGCAACGCGCAGTTTCGCCGCACCTGGCTGACCGCGGTGGCTCTCTTGGCGCTGGTGGTCATCTACCCGGCGGTGTCGATCGCATTCGCGGAGGATCCCTCGATCGCACTGAAGGGCCTGAACGACACCATGCGCATCCTGATGCTGCTGGTCACGATCGTGATTCAGTGGGGGCTGTTCGTGGTGCTCGTGCTGGCGGCGGAGTCGGAGAAGACCGGGCTGGCGGGGCTGGGGTTTCGCCGCTTCCGGCCGGTGGATCTCGCCTGGGCGGTCGCCTTCCTGCTGGCCGCCAACCTCCTGCTCTCCGGTCTCGCCTGGGTGCTCGGGCAGATCGGGCTGCCCATGTCGGGCGACATCCGGTTCCTCATCCCGACCGACCTGGTCGGGCGCATCGTGTGGGTCGTGGTCGCGATCACCGCCGGCGTGGTCGAGGAGACGGCCTTTCGCGGGTATCTCATGACGCGCCTCCGCCTCCTCGGGCGCACGCGGGGGTGGCTAATGCCGACAGTCGTGTCCGCGCTCGTGTTCGGCAGCCTGCACGCCTACCAGGGGGCGCCCGGCGTGATCGTCATCGCCGTCTACGGGGCGCTCTTCTCGCTTCTGTACATCCGTACCGGGACGCTCTGGCCGGCCGTGATCGCGCACTTCTTCCAGGATCTCTCCGCCCTCTTCTTCCCCCAGTAGTTCTCCCCGGCCTGCCGGCACGCAGGCAAGGAAAACGGCGGCGCCCCGAAGCGCCGCCGCCATCTCACCGACAACTGGAGGAAAGAACCGATCAGAAGAAATCCACCGACACCGACTGCAGCCGGTCGTCGAGCTTCACTTCAATCTTGTTGGGAAGGGTATCGAAACCCTCGTTGACCCAGGCATCGTCCCTGGTGATCAGGCCGAGCGAGTAGAGGTAGGCTTTGTACTCCTCCCCGGCCAGCACTCTCAGCCCGACCGTGCGCGGCACCCGCAGGCGCAGCTCGGTATCCTCGCCGAACACCGAGACTTTCACGAACGGTTCGAGGTCGCCGATTTTGAGGTAGACCGAGGACTGGTCGGCGGAAAGATCAAGCGCCCGGAGGGGGGTGGTCGACATGTTGAGGTGCATGTCGCTCTTAACGCCGGCGAGGCGCATTTCGAGCGGCACGTCCCGCTTGAAACGCACGAACCAGTCGGGGGCCTCGTCGGTCTCGATCTTGATCGCGCCGCCGAGCAGCCCGTGCGGGCGGCTCGCGAATTCCACCACCGCGAGGCTGTCCTCCTCGCGGAAGTCGATCCGCGGCTTGCGCGTGAACTTGTCGAACTTCGCGTACACGAGGTCATCCCCCGAATCCCGGATCGTCAGATCCGACTCATCGAGATCCAGCACCGCCCGCGTGAATCTCACGGCGCTGTCCGCATCCTTCACGTAGGTCGCGGTCGAAAAGAAGCTCGTGCTGTCGCCGCCGCGGCTGCTGGTGAAAGCGATCGCCAGCCCGCCCACGAACAGCGCCACCGAAGTGAGGTAGGAAATGATGCTGAGGCGGGTGCGGGCGAAGATCTTCTCGAGGCCGACCATGATAAGCACGACCGGGAAGAGGATGAGCAGGTCGAGCCAGAAGTTGTCGTTGAGGACGCCGAAGTTGCGCAGGAGCAGGAGCAGTCCGAGCAGGACGAGGAACAGTCCCCAGCGGAAGCGGGCCGGTGTCATGCCGTCCTCCCTTCATTGCCGCCCGGGATCTCCCCCGGCGCGGCGGACAGATCCGGCCGGCAGGCTTCGCGGCGCCGCCTGGGGCGGAGCAGCAGAAACAAACCGCCCGCGATCATGAGGGCCGGCCACCACTGGTCAAAGTCGATCCAGTGCCAGTGCTGCCGGACCAATAGCAGCGAGCCGATCAGGATGAGGACCAGCCCTGGGAGATAGCGGATCCACGAGGAGCGCGGCCGCTCCGGGCGAACTTCCTCGACGGCGCCTTCGAGCGGACGTTTGGGAACGATAATCCAGGCCGCCGCATAGGCGAGGGTCGCGAACCCCTGGGTGGCGAAAAACAACAGCACCGCGAACACCCGCACGAGGTTGGGGTCCACGTCGAAGTATTCGCCGAGACCGCCGCACACGCCCGCGATCACCTTGTTCTCCGCCGACCGATAGAGTCTGGTGTAGCTCATGCGCCATCGTCTCCTTTCTACCGGCCGCAGCCGGATTCCGGGATACTATACGTGAATCGGCGGAAAAGGTTACCGGCGAGAACCGCTGGTGTCGACGGTATCGGGGGCCAACTCGTCCAGATAGAGGCGCGCCGTCTCCCGGTAGCGCACGTCGGCCAGTTCGAGGTAGGTGCGGAAGAACTGGATCGCCCGGTCGCGCTCCGGAGCATCCGCTCCCTCCGCCAGGCGGCCGACCTGCACCTGGGCCTCGAGGAGCTGGCGCTCGACCAGTTCGATGTCCCCGAGCGCCGCCCGGTCGCGTCGCGCCTTGGGCAGCGCGAGGTTCAGATGTTCGCTCCGCAGTTCGCTCCAGAGCGACTCGAGCGAATCGCGGCGGTTCCGCCAGTCGGCGAGAGTGGCCGCCGGAGCGCTTTCGCCGGCGGCCGCGAACCCTTTCGACGACTGCGCCAGGGGCAGGCGTCCGCGCCGATCGGCCGCCGAGGAATCGGCGAGGCTGAGACTGGGCGCCGCCGCTGTCGCCGGCTCCTTGGCGACCATGAGGTCGCGGAGGACCAGCCGGTCGGCGAGGCGGACGTCGGCCGCGCCCTCGTCTTTGCGGGTCTCGGCCGAGACCGGTTCCGGCGGCGGCGCGGCCGGGGCCGCGGGAGCCGCCGCACTCCGGTTCGCCTCCGCCTCGGCATCTTGCGCGGCCGCCTTCCCGCCGGAGGCCGCAAGCTCCTGGCCGGCCGGTTTGAGGCGCGGCGCTTCCTGTGCTTCCTCGGCGATAACCGGGAGTTGTTCGTCCTCCGCCGCCTGGCGCTTGAGCTCAGGGAGCGCCGCAATCTCGGCCGGCTCGGGCGGCTCCGCGGTGGGCGGCGCGGTTCTCTCGGCTTTCTCCGCCGGCTGCTCTTCGCCGGCCGGTGAGGGCTCCCCGGCTCGGCCGGCCGCGGCTGAGTCACGGGCCGACGGCGGCTCGGACGGGAAGGACATCTTCGGCGACTCGTCTCTCTGGCGGACGATGTCGGTGTAGTTCACCGCGATAAATGTCAGCGCGGCGATCGAAGCTGCCACTCCGACCAGCTTCCAGGCCAGCCCCCGGCTCCGGCGCGGCGGGAGGGCGATCACCTCCGGTGCGCCGGCGATCCCGATCCGCTTTTCGATCCGGGCGGCCGCCGCCTCCCAGTAGTCCTCGTCCCCGCCGAGGTCGGCATGGCGCTCGACCAGCGCCTCCAGCCGTCGCAGATCCTCGTAGAGGGCGCGGCATTCGGCGCACTCTCCGAGGTGGCGGCGGAGCGCCTCCATCTCGTAGTCCGGGAGTTCCTTGTCGAGATAACCGGAGACTCTGTCCTTAAAGTACCCGTGATCCATAATTCAACTGCTGTACCTTGACCTCAGAGGAGGTCCTGGAGCGCCTCCATCAACATCTGGCGCGCCCGGTAGAGCCGGGAATCGACCGTCCCCGGCGGTATTTTCAGGTAGCTGGCGATCTCGGCGTAGTTCATGCCCTCGAGGTGGCGGAGCACGAAGGCGACGCGGTGCTGCACGGGGAGAGTTTTGAGAGCCTGGTAGAACCGTTTCTCTCCTTCTTCCGCCAGCAGTTTTTCCAGCGGTCCGGGGTCGCCCGATTCGGGGTCGAAACCCTTTTCGGCTAAGGCATTCAGGGACTCGTTCTTTTCCTCCTTGCGGACCAGGTTGTAGGCGGTGTTGCGGGCGATTGTAGAGAGCCAGGGGTAGAAATCGTACTCGGGCTTGAAGCTTTTCAGGTTTTCGTATGCCTTCACAAACGCCTCCTGGACAACATCTTCCGCGGCATCGAACGACCCCAGCATGGCGTAGATGTACCGGAACAGCCGTTTCTGGTGCAGGCGGATGAGCCGTCCAAACGCCTTATTGTCGCCGTTCTGGGCCGCCTCGACCAAGGCCCGCTCGGCCGCTTTGTCCAGACCGGATACCGGCCGGGGAAGGTTTTCTTCCCGAGAATTTTCACCCATAGAGCGCGTCCCGGCCCGGCATGAGGCCGACCACGAGGATTTCCAGGGCCAGGCGCGGGGGCAAACCGCCGCCCCGCAATTGCGCCTCGGCCTCGGCCAGATCGATCAGAATCTGCTCCAGCCGGGCGCTGTCGAACCGATTCGCCTGCGGCCGCAGGCGGGACTCCAGCCACGCCATGTTCCCCGGCACCGGTTTCCGGTGGCGTACGAGATAGAGGCGCAGGAAGTGGGTGCTCAGAAGCGTGCAGATCGTCACCGGCGAATTCCCCTCCGCGATCAACTGCTCCAGACTGCGGAGCACCCGGTGTGGCTGTTCGGTGACAATCTGGTCGGCCAGGGTGAAGATGTTGATCGTCTCGTAGCCGGCCGCCACCGCGGTCACATCATCGACTGTGACCGTCCCCCCCTTCCCCCGGTAGTTGGCCAGTTTGTCGGTTTCGGCGGCGACGGCGCCGAGATTTCCCGCCACCAGGTCGACCAGGACGCGGAGCGCCTCGGGCTCGATCTGCAGACCGGCTTTCTGCAGGCGCGTCTGGATCTGCGCCCGAACCTCCTTGGCCGTCAGCCGGGGAAACTCCACCATGACGATCCCGGCCGCCTGGACCGCCTTGAAAAACTTCGAGGTCTTCTTGGGAGTGCGCGGCGAGGGGGAGCTGAAGACGACGACGCGGGTCGAGTCGGGCGGGCGGAGCATCCCGAGGATCCGCTCGACGTCGGCCGGCTGGTAGCTCTGGAAGTCGCTGATGCTGAAGACCTGGCGCTCGCCGAGCATGGGGAGGTTGGCCAGTTCGGCCATCACCTCCCGGGCCGGGTTCTTGCGCCCGCTGAGCTTGCGGTAGTTGGTCTGGAGCTGGCGGTCGGGGAGAAACTGGCGGGCGAGGTACTTGGTCGCCTCGATGATCCGGTAGTCCTCGGGCCCGTAGAAGTAGTACGCCGGTTTGAAGACGCCGGCGTTGATGTCCCGGAGAAGTTCGCTCGGACTGGGCATGGCGATCCCAACATAGATCACCGCCCCGTGAGCGTCAATCAAAAAGCTCTTCAAGCTCCGGGTTGGAGCGCAGGGGGGCCCAGGCGAGCGAGAAGCGGTACTTGTCCCGGTATCCCAGGGCCTTGGCGATCAGGGGCGCGAACTCCGGGGGGAGGCAATCCCGGCGGTTGACCGCGTTGATGACCTTGAGGTTATTCCCGTAAATCTGATAGGTGTGCCGCGTGAAATACTTCTGGTTGCTGTCGATGAACTCCAGCAGCGCCAGCAGCGCGGCCAGGTCGCCGTGGTTGGCGTCCACCGCATCGAACGGCGCTTTGAACTTGATCCCGAGCTCCGGGATCTTGAACGACACTACCACCGACTGGTCCAGCTGGCGGTCCTCCGGCAGATGAATCGACCCGAAGTAGCAGTCCATGAGGGCGGAGAGTGCAAGGGGCGTGCCCGGCCGGAGCGGGCGGCTAAACCCCGGTCGGCGGTGCAGTTGAGCGCGGGCGGCGGGGCCGGGAGTGTGCAACCGGACCGCGCGGGGTTGCAGGGGAGCGGCCGCGCCCGTCTTCGGCGGCGGTGGTGTTTTTGTGCACAGCGGCGGTTCGGAGCGGGCCGGGGCAATCGCTTACCCGCCACCGGCTTCGTCGCAGATTGACTGTTGCGCCGGGACTTGTGAATGCCGTTATTAGCGCCCATGACCAAGAATACCAAGCGGGCCAAGGCCAACCGCTACGTCGCCATCCTCAACGAAGACGACACCTTCGTCAATCTCGCCGGGCGCTACGAGTACCTCGAACTCCCCTACTACGTCTCGCAGGACTACGAACACAGCCGGCTCCCCATCCGGCCGACGTGCAAGGAGATGCTCGACGCTTACATTGTGCCGCTCTTCCTGGAACGGGCCAAGCTGGCCGGCCTCGACGTGCCGGAGTACTACGTGACCAACGGCTACTTCGAAGCGCCCGCCATCGTCGACTCCATCAACCCGTTCATGTCGCGGAGCCGGACGGTGCTGAAGATGTCGCAGCAGAAGTCGGTGTCGAAATCGATTACGCGCAATTTCACCTACGCCGCCTGCGTGCAGGAGATCCCGCCCGAGGCCCAGATCGAGCACTTCCGCGCCGTCCTCGGCTGGAGCGTCGCCGCCCGCTACCGCGACTCGGCGGAGAAGATCTGGCGGGTGTTCCAGATCCCGCTCGCCCGGGTCCGGGTGCTGCGCACCTACGACGACCGCATCCTGCTGAGCAAGATCAGCCCGCTGCTGTACAGGGACCTGAAGCAACGCGAACTGGAGTACCTGGAGAAGAAGATTCGATGGGAAGAATAGGCGTCTACATCGAGCGCTACACCATCACCCGGTCCGATGAGATGGAGGCGCTCATGCGCTTCGCCATGGTGGCGCGCAAGATCGGGCACGAGGTGGACTACCTCTTTCGTCCGGACGTGGCCAAGATTCCCCAGTACGATGCGATCTTCATCCGCGCCCTGACCGATCCGCTCAACACCTCGTACGTCGCCGCCCGCATGGCCGAAATGCACGGCAAGCGGGTGATCGACGATCCGCGCTCGATCTACATCTGCTGCGACAAGGTCAACATGTACGCCCACCTCCAGCGCGAGGGGGTCCCCATGCCCGACACGCTCTTCCTGGAGGAGAAGGATCTCACGCGGGCGCGCGCGGCCCAGGTGTTCGAACAGCTCGGCAGTCCGGTGGTTCTCAAAGCGCCCAACAGCAGCTTCTCGATGTACGTGGAGAAAGCGGAGACGCCCGAGGCCTTTGTCCGTGTCGGCAACCGGTTCCTCCGCCGCTCTGACCGGCTCGTGGCCCAGCGCTTCATCAAGTCCGATTTCGACTGGCGGGTCGGCATCGTCGCCGGCGAAGTGCTCTACGTGTGCCAGTACACGATCCCGCGCAAGCGCTGGAAGATTCTGACCTACGCCGAGAACAACCGCGCCATTTCCGGCCCTGTCAAGGGAGTGCCGATCGAGAAGGCCGATCCGCAGCTCCTGGAGGTCGCCCTGGCCGCGGCCCGCGCCATCGGCGACGGCCTCTACGGGATCGACCTCAAGCAGGTGGATGACGGCTACGCGGTCATCGAAGTCAACGACAACCCGACCATCAACGCCGGCGAAGAGGACCAGGCCGCGGGGGACCTGTACGAGAAGGTGATCCGGTTCCTCGTCGAGGGCAAGACGACGCCATGAGCGACTCCGCCGCCCGTCTCCGCCTCGGCGCCCACCGCGATCTCGCCGGCCTGGTGGCGCTCGAAGAACGCGCCTTCGCCATCGACCGCTTCCACGAAGAGCAGATCGAGTATTTGCTGGAGGAAGCCAACGCGACCACGTTCGTGGTCGACCTTGGCGGGCGGATTGTGGGGGCCGCGTACATGCTCTGGCGCAAGGGAGCCCCGGTCGGGCGCCTCTATAACATCGCCGTCGACCCCGACATGCGCGGCCGGGGGCTGGGCCAGCGGCTGCTGGACGCCTGCCGCCAGGAGGCGGAGTGGCGCAACTGCACGACTCTGTCGCTCGAGGTGCGCGTCGACAACGCCGGGGCCATCGCCCTCTACCGGCGCAACCACTTCGAGGCCGTCGGCCGCCTCCCGAAGTACTACGAGGACGGTGCTGACGGCGTGCGGATGACCCGCCCGTTGACGGCGGGGCGCCCGGAGAGACTCCGCCTGAAAGTCCCCTACTACGCCCAGACCCTCACCTTCACCTGCGGCCCGGCGGCTCTCATCATGGCCATGAAGTACCACCGGCCGGACCTCGAGGATGACCGGCTGCTCGAAGTGACCCTGTGGCGGGAGGCGACGATGATTTTCATGACCTCCGGCATGGGCGGGACCGGACCGTTCGGCATGGCCCATGCCGTCGTCGACCGCGGATTCTCGGCCCGCGTGCTCCTTTCGAAGAACCAGACCCCGTTCTTCTCTTCGGTGCGGACGGCCGACAAGCGGCGCGTCATCAAGCTCGTCCACGAGGATCTCCGCGAGCGGGCCTATCACCGGGGGATCCCGGTGTCCTACTATGATTTCTCCTTCGACGACATCGCGGTCGAAATGCTGCGCGGCAAAATCCCCATCGTGCTCATCAGCACTTACCAGCTCCACGGCGACCGGGCTCCCCACTGGGTGGTGGTCACCGGATTCGACCGGGAGTTCGTCTACGTCCACGATCCCTACGAGGCGGAGTACGGCGGCGACCCGCACCGGGCGCGCAACCTCAAGATTGATCTGCCCCTGTTCTCCCGAATGCGGCGGTACGGCCGCGACCTCTACAAGAGCGTCCTATTCGTGGGGCCGGGCGAGGCCTAGGCGCCGACCGCGCGCCCCGCGCCGGCCCGCCGGGCCGGGCAAAAAAGAAACCGGGCCCCGCGCGGAGCCCGGTCCTCCAAGTCATCAGTACGGTCGCGCCCTAAGGACAGGCCGCAGGCGGCTCGCCGCCCCGGAAGAGGTAGCCGACGAGCATGGTGAGGTCGGACACGGCCGGCCCGCCGTCGCCGTTGACGTCGGCGTGCGCGGGACATCCCGGCCCGGCGCCGCCGCGGAACAGAAACGCCACGAGCATGGTGAGGTCGCCGACCTTGATCGCGCCGTCGCCGTCGCTGTCGCCGCGGAGCGCGCAGCAGCAGGCGTCGCCGACCCCGTCGAGATCGGCGTCCGCCTGGTCGGCGTTCGCAATGAGCGGGCAGTTGTCGACGTCGCCGCAGTGGCCATCCGCGTCCCCGTCGTTCTGGGCGTCGTTCGGACACAGGTCGCAGACATCCCCGACCCCGTCGGCGTCCCCGTCCGCCTGATCCGGGTTGGCCGCGGCCGGGCAGTTGTCGGTGGGGCAGTCGTTATCGGGGTAGCCCGGGTCGCCGAAACCGTCGAGGTCGGAGTCGACACACTGGTACTCGCCGTCGGTGACGACGGTGGGGACAGCCGCCGAGAAGGGACCCCACTGGCCCTGGGCGTCCTGCGCGCGCACCCGGTAGTAGTAGGTGCCGGTCGGCTTGTCGGTGAACGCGAACGAGGTGTCGGTGAGCGCCGACGAGATCACCGTTTCGCTCGCGTACCCTTCGACCGGCGTGATGTCGTCCACGTAGATTCCCTCGCCCAACTGGGACCCGTCGGTCTCGTACGACACCCGCAGGTAGACACTCTGCCCGGCGTACACGGCGAGACCGAACGACGCCAGCGTCCAGCCCCCCGAGGACCCGGTGATCCCGTTGCCGCGGTTGTAGCCGTGGGGGTCGTCGTTGGTCGTGATGGTGCCGGCGATCGGCGTGAACGCCACCCCGTCGGTTGACACCTCGACGTAGGCGTAGTCCCAGCCGCTCTCGATGTCATACCAGACGCGCAGGGTGAGCACGTCGCTGGCGCGCACGGCGATCGTTTCGACCGACTGGATCCGGCGGGCGGCATTGTTGGCGGCCCCGGAGAAAAAGCTCGTGGGCGCGGAGCTGTAGCGGGCGCCGGAAATGGAGAACCCGTTCGAGGAGAAGTTGTCCCAGGCGTTGGCCTGATCGGTCGTGCGCCCGAAACCCTGCAGTTCCACCAGCTCCCAGAGCACGGCCGGGTTGAGTGTGTCGGCGAGGCTCCACTGCACGCTGTAGCCCGAGGCATCGACGGTGTCGTCGACCGAGACCGCCGGCTGCCCGGGCGGCATCACCTGGTACGGGTTGCCCGCGACCCGCGCGAGGAAGAGCGCCGGTCCCCGGTTCTCCAGGGTGAGCTGGTCGATCCGGCTCGGGTCGGGCCAGAATCCATCGGAGTACCCCCCGATCTCGATCGAGAAAGCGTAGTTCTTGTTCTTGAGCAGCTGCTCCCCGTACCCCCAGTCGTCGGAACTGCCGTTGACGACATAGAGCCCCCACGACGGCGTCGGCTCGTAGCCGTTGTAGGCCGCCAGGGAATCTCCCAGGATCCTGAACAGCGGTTCCTCCGGCGTGTAGATCTGGTCGTAGCCCCACGGCCAGAGCACGAGGTTCGAGTAGGAGTGGAAGTAGAGGGTGAACACGAACTCGTGGGCGCTGATGAAGTCCCGCATCACCTGGGTCTCGGGTTCGGAAAACGGGCCGGTTCCGCGGTAGGTGGCGTCGGAGGGAACGGGCGAGGACCCATCGTCGTCATACCCCCACTCGTAGCCGTAGTTGCGATTGAGGTCGATGCCGTAGGAGCCGTCGCCGTTGTTGCGGCGGTTCTTGCGCCACATCCCGCCGCCGTCCGGCTCGATCACCTGGTTGTAGTAGTAGCCGTCGGGGTTCACCACCGGCACGAACCAGAGCTCCCGGCTGTTCACGAGGTCGGTCACCGCGGGGTCCGTGCCGTAGTTGTCGGTCAGGTAATCCATGAACCGAAGGACCGTCTCGGGGGTGATCACCTCGCGGGCGTGAATGGCCGCGGTATAGAGCACCTCCGGCTCGTCGGGTTCGTCGAGCTCCGGGTTGTCGGAAATCTTCATGGCGTACATCGGGCGTCCCTCGAGCGTGTATCCGATCACGGTTTTCGGGAAGACGATCGCGTCGTGGAAGAAGGCGATTTCATCCATGTACGCCTGGATTTCCGCGAGCGTCTTGTACCCTCCCATGTCGCGCGCGTGGTCGAGACGCGAGCGGTAGAAGGCGGCGACGTCGCCGTGGACTATTTCCGTGCGCAGCCCCAAACCCTCGAGTTCGCGGAGCTCGTCGGCCGTCGCGATGATCTCGATAAAGTCCTTTCCCTGCCAGACCACGTCGAGCCCCAGGGGGTGAAGCCCGGCGGCGTCCTCCTTGCCGTCGAGATAGACGCGCACCTGCATATCGGCGGCGGATACGGCGGCGGCGAGCACGAGCAGAAGCAGCAACGCGGGGACGGCCGTCCCCATGCGGTGAGAAGCCATGTTGTCCTCCGAACCAGGCGGAAACTTCGATTGCCCGTAATATACACCGGAAGGCCGATTTTACCAATGAATAATCGGCTGCGGGAGCGGGGCGGCAACTAGAGCATTTCGGGGAGATCCGGCGGTTCTTTCCCCGTGAGCTCCCGGTACACTTTCTCGGCGTAGCGGTCCGTCATCCCGGCCATGTAGTCGGTGACGACAATTTCCGTTTCTTCGGTCTGGAGCATCTCCCGGAACCGCGCCGGCAAACGTTCGGGTTCGGCCATGAGGCGGTCGAAGATTCCCTCGAGAATGGTGCGCGCCCGTTTCGCCAGCGCCAGGAGGCGCGGTCTCTGGTACATGTCGGAGAAGAGGAACTGCTTGAGCGCGGTGACCGCCGGGCGCAGATCCGGGGAGTAGCCCGTCAGCTTCTCCGGCGCGCTGCGCACGTCGGCGAGACTCGCGATCCGGAAGCGCGCGATCTGCGCGGCGGTGTGGGCGATCACATCGGTGGCCGTGAGGTCGATCAGCCGCCGCACGAGCGCGTAGCGTTTCTGGTCCTCATGGAGCCGCTCGAACGCCCCGCGCCCGTCCAGCCCGAACACTTCCCAGACCGGCTGGCGGCACAGGTCGTCGAAGGCGAGCATCCCCGCCGACAGACCGTCGTCGATGTCGTGGGCGTTGTACGCCAGTTCATCGGCGACGTCCACGAGCGCCGCCTCGAGCGTCGGGTGCGCGTGGTCGTCGAACTCCGCCACCTTGTGGTCCCACACCGTCTCGTGTTTGACAATCCCCTCGCGTACTTCATAGGTGAGGTTGAGCCCCGGGTGCTCGGGATAGCGCTGCTCGAGCAGGTCGACGATCCGCAGGGTCTGGCGATTGTGGTTGAACCCGCCGAACCCGGCGAGCAGATCCTTCAGCACGTCCTCCCCGGAATGTCCGAAGGGGGTGTGGCCGAGATCGTGGGCCAGGGCGATGGCTTCGGCCAGATCCTCGTTGAGGCGGAGGCTGCGGGCGAGCGTCCGCGCGATCTGCGCCACCTCGATCGTGTGCGTAAGCCGGGTGCGGAAATGGTCCCGCTCGTGGGGGATGAACACCTGCGTCTTGTATTCGAGGCGGCGGAAGGCGGCGGCGTGGACAACCCGATCACGGTCGCGCTGGAAAACCGTCCGCAGGGGGTGGTCGCGCGAGGGAAAGCGCCGTCCCCGCGATTCGGCCGCGAGCGCCGCATACGGCGCCAGGGTTGCCCGCTCCCGCTGCTCGATCTCCTCCCGGGTCAGTATCGGTTCCATCCGTTCACCTGCATCGGCCGGTTTCCAGGGCGAGCGCCAGCGCGTGCGTCAGGCCAAGCACCGGGTGGTACCCGGCGGCATACGTGAGGCGGGCGCCGCGATGCATGATATCGATTCCCCCGCCGAAGGTCAACGGCTCAGAGGCCAGGCCCACGAATATTGCGGCCGGCGGCGCCACCGCGAACCGCTGGCCGATGCCGAACCGGGGGGACTGCGTCGGCTCAAAACTCGCCCGCCCGGTCGTCTGGTAGGCGCCGTTCCCCTAGATTTCCACGTACACATCCAGCCGGCGATGGTCGGGCGCGGCGGCGGCGTCCAGGCGCGGGCAGTTAAGATTCTCGGCCGCGGCCGCCGCCTGCACGCGCTTCCCGGCATAGGTTGCCGAGAGGCCGACCGCCGCGGCGTGGAGGCGGCCGTACCCGCCGCCGAATTCGACGATCTTCGCGGCGAGGCTGCCCCCGGCGCCGAATGCGCCCACCCGCCAGCCGGCCGCCAGACGGACCGTCGTCTCGGCATACAACTCCGTATTGCCGAACTGGGACACGCCCGCCGCCAGCACCGCCCGGCCCAGTCGTCCGGCCGCGGCGGCGAACACCTGGTCGAGGTCGCTCAGTTCAAAGCGCCGCACGCCGCCGAGTTCGAACCGCCACTCCCCCGTGCGGATCCCGGCGGTCGGCGCCTTGGTCAGCGCGGCGGCCGAGGCGTCGGCCAGGAGCATGGTCCGGCCGAAGCCTTCGCCGCGCGGCGTCGGCAATTCGAACGCCGCGGCGCCGGCGGCGCAGGCCAAAAGCAGACCCGCGCCGATCGCCGCCCGCCCCGGCCGTCTCATCGCGCGATCACCACGGTCCGGCGCGCCGACTCCCCGCCGATCGCTTCGAGGTAAATGATGTAGATCCCGATCGGGAGACGCTCGCCCGCTCGCGACCGCCCCCACCACACGCACTGCGCCTGCCGCTGCCCCGCCGGGATCGCCATCTCCCACACCCGTCGTCCCTCGCGATCGTAAATCTCCACCCGGCGGTCGAGCTCCTCGTCCGCCTCCAGCCCAATCACGGTGGAGTCGTCGACGCCGTCTCCGTCCGGCGAGAACACCCTGGGCGTCACGGTCAGCGCCGCCGCGCCGGCGGCATCAGAGTCGGGCAGGACGTTCTCTCGGCCGGGCGTGCCTCCCGGATCGGCCGACCGGTCCCACCGCGAGGGGTCGATCGGGTGGCGGCACCAGGTCCGGTTGTCCGGAAACACGGCCCGATACACGAAGTGATCGTGGAGCGCGCCCCCCGGGGCGATCAGGCGGATGCTGTCGCCGGTGTTGTTGAGCACGGGCCACGAGGGCGGCTCGATCACCGGCGCTTCCGGCCGGCCGGCGGAGGCGAAGAATGCGGCGGAATCCTGCACGAGGACGGCATATCCCCGGGGCGGGACAGCCGCGTCTGAAACAGCCGGGCCCGCTCCGGTGTCGATAATCACCGCTGTCCGCAGCGCGTCTCCGATCCGCCATCCGGCGAGACTGACGGCGGTATCGGTTTCGTTCTCCAGTTCGATCCACTCCGATCCATAACCTGCGGTCGGATTGGCGAGCACTTCGTTAAGGCGGATCGCCTGCACCGGCGCCGCCGCACCGGCCAGGAGGGCACCGACCGCCAGGATGAAACCGAGCGTCCCTTCGAACGCCCCCAGCATGGCCTTCGCCAGCGCGAGGACCTCCGCCTGGGCTGGCGCCGCCGAGGCCGCGGCGGCCGGCGCGCCTATCTCGCCGGCACCCTGAGACCGCGCCGCGGCCGAATTCCTGACCTTCCGCATCGTACCTCCTCCCCTGTATCCGGGTGTTCGTGCAGGTCCGGACCGTTATGGTCGTCAATTGTTTCTTTTCGCTGCCGGCGTCAAAACCATCCCCCATTTCATGCCAGATCCATGCGTCACCTCGCGTCGCTACAGGACTGCTTCGGCCTCGAGCGCCACCGTCGTGCGGTGAGGGTCGTCCGCTCCCCGGCTATAGCGCTGCGCGATTTTCACCGCGATCGCCACCGCCTCCCCGATCATTTGCCGCAACTGGACATACCCGTAGGCGTAGTCAATTTGTCTGCGCGCGGGCGAGATCGTCCCCAGGTTCGCCCAGATTTCGAGATCCCCGACCCGCGCAGAGCGGTAGCGGAGACGCGCGAACCAGTTCCAGGAGTCGGCGGCGCCGCTGCGGACGGTGTACCCGACATAGGTGCGCACGGCCAGGGCCGCGCGATCGTACCGCACCTCGGCGCGCGTGCGGCGCACGACGGCGTCGCGGTCGTACAGGCTCTCCCTCGTGCGGGTGAGGCGCTCCAGGTGATCGGCCCGGACCTGCAGCGCGCGGCTCGCGGCGGCGATAAGCCCCGCCAGGACCTCGCCGCGCAGCGTATCGCTGCTGCGGATGGATCCGGCCACGCCGGTCTCGAGCGCCACCCGCGCCGTCAGGGCGGCCTCGGTGCGCACCGTGGCGCCGGTGTTGCCGGTGCGCCGCGAGGAGAACGCGAACGCCGGACCGGGAATGCTGTCTCGCGCGGCGATCGTCCCCCCCGCGCTGCCGCCCGCCAGATCGACATAATCGCGATCGTAGTGCCACCCGCAGTAGCGGATCTCGGCCCCCGTCAGGCGGTGCCGTCCTTCGAAAACGACGGCGCCGAAGGCGCTGCGCACGCCCGCCTGCCCGGCCGCTTCCGCGGCGATCCGGCCATTGCCGTAGGCATATTCGAGCAACCCTGCGTACTTGACATCGCTCCGCGGCTCGCCGCGCACGCGGCTGCGCAGGCGGTTGATCCCTGCAATCGATGCGGCCCGCACTTTGCCGCACCGGCGGGCGACCGCCACCGCGGCCGACAGCAGGGTGAACTCCCCGTCGCGGGTGTGCGAGACGAGCGCTTCGGCCTGCCACCGCCCCGCGAGCGCGCGGACATATCCGCCGTTCTGCCCGCCGTAGTCGGGGTACCGGACCGACTCGCCGTCGAGCCGCGGCGAACTCCCGAGGATCTTTCCACGGTAGCCGGCCACCGTTCCGAGCCCCAGCCGGCGGGCGAGGGATCCGACCGCGGCCTCGCAAATCACGCCCCGCTCGGGCCGCCAGCGGATCATCCTTCCCACCACCCGTTCGCGCCCGGAAACCGTCCGCTCCAGCCTCACCGCGCCGTCGAGATGCGGGCCGAGCCGCCCGGAGACAGTGGTCCGGTAGCTTCCTCTTCCGCTGCGCTCGATCTCCTGCGCGTACCGATGCCTGACCGCCAGCCGCGGCGCCGGCGGCCGCTTGGCGGTGAAGGCTTCGGCCTGCTCCGCCGCCAGGCGCGGGAGCGCCGTGTCGGCGCGTTCCTCCCCGGCCAGATTGGGGATTTCGTTGAACAGGTAGCGGGACGGCTGGTCGATTCCCTCGCGCAGGATTTCGCGGAGAATGTCGTACCGCTCCTGATCGATGTCGCCCCGCCGCAGCGCCTCGAGCAACTCGTCCTCGGAGGGATAGACGTCGGTCGAGAGTTCCTGGGCGGTCCCTCCCGCGGCCGCGAGTGCGATGGTGATTGCGGCGGTCAGCGTGACCGCTCGCATGGTGTCAGCTCAGCCCGTACTTCTTGAGTTTCCGGTAGAGCGTGCGCTCGCCGATCCCCAGCCGCCGCGCGGCTTCCTTGCGGTTGCCGCCGGTTTCGCGCAGGGTCCGCCGGATCATGCGTTCTTCCACCTCTTCCATGGTCGCGCCGTCGGCCGCCGGCGCGGCCTCGGCCGTCTCCTCGGGCGGTTCGCTCGGCAGGTGGGCGGTGATGAGGTCGCGCAGGAGTCGAATTTCGGCGCCCAACTGGAGAATCGCCCGGTAGATTAACTCCTGTCCCGCCTCCTCGACTGTCTTGCCGGTCGTGACCGGCAGGTGTTTTGCCGTGACGTGTTGCTCGTCGATGAACCGTTCGACATCCTCGACCTCCACCGTCCCGCGCGGTTTCAGCGCCCGCATGCGATCGGCGAAATTCTTCAGTTGCCGAACGTTGCCCGACCAGTCGTATTTCAACAGAAGATCGAGCGCCGGGTCGGTGTAGTCAAGCTCTTTTCCGCGCCAGAAATGCTGCAGGAGCGCCTCGATGTCCTGTTTGCGGTCCAAAAGCGGCGGCAGGACGATTTTCACAACGCCGATGCGGAAGTACAGGTCCTCGCGGAAGCGCCTTTCGCTGATGGCCTCAGTGAGGTCGCGGTTGGTGGCCGCGATCACGCGCACGTCGGCATGCCGCGCCGTCGACGATCCCACCGGGTAGTAGGTGCCGTCCTCGAGCACGCGCAGCAGTTTGACCTGGGTGTCGGGCTTGGTTTCGCCGATTTCGTCGAGGAAGATCGTCCCCCCTTCGGCCCGCGCGAACAGTCCCTCGCGTCTGGCGACCGACCCGGTGAACGCTCCGCGCTCGTGCCCGAACAGCTCCGATTCGAGCACGCCCTCGGCGAGCGCGCCGCAGTTGATGGCCACGTACGGCCGGTCCTTGCGCGCCGACTGCGTGTGCAGGGCCCGGGCCACGAGTTCCTTCCCGGTGCCGGACTGCCCGACGACGAGGACCGAGACGTCGGTCGGCGCGATCCGCTCGATCGTTTCCGCAACGATCTTCATCTGCGGCGCGCGCCCCACCATATCGTACCGTTCGAGCAGGTGCTTGCCGTGGTAGATGTGGGCGATTTTTTGCGCGAGCCCGTCCGGCCCGAGCGACAGCGGAAGGCGCCCGTCGATAAACTGCACCTCGGCCGGGGCCGGCTCCCGGTCGTGGGTGAGCAGCCAGATTTCGGTCAGGCCGTTCTGGCGGCGGATTCTGCGGGCCACCGGCCGTTTGAGGTCGGCCCGATTCTCATCGACCAGGACCAGATCCACGCGCCGCTCGCGCACGAGGCGGTAGAGCTCCGACAGCTCGGTGACCGTTTCGCCGAGGCGCTCCCAGGCGATCCCGGAGGCGACGGCGGTTTCGGGCGCGAGGAGTATGATCGTGCGGTTTACCATGGCGGTCGATTCCCCGTCTCAGCGCGGGCGCTTCTTGCGGGTGCGCCCGTACCCCGGCGGGGCGGTCCTGGTCCGCGCGGGGGTCTTGGCCTTGGGCGGCTGCGCCTCCGCCCACCCTTTCTTCTTGCGCTTCCCCTTCGGCCCGCTCCCGGCTTTCGCTTGAGCGGGCAGCCCCGGGGCAAAGAGCGCGATTTCGTTATTCACCTTGTCCACCGAGAGCACCCCCACCTCCACCCGGTCGCCCAGACGGAACATCCGCCCCGTCCGCCGCCCGATGAGGGCGTAGCGCTGCTCGTCGAACCGGTAGTAGTCGTCGTCAATCGTCGATACCCGCACCAGCCCCTCGGCGCCGAGGTTGTCCAGGCGGACGAAGAAGCCGAATCCGGTGACTCCGGAGATGATGCCCCCGAAGAAGTCGCCGACGTGCCGCGCCATGTACTGGACCTGCTTCACCTTCACCGCCTCCCGCTCCGCGGCCTCGGCGATGCGCTCGGTCTCCGAGCAGTGTTTTCCGGCGTGGTCGATGACTGCAGGAATCCGTCGGGCCGCCGCCGGCGAGTACTTCCCGTCGGGCCGCCGCATCCGCAGCAGCCGGTGGACGAGCAGGTCGGGGTAGCGGCGGATGGGCGAGGTAAAGTGGGTGTAGTGGGTGAACGCCAGCCCGAAGTGGCCGACATTGTTGCGCTGGTAGACCGCCTTCTTCAGCGAGCGGAGCATCAGCTCGTTGATGAATTCGGCCTCCGGCTTGTCCTTCACCGTTTCCAGGAAGCGGGCGAGGTCTCCCGGTTTGGTCGTGGGGGAGACGGGGAAGCGGTATCCGAGGCGGGCCACCATGGCCGAGAAGGCCTCGAGTTTTTCCATGTCGGGGCGGTCGTGGACGCGGTAGAGGAAGGCCTGGGCACTGCGGAACATCTCGAGCGCGACCGCCTTGTTGGCCGACAGCATGAACTCCTCGATCAGCCGGTGCGATTCCAGGCGCACGCGGTTGCCCAGCTCGATCACCTCCCCCTTTTCGTTGAGGGTGATCTTGGCTTCGGGCAGGTCGAAATCGAGGGATCCCTCGGCGAACCGGCGAGCGCTGAGCAGGCGGGCGAGCTCGCGGGCCGTCGTGAGATTCTCAGCCACCCGCTCGAGCTTCCGCCGCCCTGCGCCCTCGGGGAGCCCTTTGTCGAAAAACTCCTGCACCTCCTCGTAGCTCAGCTTGGCCCGCGACTTGATCGCCGACGGCCGGATCTCCCACGACAGCATCTTCCCCGCCCGGTCGAAATCCATGAACACCGAGAAGGTCAGGCGCTTCCGGTTCGGCTTGAGCGAACAGACGTCGTTCGAGAGGCTCTCCGGCAGCATCGGGATCACCATCCCGGGCAGGTAGACGGAGTTCCCCCGCTTGAACCCTTCGGCGTCCAGCGCCGTTCCCGGCTGCACGAAGTGGGAGACATCGGCGATGTGCACGCCTAGCCGATAGCCGCGGGGAGTCCGCGTGACATTCACCGCGTCGTCATGGTCCTTGGCGTCGGCCGGGTCGATCGTATAGATGCATTCCCCGGTGAGGTCCAGCCGGCCCTCCTCGGGCTCTTCGCTCAGACGGGCGGCCGCCTTCTCGCCCTCGTTGCGCACCTCCTCGGGGAATTCCTCGGGGAGGTCGAAACTCTTGATCACGGTGAGCATGTCCACGCCGGGCTGGCCGGGAAAACCGATCCGCTCGCTGATCTCGCCCTCGGGATTGACATAGGGGTCATCCCACACGGTCAGGCGGCACACGACTTTCTCTCCCTCTCTGGCCCCGGCGGTGTGCGAGGAGGGGATGTAGATATCGCGGTGAATGCGGGGATTGTCGGGCCGCACGCAGAAGAAGTGCGGCGTTTTTTGGAAGGTCCCGACAATGTTGCGCCGGGTGCGCTCGACCACCCGCACCACGCTGCCGGTCGGACGGTCGCCGAGGTGGCCGGTGAGGCGGACCATCACCCGGTCGCCGTCGAGCGCCGTGCTCAACTGCGTCGCCGGGATCATGATGTCAGTCGGCTCCCCCTCGCGCGCGACAAAGCCGACGCCCGAGCGGTTAACCGAGATCGGGCCGACGATCACGTCCATTTCGGTGGCCACCCCGATGCGGCCCCGGCGAAGCTTCACCAGCTCCCCCGTGTCGACCAGCGCCTTCACCTGGCCGCGGAACTCGCGGTATTCCTCGGGGGGAATGCCGAGCGCTCGCGCCAATTCTTTCATCCTCATCGGGTGGGCCGACTTGGCCCGGATAAATTCAAGTATTTCCTTGCGTGTTTGTGCCATAGTACCAGAACGTAACCTTCTCAAAAACGGCTGTCAAGTCTCATCTGTCACCAATCGGCCAAAATGGCAGATCATTGGTGCAACTTATTATACACAAAAGTCTTCCCTGCGCCACGGAGTTATGTGCCCATAAAGGGAGACCGGTGGGATTTTACCACCGGTCTCCCGCCCACACTGCTAACGCAAAAGCCGGTTTACCGAGAGGTCCCAAAACGGCGGTCGCGGAACTCGATGCGGTCCCGGCCCTGGCCCTGGCGAAACTCCCGCCGCTCGTCCCGGCGTTCTTCCCGCAACTGGCGGAGTTTTTCCTTCTGTGCGTCGGTGAGCACCGAGAGGCATTCCTGGCGCTGGGAGTAGCACTGCTTCTGAATGCCGGCGCGAAGCTGGGCCACCTGATCGATCGCCTGGCCGACTTCCTGCGTCGAGGCGTCATCTTTGCGCAACAGCTCCTTAAGTCGGAGTTCAGCGCGTTCCACGTCCGCCCGGGCGCCGATCATGTTCATGCGGTGGTTCAGCTTGAGCTGCTCCAGCCGTTCGACCTGATCATTGGAGAGATCCAGTTCTTTCCGGAACTGCGCGAGGCCGGCGCCGCCGCCGCAGTCTCCCATGTCGCGGCCCATCCGGCCGTGGCCCCTCATCCCGCACTCCATCATGCCTTGGCCGCCATGTTTCCCGCACCCCATCATGCCCTGGCCGCCATGTTTCCCGCACCGCATCATGCCCTGGCCGCCATGCATCCCGCAACCGGCGCCCATACCCGTCGCCATCGGGGCTTGCGGGGTCTGCGGTGCTTGCGGGCAGTTCGGGCCCGGGGCGGGCTGCGCCCAAGCAAGCGCGGCCGCCGCCACCACCGCCAGTAAAACCACCATGGCCTTTCTCATCGTCAGTCTCCTTTCCGATTCTTTCACCGAATTATCCGATTGCCGCTGTCCGGAGTCAGTCCGAATCCCCCGGCTGCCGGCGCCACCCGCTGCCGGGCGTTCCCTGCCGCTCCCGGAACGAACGCACCTGGTCGAGCAGTTCGAATTCAAAACGTTCTTCGAACACCACCAGTTTGCCGATCTGCGCCTTGGTGAGGATGCCCGCCACGCGGTCGAGAAACTGCTCGCTGGCGAGGGCGTATTCGCGGCGCAGGGTGAGCACGCGCGCGACCAGCTCGGCGATCGCCGAGTCGTTCAGCGTATCCTCGCGCAGGCCGGTGGCCAGGTTTTCCACCAGCCGCCGGCGTTCCTGCTGCAGCACGAGCTGCCGCTCCCGGAGGGCCTTGAACTCGACGAGGAACTCCATTTCCTGCTTGTCGTCCAGATCGAGAAGTTCGAGCAGTTTGAGCATGCGGAACTGTTCGAGGTGGCGCCGGCGCGGTCCGGAAGCCTCGGGCGCCTCAGGCGCCGCCGGCGGTTCCGCCTGGGCGTAGAGCGCCGCGTGCACGATCGCGCATTCCGGTCCGGGACGGTTTTTGCCGGGGCACGGCCCGGTTTCCGGACCCTGCGCCTGCGCCGCTCCGCCGCACAGGACCAGACCTCCCGCCAGCACCACGGAGGCGTAGCGTCTCACAGAATGTCTCCTATGTCGAAGTTTTTGGCGAGGTACTCGTATTCGTCGTCGGTAAGGTCATCCAGGAGGGCGTTGCTCGGTTCGCCGGCGGGGCGGGCGCTCACATCCTCCAGGAGCGCCTGCACGGTCGGCTCGTCGAGATCGTCATAGAGCGAATCTTCGGCGGCCGCGGTCGCCTCGCCGGCGGTCGCCGGGGAATCGGAGGTCACCGCCACACGCGGGTCGAAGCGGTCGCCGGTCAGCGCGATCGCGAGGATCAGCGCGGCCGCGGCCGCGGCCGGCGCCAGCCAAGGCAGCCAGGCGGGGGTTCGGCCCCGCTGGGCCTCATCGAGCCGTTCGATCTCGCCGTCGATCCGCGCCAGAAGGCGGGCGCTCTCGAGGTCGGTGAGTTCGAACTCGCCCGCTGTCCGCGCCCCCTCGGCCGTCGCCCGCAATTCCTCGTGCAGAGCGCGGCAGGCCGGACACCCGGCGAGGTGCGCCGCCGCCTCGCCCGAAAGCTCATCGGCCCCCAGCGATTCGTGGAGCATGTCCCGCACTTCGGCGCAGGTCATGGCCGCCACCCCCTCTCCGCCGCATACGTCCGCAGTTTGCCCACCGCCTCGCGGTAGTTGGTCTTCACCGTTCCGACCGCGGTTCCGGTCATCTCGGCAATCTCGGCGAACCCGAGCTGGCGGTAGAAGCGCAGCTCGAACACCAGGCGCTGGCGGGGAGGGAGGAGCCGCATGAAGGCGCTGATGTCGTCGCGGAGGCGGGCCTGCTCCAGCGCCCGGTCGGGCGCGGGTTCATCGGAGGCGCGCTCGGCCCCCGCCCCGCCGGCGTCCTCGAGCGACACCGTGCGGCCGGCCCCCCCGCGGCCCAGGTAGTTCAGCGCCTTGTTGGCCGCAATCCGGTACAGCCAGTTCTCGAAGCGGGCCTCTCGGCGGAACCCGGAGAGGTGCTGCCAGGCGGAGACGAAGGTTTCCTGCGCCAGGTCCTGGGCGGCGTCCCGGTCGCCGGTCATCCGGTAGGTCAGCGCGGTAATGTCTCTCATAGTCCGCCGTACCAGTTGCGAGAACGCCGCTCGGTCGCCGTTTTGCGCCTGCCTGACCAGGCGGTCGATTGTCTCACGGTCGTTCCCAGCCATGCATTTAATTTCCGCCGATAAGACCGGCCCGGCAATCCAAAAGATTAATGGCCGCGGAGGAGTGTATGCAAAAAGGCCGGACGGCAGTCCGGCCCGGCCAGGTCCGAGGGCGGCGCGGGTCAGTCTTTCCGCGGCCGCTCCAGCACTTTCTGGAAGGCGGTGAAGTTCTCCAGCACCTTGCCGGTTCCCCGCACCACGCAGGTGAGCGGATCATCCGCCACGTTGACCGGGAGATTGGTCTCCTGGCGCAGGCGCTTGTCCAACCCGCGCAGGAGCGCCCCGCCGCCGGTCAGGATGATCCCGCGCTCGAGGATGTCCGAGGCCAGCTCCGGCGGCGTCTGTTCGAGCGCCTGCCGCACCGCCTCGACGATGATGTCGATCGTCTCGGAGAGGGCTTCCCGCACCTGCACCGAGGACAGGTTGAGGTTCTTGGGGACGCCGGCCACGAGGTCGCGCCCCTTGATCTCCATCGAGATCTCCTTGTCGAGGGCGAAGGCCGACCCGATCTTGATCTTGATATCCTCGGCGGTGAGTTCGCCGATCGCCAGGTTGTAGTTCTTCTTGAGGTACTGGGTGATCGCCTCGTTCATTTCGTCGCCGGCGACGCGGATCGAGGTGTTGTTGACAATTCCGCTGAGGGCGATGACGGCGATTTCCGAGGTCCCGCCACCGATGTCAATGACCATGGAGCCGGTGGGTTGTTCGACGGGGAGGCCGACGCCGATCGCGGCCGCCATCGGCTCCTGCAGCAGGTAGACCTCGCGGGCGCCGGCGTTCTCGGCCGAATCCCGCACCGCCCGCTTTTCTACCTCGGTGATTCCCGAGGGCACGCAGATGACGACGCGCGGCTTCATCAGGTACTTGTGCTTGACCACGCGGCGGATGAAATCGGAAATGAGTTTCTCGGAAATCTGGAAATTGGCGATGACGCCGTCGCGGAGGGGGCGGATAGCCTCGATGGTGCCGGGCGTGCGTCCGGTCATTTCTTTGGCCGCGGCGCCGATGGCGAACACTTTGCCGGTGGTGCGTTCGATGGCGACGACCGACGGTTCGTTCAGGACGATTCCCTGGTTCTTTACGTAGACCAGCGTGTTGGCGGTACCGAGGTCGATACCGATGTCGTTGCTGAGCAGGTCGAAGAATCCCACGTCAAATCCTTTTTACGCTTTCGCCAAACGCGTCGGTGCGGTCATCCCTGAACATGTTATCGAACGACGGTGTCCAATAGTTTACAGGCTATCCCGCTATGGGGCAACAAAAAAGTGCCCGGCGGGGCGTCCGGGGAGCATATGAAAACGGCCGGGGCGCGGGCCCCGGCCGTGATTGTCCGCCGTCGCGCCCCCTATTTCGCCCGGGCGCTCCCGCCCGTCGGCGCCTGCGCGTCCACCACCGCGATCGCCGCCATGTCGACGATCTCGTTGACATCGAGCGTCCGGTGCAGAATGTGGACCGGTTTCGACAGCCCCATGAGGATCGGCCCGATCGCGTCGAGCCCGCCGACCCGCTGGAGCAGCTTGTAGGCGATATTCGCCGAGTTGAGTTCGGGGAAGATGAAGACGTTGGCCGGTTCCTGGAGCTTGGAGAAGGGGAACAGTTTGCGCAGCATCTCCGGCATGACCGCCGCGTCCGCCTGCAGCTCGCCCTCGACGACCAAATCCGGCGCCATCTTTTTCAAGAGAGTCGTGGCCCTGGCCACTTTCTCCGACTCGGGATACCGGGCGGAGCCGAAATTCGAGAACGAGAGCATGGCGATCCGCGGTTCGATCCCGAACCGGCGCGCCACGTCGGCCGACAGCAGCGCGATCTCGGCCAGCTCCTCCGGCGAGGGGTTGATGTTCACCGTGGTGTCGGCGAACATGTACACCCGGTCCTTCTGGAGCATCGCAAACAGCCCCGAGACCCGGGTGGCGCCGGGAGCGAGGTCGATAATTTCCAGGGCCGGGCGAATGGTCGATGGGTAATCCGACAGCACGCCGGAGAGCACCGCGTCGGCGTCGCCCGTCGCCAGCATCATCATCCCGAAATACGTCCGCTCGCGCATCAGCCAGAGGGCCTTGTCCTCGGTGATCCCGCGGCGCGCGCGGCGTTTCCAGTAGGCCTGGGCGTAGGCCGGACGGCGCGGCGAGGTGGCCGGATCGATGATCTCGATCCCCAGCAGGTCGACCTCGTGCTCGGCCGCGATCTTCTTGATGTCCGCCGGATCTCCCAGCACGATGGGGAGGGCGATGCCTTCGTCTTTTACGATCCGCGCCGCTCGAAGGATGCGTGACGAGTGGCCCTCCGGGAACACGATCTTCTTCGGGCTGCGGCGCGCCTTCTCGCTGATGAACGTCATGACCTTCCGCCCCTGCCCGATCCGCTCCGAAAGCAGCTTCTTGTACTCCTCGATATCCATCGGGTTGCGGGCCACGCCCGTCTCCATGGCGGCCTTGGCCACCGCCGACGATTCCCAGATCAGGATGCGCGAATCAAACGGCTTGGGGATGAGGTACTCGCGCCCGAACGAGAAGTGGTCGACGCCGTAGGCTTTGGCCACCGACTCCGGCACGTTCTGCCGGGCCAGCGTCGCCAGGGCGTGGGTGGCCGCAATCTTCATCTCCTCGTTGATCGCCGTCGCCGCCACATCGAGCGCCCCGCGGAAAATGAAGGGGAAACCCAGCACGTTGTTGACCTGGTTCGGATAGTCCGAGCGCCCCGTCGCCATGATCACGTCCTTGCGCGCATCCATCGCTTCGGGGTAGGTGATTTCCGGGTCCGGGTTGGCCATGGCGAAGATGATCGGGTCCTTCGCCATCGACTTCACCATCTCTTTCGTCACCAGGTCTTTCGTCGACACGCCGACAAACACGTCGGCGTCCACCATCGCGTCGGCCAGGGTCCGCGCATCGGTCTTGCGCACGAACTCCCCTTTGTACTTGTTCCACTTGTCGCCGCGCCCCTCATAGAGGACGCCCTTGGAGTCGACCATGAGCAGGTTCTCATGCTTGACGCCGAGCGAGCAGTAGAGCTTGGCGCAGGCAATCCCGGCCGCGCCGGCGCCCGAATAGACGACCTTGATCTTGTCGATGTCTTTCTTGACCAGTTCCAGCGCGTTAAGCAGGGCGGCCGCCGAGATGATGGCGGTCCCGTGCTGATCGTCGTGGAACACCGGGATCTTCATCGTCCGCTTGAGCGTCTCCTCAATATAGAAACACTCCGGCCCCTTGATGTCTTCGAGGTTGATCCCCCCGAAAGTCGGCTCGAGTAGCTGGACGCACTTGATTACTTCGTCCGGGTCTTCAGTATTCAGCTCGATGTCGAATACGTCGACGTCGGCAAACCGTTTGAAGAGGACCCCTTTGCCCTCCATCACCGGCTTGCCGGCGGCGGCGCCGATGTTGCCAAGGCCGAGCACCGCCGTGCCGTTGCTGACCACCGCCACGAGATTCCCCTTGGCCGTGTATTTGTAGACGTCCTCCGGATTCTCGTGGATTTCCAAACAGGGCTGCGCCACCCCCGGGGTATAGGCCAGGGAGAGGTCGAGCTGGGTGCGACACGGCTTGGTCGGGGTGACCTCGATCTTGCCGGTGCGCGGCCGGCTGTGGTAGTCGAGGGCTTCTTGCCGAGTAATCATGGCGAACTGACTCCTTTGATGCGAAAGGGGCTCCCGCGGCGATTTCCCGCTGACCACTGAGCCCCATGTTCAGAATTTCACATGCGCGAATATACGGGCTGAACAGGCCAAGTCAAGCGGATTTGACCGCTCCTGTCCGGGGCGGCCTCCGGGCGGTTTCGCCGCCGGCGCCGCGGGTTGCCGCCCGACATCGCAAGCTCGGCCGAGCCGTTTTTCCGCCCCTCCCGCGTAAGTTTATTGACATATACTGACAGCCCCGGTTAATTGGTCTGAACCGAATTTGCCAATCACGTCTCCCAGTCAGGGCCGGTCGCTCTCGCCCGAGAAATACATCCTGAGGCCAAACATGATGCTGAAACGCCGGGTCGATTCCTCGATAGTGGAACCGAAGAGCTCATATCCTGTCCCCTGACTATCCGGCAGCCATTCCACGCTCGTGATGAATGTCAGCCGGTCGCTCACCGGGTCAAGATAGTTGGCATAGAGCTTCAGACCCGCCACGTCGAACTTTCTGTAGTCGACGCTATTGATCAGAAGATCGGTGCCGGTTTGCTCGAATCCGAGACCGAGCTCAATGTGTTCAGCTCGATCAGGGTTGTTCTGCTGCGCTGCGGCCATAACCGGCAACAGCAGGAGTAGAGACACGAGCCTTTTCATTTGTCGTCCTCCCCACTAATCTCTGTCCAGGTAAACTTTCACCGCCACCTCGATATTGAACGTGGTCAAGTATCGCTGAACCGACACCGAAGAATATTCGCTGACGGGGACAGATAACTCCGGCCCGACAGTCCGTCGCATTCCCCACGCCATCGATCCAAGCATTGTCACATGTTTGCTGACCGGAACCGATGCTCCGAACGTAGGTATCAGGCGGCCGAGGCGGACAGCATCGATGACATATGGCGCCACAGTCGTTTCACATCGATCATTCATCCAGCTGTATCCCATCCCCATGATCAGACTCGGACGCTGATCCGGGTTCTCGAGACGCTGCCCATAGGCGGCCCCCGCCACAACGAGCAAAAATACAACGATTGTCAAGCCCTTCATGTCCCGTTCTCCTTCTTCATGTTGTCTTCGAGCATTTGATATATCTTCCGCTGCAGAATCTCCCGCATCGTGTCGCCCTCCGGTAACGACGTAAAATAATCATACAGCGCTTCGGCGTCCGGGGATGACTTGGGCACCTCCACCACGCCCCGAAGTTCCTCGTGGCCGGTCAGCGCCTCAAGGTCGCAATGGAGCGCCCTGGCGAGCGCCACAAGGGTCTCTATCGACGGCAACTTCCCCCGGTCGGATTCCTGCAGATATCCCCGGATCATGACGTGATGCACGCCGGACCTGCGAGCGAGTTCGTTAATCGTCAATCGCCTGTCGGCCATGATCCGCCGCAGATTATCCATGAAGTCATTACTTGCCATGTTGCCACAATGCTGCAGGCCAAGAGAAGTCGCAAGAATCGTTGAAAGACGCATGGCAAGATGGAATGAATCTCTGAAACCGCAATGCGTCAGCCAAGGGGGACCGGCGGCAGGTGATCGCGATCAATGGCACATTGTACGTTCGCACTCCCGAACACTGCAAGCGCGCGGCGGTCAAGGCGGGCAGCGAAATCATATGCCACCGCGACGCCAGTCTCCCCGATACCGTCATAGCGTTAGAGCCCGAACAGAACTAGTCCAATTAAGAACGACCGGCTAACCAATTTCGAGGCGATCGTCCGTGCAACCGCAATATAACGGCAAACGCCGAAATGTCAAGGCCGACGATCTCATCGGCCGGCGTCGCGCCCGGCCTATGCGTGCGCCGCGAATACCTTTTGACAATCGGTCCCACGGCGGGTACTTTGAATGAGAAATGACTGATTGGCCCAGAGCTCCTGTTGGCGGGAGGCCCCGCGTGTTGTCCATGCGCCGTCTCTCCAGCGCCGTCGCGGTGGTGATCTGCATTTTCCTCTTGTCCGCGGCCGGGGCGCGCTCGGCGCCCGGCGATTCTTTGCTTCTGCCCTCGCGGACCGTGTACGGCGGATTCGGCGTCCAGCCGGTGGTGGCGAAACTGGTCGCCCCGATTCGCGGCGCGACGATTCCGATTAAAATCCCCGCCGGGCCGGAGGTGGTCGAGCTCTCCACCGAGGGCCTGGTGACCGAGAACTGGAATATCGCCCTGCTCGAGATCAAGCCGGATTCGGGGTTTCTGTTCATCATGCTGGCCAATACGGCCGGGCTTACGATCCCGGCCGGCCAGACTCCCCTGTGCAACATCCGCTACCTCACCGGCAACAACTCGTGCGCGGGGAGTTTCTCCTTCCGCTGGGACACGGCGCTGGCCGGAAGCGTCGCCCGCCGCCTGACTTACGCGAGTCTCGACAACCGGACGATCTATCCCGGCTTCAACTACTTTCGCGACCGGGTCGACGTTCTTCCTGTGGTTCCCGGCGATCTCACCAGCGACGGTGCGGTGTCGATTCCCGACCTCACGTATTTCGTCGCCTACCTGTTCCGCAACGGTCCGCCGCCGGGGTCGCTCAACGCCGCCGATGTCAACGGTGATTGCCGGGGTCCGGATGTCGCCGATCTGACCGCGATGATAGCGGCGTTCTTCCAGGCCGGCCCGCCTCTCCAGTGCGGCTGCGTCGTATAGCCGGGCGCCGGTCCAGCGACCGGGGCCGCGGGGTTCTCAGGTTGGGGAAATCCCCCTACACGCCGAAGGTTTCTTCTCCCGACCGATTGCGCCCGCAGCAATTCCGACAGGCGGCGATCTCGTCGGTCAGCCCCTTGACCGCCAGGTGGGCGGTAATCGCCATTCCCTCCGGCCCGTATTCGACGGCTTCGATAGTGCAGTAGTCCCCCACCCGCCCCGCCGCCAGCCCGAGTGCGGCCTGGAGGGCCGCCCGCACCGCGGCGAAGTGCTTCACGGCGAGGTACTCGGTGATGTCGCTCCCGGCCCGCAGCTTGGCGAGAAAATCCTCGTTGCGGGTAGCGGCCACCTGGGCCGCCGTGCGCCGGAACAGCCAGGGCCCGATCAGCTTGTCTTCACCGACCGTGCCCCCGCACGTGCGTTTGAACAGCCGGTAATCGACCACCCGATCGTCGGGCGCGACCGTGAGCTTGACCGTATCCGTGATATCCTTGCAGGGCATTTGACTCAATCTCCCATTTCCCGGTGATGGTACGCCGGTCGGCCGGGCCGTGGTTGGCTCAATCCCAGCGCACGCGGTAAATCCGCTGTCCGTCGTCCGCCCTTCCCCGCGGCCCCCGGAACCTGAGCAATCCCCGCAGCAGCAGGTACCCGAAGACGAACCCGCCCACGTGCGCGAGGTAGGCCACGCCGCCCGAGGCTCCGCTCGGCTGGATGGCGTCGACCACCGACAGCAGCAACTGGTAGACAAACCACAGCCCGATCACCATTTTGGCCGGGAGCACGACGAACTGGATGAAGAAGAAGATGATGAGCACGGTGACGCGGGCACGCGGGTGGAGCACCAGGTAGGCTCCCATCACGCCCGAGATCGCGCCCGAGGCGCCCACCAGGGGCGTCTGCGAATTGGGGCCGAAGAGCGTGAACAGAAAAATCGCCGACAGCCCCGACAACAGGTAGAACAGGATGAATCGGACAGGGCCGAAGTAGTCCTCGATGTTGTTTCCGTAGATCCACAGGAACAGCATGTTGCCCAGGAGGTGCATCCACCCTCCGTGCATGAACATCGACGAGAACATGGTGAGCCACACCGGCGCGGCGACCTGCGGCGTGAGTTCCGTGAAATGCACGAGCTCGTAGGGGATGAAACCGTACTGGACAATGAAGAGCTGGAAAGCCCGGGGGCTGCCCATGATGGAGTACAGAAACACGAGCGTGTTGGCGGCGATCAGGCCCACCGTCACGTACGGTCTGCGGATAGTCGGAGTATCATCGCGTATGGGAATAAACAATTTTCGCCTCAGCCGTCACCGGTCGCCGCCCCCCGCTTTCGCGACGCGAAAGCGAAGGTACTTGCCGGTCTTGTTGCCCACGCGGTCGGTGGCCTCAATCGAGAGGTAGTGTTCGCCCGGCGCCAGCGGCGCCAGCGGCCGGCTGTGCACGCGCCCGGTCTCGGGCTCGTATTCCGGGATCAGCCACTCGCCGTCGAGCTCGATGACAATGTTCCGATCGTCGGCAATGCCCGACAGGGTGTCCTCGAGGACGAAATTGACGGCCGGCCGGCGGTTCTGGTACACCCCGCCTTCGCGCAGCGACAGATTCGAGATCCGCGGGGTTTCGTAATCAAACACCGCCCCGAACGACCCGCCTCCCCCCGCCGTCGCCGTCAGCACGTCGCGGTCGTCGTCGAATGAATTCTCCAGCCACACCCACCGATTGGTGTTCTTGTCCAGCCAGCAGAGACCGCTGTACCGGTTGGGCTCCACGTCGTACGGTATGTGGTACGTGATGGCGAAGCGCGTGCGGGTCGGGAAGGTCTCCGGCAGCACGAGGTAGTGGTCGGAATTGAGGGCCAGGGGAGACCGGTCGACGACGGCGTTTCTCTTGAGTTCGAGGAACACAGGGGCGAAGAAGGACTCTTTGGGCAGATCGAGCCAGGCGTTTTGGTCGAAGGCCGCCCGGACCGTCGAATCGATCCCCGCCGCGACGATATTCAGGGAGTCGGACCACCGCCCCGCCCGCGCCGGGTCGTGCGAGAGGACCGCCTGGTACCGGTCGATCCGCGCGTACTTGGCCTGCGGCCGCACCAGGCACACATACCGCTTGGGCGTGAGCATCCGCCCGTACTCCGTCCCCAGCAGTTTCCCCCGGTAGAAGAGATCGACGCGCGAGAGGTAGGCCGAGGATTCCAGCGAGGTGATCTTGATGAGCAGGCCGTCCTCGGTCAGCTCGTGGGAGGTTTCGAACTTTCCCCCGGTGTCGTCATCGCGCAGTCCGTTGAACACGCCGTCGGCGATCACGCCCCCCTCTTCAGTGAAGAGGTAGAGGCGCAACGGCGTGACGCGGGTTTTGTAGCCGCCGGCGCGCACTTTCAGCCGCCCGCCGTCGAGCCGCTCGATCGTCCCGTCGGGCGTCCAGCCCCAGCGGTCGCCCCGTCCGACATAGAGCACGATCGAATCGACCGCCACCGTGGCCAGTGCTTCGCTGGCCGTGAAATAGAAATCGGTCGTGTCCGCTGCCACCCGCACGGTCGAATCGAGCCCGTAGAGGAACTCCCCCGGCCCGAGCACGACCCTGAACCGGAGTTCCGACCTGTTCCCGAAAGCATCCTCCGCTGTGATCGCGAGGTCGTGCGGGCCGGGCGCCAGCCCGGTGGCGCAGCCGATAAGCCCCCCATGGGGGCCATGGGGACGGCACCCGGCGTAGTCGTTCCCCGGTTCCCGGTACAGCCGCCGCACGTGCTTGCGCTGGGCGACGGCTTCGAGCAGGTCATACTCGAGCGAGACGGCGGTGTTGGTTTCGAAATAGGCGGAGTCGAACACCGATTCGTGCCACAGCCGCCCGTCCACCGACAGCGCCAGCCGGTACACCGCCTGCTTCATCCCGCCGGACCGCATGAGGTCGTAGCAGTCGACCAGCAGCCCGACGGACGAGTTGAAGTACAGGCCGGTGTCGATCGTGTAGGTTCCCGCCGCTCCCGCCACCACCGGCACCCACATCTTCCGGCTCCCATCAGGAAACACGCTGTGGTCATCGGTCAGCCGCAGCCCCAGCCGGGTGATGACCGGCGGCGTCTTGTCGGCCAGCCGGTAACCGTGCGACAGCGGGTTGAGGGGGATGTCCCCCGCACGCTTCTCGAAATGCAGGTGCGGCGCCCCGGACCCGGTTTGCCCCGAATAGGCCAGCAACTCCCCCTTCTTCACCGGGACCGAGTCTTCCGGAAAATACAGATCCTGGTAATACCGCTTGGCGCTCACCTGGGCCGTTTTCAGGCGCCGGTCGAGGGCGGAGTTGAAATCCTGAAGGTGCGCCATGACATAGGTGCACCCGTCATTCCCCCGGAGATAGAGCACTTTCCCGTAGCCGGTGTAGGAAGTCCGCAGCCGCCAGACGTAGCCGTCGACCGGGGCGAGCACCTCTTTGCCGGTTACGCCGCCGGTGCGGATATCGATGCCGAAGTGGAAGTGTCCGAACCGGTAATCCCCGAACCCGCTGGAGAGGTCGACGTCATAGCCGACCGGCCATCCGGCCACGGCGTGCGTCGCGGCCGCAGGCAGGCCGGTGAGGATAATTGCCGCCAGGATCGCCGGAAGTACCGGGTGGCGGAGTGGCCTACGCACGGGGACGTGGGCGGGCGCCTTTTGCTGCTGGTCCAATATTCTCAACCTGTTGCCTACGTTTACGTTGATTCTCCTTTAAACGAATTAAGGGGCAAATGGTGGCAAAAGACAACGCTTTTTTCCGGCCGGGCGAAAGGGTTTCACATGACCTGGGCCGCAGCCGAAGTCATTCCGCCGCGGATGCGCCCCCCGCGCGTCGGCACCGGCGACCAGCGGTTTGTCGGCGACCGCGCTCCATCCGAATCTCCCGTCCGGCCGGCCCGTTCAGGGGTATAAAGCGACAAGTCCCGGGACGATCTTTGCCGTTGACTTTGCCGCCGCCGAAGGCGGAATTGGAGAAGAGGATCGCCCTTAACCGAAACGGAGACGTGTTCATGGTGCAGCTTGTCTCGCCGCTTGTGCGGAAGTTCGCGGCGACAGCCGCTTTGGTCCTGCTGTCGGTGCCGACGGCTGGGGCCGCCGAGTTTGTCGGCGACCTTACTCTGAAGAGCGCACGCCAGACGATGACGGGCCGGCTCTTCGTCAAAGACTCCCTCTACCGCATGGATTTCAGCCAGGATGCGGGCAAAGTGTACGTGCTGGTCGACCAGAGCGCGGGGGAGTGCCGGATTGTCAACCCGCCGGCGCGGACCTACCGGATTCTGCCGCTGAACGCTCCGACGGTTGTGCAGAACGATCCCTTCCAGGCCGCCCGGATTGGCGACTCGCTGGGCGTACGCGACTACCGCGGCGCCGACACGCTGGAGGGGTTTCCCTGTGACCGCTTCACAATCCGACTCGGCAAGAACCCGCTCATGAACCAGTGGATCCCCACGCGGCTTGGCTTCCCGATCCGCATCGAGAACCTCATGTCCCCGGACTCCGCGTACGTGGCCGTCACCAACATCGCAATCGGCCCGGTTGATTCCGCCCTCTTTGTCATCCCGCTCGACTATTCGCTTCAGGCCGAGCCGTCGCCGCCGCCGCGAGACCCGCGCCGCGGGGCGAAAGCGGGCGACTCGGTCCTCGTCCGCCTCGACACCGCGCTCGCGGTTGAGGTGGGGCTCATCGGACTCGATTCCTCGGGCGCCGAGTGCGTCGTGGAACTCCTGCGCGACGGGAAGGCGATCGCGGAGACCGCGGCCGGCCCGGAGAGCAGCCGCACGTTCCGCTTCGCCGCCGTAGGCGAACAGGTGCGGCGGATCTACGCTGTCGCCGCCGATGGGTTGCGCGTCCGCGTGACGCGCGGCGAGGTGTTGATCGACGTCTCCCAGCCGCGCTGAGTCCCGACAAAACCATTGTCAAGGCGTTCGCTTTATCGTACCATGAAGTGGAATTCGGAGGGCGGCCCGGCTGGTCTCCGCCCGAACGCCCCGCAGCGCGTGAGTTGCGGCATTGGATGGGGCCATGAAGACGTTTTCGGCCAACGGCAAGGATTATCGCGTCGACGACAAGGGGTTCCTGCTCGATCCGGGGGAATGGGATGAGGGTTTTGCCGAAGCCATGGCCCGGGAGGCGGGGATCGAGCGCGGCCTGACCGAGGCCCACTGGCGCGTAATCCGTTTCATCCGCAACACGTTTGAGCAGATCAACCAGTGCCCCCTCATTTACGTCGCCTGCAAGAAAAACCACCTCGGCCTGGGCGACCTCAAGAAGCTCTTCCCCACCGGCTGGCTGCGCGGCGCCTGCAAGCTCGCCGGCGTCACCTACCGCGAGGGGTATCTCCAGCACGTCTGGCTGGAGGGCGACATCGCCCACTTCACGAACACCTACGAGCGCAGGACCTATGAGCTGGACGAGCACGGATTCCTGATGAATCCCGACGACTGGGACGAGAATTTCGCCGTGCACAAGGCTTACGAGTCGGGCATTTCCGGCAACCTTACCGAGCGCCACTGGCAGATCATTCGGTACCTTCGGGGGGCGTACGGGCGGACCGGGACGGTGCCGACGGTGTACGAGACGTGCGAGGCGAACGGACTGGAGCTCGACGAGCTGGAGCAGTTGTTTCCGGGCGGCTACCACCGGGGCGCCGTCCGCCTCGCCGGCCTCCACGCCATGGAGCGCCCGGCTCGACCGGGGGGCCGGCCGGATCGGCCGCGCCCCGATTCCCCGCACAAATAAATTGCCCGGCCGCGCGGCGCCCGGTAGATTGGACCGGAGGACACCCGGTTGCTCCGGTAGGCATTGGCATGAAGTGGAAACCGCCCAGGCGCCCGAAGATGGCATCGACCGGCCGCGCATGCGGGAAGCGCGCGCTCCTCGCCGCCCTCGTCCTGGCGGCCGCCTGCGCCGGCTGTGACCGCACCCTCGAGTCGGCCGACCGCCACCCCGCCGACCTTCCGCAGATCAAGCGCCGGGGCGTTCTCCGCGTCCTCACAGCTTTCAGTTCCACCGGGTACTTCGTCTACCGCGGCCGCACCATGGGGTTCGAACACGAGCTGCTCGCCCGCCTGGCCGAACATCTCGATCTCCGGCTCGAGGTCATCCCCGTCCGGGATATCGACAGCTTGATCATTCTGCTCGCGGCGGGCGAGGGGGATCTCGTGGCCTACAATCTTACGGTCACCGCCGAGCGCGCCGCGCAGGTGGCGTTCGCCGAGCCGCTCACCTCGACCCACCAGGTGCTGGTCCAGCGCAAGCCCGAACTGTGGCGTCGCATGGACCCGCGGGTTCTGGAGTCGTGCCTGATCCGCGCGCCCGACTCGCTCGCCGGCCGGACCGTGCACGTCCGGCACGGTTCAGCCTACTACGAGCGGCTCGTCGAGCTCGCCGGAGAGATCGCGGGCGCCGTCGACATTGAAATCGTCGACGGCCGCGTGCCCACCGAGGAGCTCATCCGCCGGGTGGCCGCCGGCGACATCACTTACACGGTCTCCGATCAGAATCTGGCGCACATCATCGCCGCCGATTACCCGAATCTCGATGTCGGCACCGCGGTCGGGCCGCCCCAGCAGATCGCCTGGGCCGTGAGCAAGTCCTCTCCCCTGCTGCTCGCCGCGCTGAACACCTGGCTCCGGCAGTTCAAGCGGACCCCCGACTACTACGCGGTCTACAACAAGTACTACCGGAATCGCAAGGCGTTCCGGCAGCGCCCCGTCGGCGCCTGGGCAACGGTCGAGAGCGACCGCCTTTCGCCGTATGATGGACTCATCCGGCGCCATGCGGCGGAGATCGGTTGGGACTGGCGGCTGCTGGCCGCGGTGATCTACGAGGAATCGCAGTTCGATCCCGAGGCAGAGTCGCAGGCCGGCGCGGCCGGCCTCATGCAACTGCTCCCCTCGACCGCCGCCCACTTCGGCGTCATCGGCGACGACATCTTCGATCCCGCCCGCAGCATCGCCGCGGGCGCCGCCTACCTGGACTTCCTGGAGAGGCAGTTCTCCGACGTGCCCGATACCGTGGAGCGCCTGAAGTTCGCGTTGGCCGCCTACAACGCCGGCGCGGCGCGCGTCCAGGAGGCCCGGCGGCTCGCCGAACGCTACGGCGAAGACGTCCGCTTCTGGACTGACATCGTGGAAGATTACCTGCGGCTCAGAGCGGACTCCCCCGCGGTCGAGGATGAGACCCTCCGCTTCGGCTACCTTCGCAGCGCCGAGACGGCCGACTTCGTCCGGGACGTCTTCGCCCGCTACGAGCACTATTGCCGCCGGATGCCATCGGCGACCGGCGATCAGGCGCAGACTGAAACGCTCTCTGCACCCCGGTAACCGCGGCGCTGCGGCGACAACCCGCTGCGCCGTTGTGCCCGGCCGCGTTTTTGTGTTGCCGCAACTCGTGGCGCGAATTCATTTTTCCGCAGGAGATTCCGTTGAACGGTACTGTTTCACGGAAACCATCTCGGCCATATATCCTTCACAGGAGGTAACTCATGAAGCGGACCATGATCGTCCTTTCCGCCGTGGTGGTCGCACTGTTGCCCCTCGGGTGCAGCGATGACGACTGCGCGGAGTGTCCGGCGCCCGTGACGCCGGTCGGGTTCATTCAAGGCAGCATTGACCTGCACCCGGGCGTTTACTTTGAAGCCTTGATTTTCGGCGATGGGAGTATCCTGCCCACGCTCGACTCAGCGCGCGTCGGCGATTCGCTACTGGTTTTTAACAAGGATTTCTTCTACTCGTATCGGAGCGAGCCGGTCAACCCCTACTGGACGATCTACTGCACCGAAGACACCGGCCCGGACTACATGTATACCCAAGGCGATACGGCCCACCTCGAATTCTGGAGTGAGGGGCGTCTCGCCACTTGTGATCTCCCGCTCCTCGACCCCAATCTGACGCAGTTATTCATCACCGATCCCTACCCCGGGACCGATACCGTCGCCCCGGGTGAACCCGCCATCGTGTTCTGGAACCGCGTGGAGCATGCCCAGTTCTATGCCGTGCAGGTCATCCTTGCCAACCGCGTGGGCGATGTTTTCACGTTCTCCGACCGGTTCGACTGGACCGCCGACACCTCGTTCACTGTGTCGCCCAGTCTGTATCCTCCCTCACTCGCTCAGTTCTCGGTTCGGGTGGTCCCGTTCACCGGCCCCAACCCCGCCGCCGGCAGCAACGTACTCGGGGCGTGGTTGTCCGGACGGATTGTCAGTGTAGGGTACGGGGCTGAGACGGCCATCGTAGGGTGGAATCCTCCCCCGATTACGAAGTCGGCACTCCCGGCCGGGGAGACGCTCTTCCCGCAGCGGACGCCCGCCGAGATTGTCGAGGCAGTCTACCGGCAGGCTGCCGAGTAACTGCCTGTCTCTCGCGGCAAATTCACCGCCGCCTGTTTACTCCCATCCGGCGGTGAAGTGGCAAATCCGTGCGGTGAAACCGGTCAGAGACGGAATGGCCGCCGTTTTATCTTGCTCGCCGGAGGGGCAGGCGGTCTCGTTCTATCATGTGGTTTGCCGTTCGGTTCGGTTTCTCCGAAACCGGTGTAGATACAACTCATCACCAGGAGATTTCTCATGCAGCGCATCGTTCTTGTTCTCTCCGCTGTGGCGGTCAGCCTGCTGCCGCTCGGCTGCAGCGATGACTGCGCGGACTGTCCCGAGCACGCGACTCCCGCAGGCTTCGTTAACGGCACAGTTCACGTGACTCCGCAGGTGTCGTTGTCGGCCACGATCAACGGTTACGGGAGCATCCTCCCAACGGTCGACTCCATCCGGCTGGGTGATTCGCTCCTGACGTCGTCCGGCGATTACTATGTTGCGATGAGCGCTCCCGCGAATCCTCTCTGGCGCATATCCTTCTACGAGAACATCAGCGGCGACGTCATGTATTCGCCCGGCGACGTGGCGCACATCGAGATCTGGGGACCCGGCCGCTTGGCTTACTGCGATGTGGTCGTGCTCGATCCCAATGAGTCCGCTGCCGATATGATCAGCCCTCTTCCCGGAACGGAGACCATTGCCCCGGATGAGTCGGCCGCCGTCATCTGGCATCGAGCGCTGGACGCCCAGTACTACGCGGTACAACTCAGATTCATCGATTTCGCCAACGGCGTGACCCGCGAATCGAATGTCACCGACTGGACCGCCGACACTGCCTATACTGTTGGTCCAACCCTGTACCCCGATTCTCTGGCGGCTCTCATAGTTGAAATCACACCCTTTACAGGCCCGAACCCGGCTGTCGGAAGCAACTTCGCCGGCGGGTGGCTGGCGGGGCGACTCATCAGTTTCGGCGGCCCCGCGAGCACAATGCTACATGGCTGGAATGAGCCGGACAAGTCGATCAAGACGCTACCGGATGACCTAGCCGCTTCGCAACGGCTCTCCCCCGCCGAGATCATTGACGGAATCTATCGCCAGGCCGCAAAGTAGACTGCTGCTTCTCGTCCTCGCACCACGCGCACCGCCGCCGGGTTTCGGCCCGGCGGCCTGCTGTTGGCCGGGCTGGCCACCGATTGATTACAGAAGAACTCGCCGCCGATTTTCCTTGCTGTCCCCCTCCGCGCCATGTTTCGTTCTTGAGCGTAACTTGCGGCCCGGTCGCACGCCGTGGGAAATGCCGCGAGCCGGGCTCATCACAAGGAGGCTTCTCATGCAGCGCGTTTTGATCGTTCTTTCAGCCCTGGCTGTCTTCCTGCTGCTGCCGCTCGGCTGCAGCGACGACGAGAGCTGCGCCGACTGCCCGGCGACGCCGGCGGGTTTTGTTGACGGCAGCATAACAGTCAACCCCCAGGCTATCGTGAACGCCGTTATCTACGGTTATGGGGGTATTGTTCCGAGCATCGATTCCATCCGCCTCGGCGATTCGCTCATGACGCGGCCCACGGACTACAACTGGTTCCAGGACGCCCCCGGCCGTCGCCACTGGCAGATAGGGTTCAGCGAATCGGCCGGCGGCTCCTTCCTGTATTCTTCAGGCGACGTCGCCCGCCTTGAGATTTGGGGACCCGGCCGCCAGGCGGTGTGCGATGTGGTCATGCTCGATCCCCGCGATTCTGAAGCGCAGATCATCAGCCCTGTTCCCGGCGAGGACACGGTGGCCCCCGGCGAATCGGTGACCATCGTCTGGCAGCGGATCGAGCACGCCCAGTTTTACGCCCTCATGCTTACGTTCTTCAATCGCGCCAACGCCGTGACCCGCCAGTCCCTGGTCACGGACTGGACAGCCGACACGTCCTACACGGTGCGACCGGTCCTTTATCCGGATTCCCTCCAGCTCATTTCGGTCGAGCTTTCCGGTTTTACCGGCCCGAATCCATCGGTGGGGAGCAACTTCTCCGGCGGCTGGCTGACCGGACGCCTGATCAGTTTCAGCGCGCCTGCACACACCTTCATCTGGGGCTGGAACGCACCGGACAAGGCGAGGGCGGAGTTTCCCGATGAGGCCGCTGTGTCGGCGCCGCGGTCGCCGGCCGAGATCATCGATGCCATTTACCGCCAGGCTGTCCGCTAGCGGCCGGCCTTGAGTCCAGACTGATTCGCCGCCGGGCGCGGCTCGCCCGGCGGCGCCCGTCCGGTCGTGCCATCCTGGCGGCGCCGGCGTGCCAATCCGTATACAAATAGTCCGCATTAAAGACGTTCGCTCCCGCCTGAATGCAGAGAGCGGGGCTGTTTCCTGCCGGGGCAGAAAGTACGCCGACGCCGGCGCGGTGATAGACTGAACAATCCGCTTTGCCCCGCGTCATAACATTTAAACAAAACGCCTCGTCCCGAGGACCCTATCCATGGGCAGGACAGATATGACAGGAAGAACCTTTGCCCTTTGCGCCGCCGTGGTTCTGCTGGCGGCAGTCCGGCTGCCGGCGGCCGAGATCCACGATGCGGTCGCGGCCGGCGATGTCGAGCGCGTTCGCGTTCTGCTGGCCGCCGATCCGTCCCTGATCAATGCGCGCGACAGCGCCCAGAATTTGCCCCTCCACGTCGCGGCGCTCCAGGGCCGCACCGCCATGATCGAACTCCTGCTCGCCGAGGGAGCGGACATCAACATCGGCGACCGCGAGAACACGAGCCCGCTGACGATCGCGGCGATGCGCAACCACCTGGACGCCGTCCGCCTCTTGGCCGAGCGGGGCGCCCAGGCAGCCGCCCGGGACATCAACGGCGAGACCCCGCTGATCTCGGCGGCGCGGCGGGGGAACCTCGAGATGGTGCGCTGTCTGGTTGCGCACGGCGCGCCCCTGTACGAGACGAGCGCGCGCGGCTCCAACTGCCTGCACATCGCCGCCTCGATCGGCGCCGACTCGCTGGCGGCGTACCTCCTCGCCCAGGAGTTCGACATTAATGCGCGCAACGGCGACGGACGCGACGCGCTCTATTTCGCCGCCGCCAACGGTTTCACGTCCATCGCCCTCCGCCTGATCGCCCAGGGAGCCGACGTCCAGTACCGCAACGAGCAGGGCGAAACCCGCCTCCACACCGCGGTTTTCCGCGGCGACACGGTGCTGGCCGGGGCGCTGGTCGCGGCCGGGCTGGCCATCGACGCGCGCGACAACTGGGGCGTGACGCCGCTCACCAACGCCTGCTGGGGGACCGTCGACATGGTGCGGTGGTTGCTCGATCACGGAGCCGACGTCAACGCCCGCACCGACTCGACGCACACGCCGCTGTCGATCGCGGTGCTGGCGGGCCACGCCGACCTCGTGCGCCTGCTTGTCGGCCGCGGCGCAGACGTGAATTACCACGGGCGGCTGTCCGGTCCCGCGCTCCAGTCCGCCGCAGTGCAGGGGAACGACGAAATCGCCGGGATTCTCCTTCAGGCCGGGGCGGACCCCGAGTTCACCGATGCCGACTACGGCCGGACCATGCTCCACATCGCCGCGATCCGCGGCGACTCCGCCCTGGCACGGGTGCTTCTCGACCACGGCGTGCCGCCGGCCGCCCAGGACCGGAGCGGGCGCACGCCGCTCTACTACGCCGTTCACTACGCCAACCCGTCGGTGGCCGCTCTCCTGAGGGACGCCGGCGCGGCGCCGCTCCCGGCCGAGAGCGAGGCCGATCCCCCGGACCTGCTGGCGGCGACCCTGGGTGAGAAAGAAGCGGTGGTGTGGTACCTGAACCACTCCGGCTGGGCGATCCGGACGGCCCGCCACTTCCTCATCTTCGATTACGCCCTTCCCCCGTGCAATCCCGATTCGCCCTGCCTCGCCAACGGCCGGATCGACCCGTCTGAGATCAAGGATCTCAAGGTGATGGTGTTCTCCTCGCACGAACACCGCGACCACTACGACACTTCGATTTTCGCCTGGCGGAACGCGATTCCGGACATCAGCTACGTGCTCGGCCACCGCCAGGACGGCGCTCCGGCGCATCGCTACCTGGGTCCGCGGAGCGATGAGGTGATCGACGGCATGCGCGTCCGGACGATTGACGCAACCGACGCCGGGGTCGGGTTCCTGGTGGAGGTCGACGGGGTGGTGATCTTTCACGCCGGGGACCACGCCAACGGCCAGGTCGGTCTCCATGCGCCCTACACCGATGAAATCGATTACCTCGCCTCTCTCGGCGCCCCCATCGACCTCGCCTTTCTGCCGATTCTGGGCTGCAGCCTGGGGACCCCCGAATCAGTGCGCGAGGGCGTTGTGTACGCCCTGCAGAAACTCTCGCCGGCGGTGTACTTCCCGCAGCACGCGATGAACAGCGAGTACCGGTTCCGGGCGTTCAGCGACGGTCTGAAGCGGAGCGGCCTGACGGTGCAGACGGGCCTGGCCGAAAACGGCGGCGACTGCTTCCGCTACCGGGGCAACCGCATTCTCTGACGCGGACGGCGGCCGAGATGAAAGTGATCGGTTTGATCGGCGGCACGGGATGGGTGTCCACCTGCGCCTACTACCGCCTCATCAACGAGCTGACCAACGAGCGGCGGGGCGGCCTCCACGCCGCCCGCTGTCTCCTCTATTCGTTCGATTACGCCGACATTGATGCGCTGAACCGGGCGGGGGACGCCCGGGGGGTTTTTGGGCTGGTGCGCGCCGCCGCCGATTCCCTCGAACGCGCCGGGGCCGAGTGCCTTGTCCTGTGCGCCAACACCCTGCACCAATTCGCAGAGGAGCTCGCGGGTTGCACCCGCCTCCCCCTCGTCAACGTCGCCGAGGCCGCCGCGGATGAAATCAGCCGCCGGCATTTCTCCACCGTCGGTCTCCTCGGCACCCGCATGACGATGGAGGAGAACTTCTACAAAGACGTTCTCCGGCGCCGCGGCATCCGCGTGCGGGTGCCCGACCGCGACGATTGCGCATTCATCCACACGACCATTCTGACCGAGCTTCTGAAAAACGTGGTCTCCGATCGGGCGAAAGACCGGTTCCGGAGGATCATCGCCGGCCTCGCCGACGGCGGCGCGGAGGCCGTCGTCCTGGGCTGTACGGAACTGCCGCTGCTCGTCGCGCCTGAGGATGTCGAAATTCCCCTGATCGACACTCTCCGTCTCCATTGCCGCGCCGCCGTCGATTTCGCCCTGGCCCAGACGGTTCGCACTCCGCCGGAGGCGCAGTCGGACATGCCCGCCTGAGCTGACTCAGGCGGATGCGACGCGCGCGGCTGCGACGAGCGAGCGTTTGACAATGAGGACCGCGCAGGCTATAATGACTCCAGAGCCCGGCGCGGCCAGCCGCAATGGGCGATCCGCGATGGCCCGATCGCATGAACGGCCGCAACGAAAGGATTGCGATATGAGATGGCAGGGTCGGCGAACCAGTGATAACGTCGAAGACCGGCGGGGAATCGGCGGCCGAGGTCTCGCCGTGGGCGGGGGTCTGGGCGGGATTCTCGCCGTCGTCCTCTTCCTTGTCCTCGGGGGCAATCCCGATGAAGTGATGCAGTCGCTGCAGCAGACGGGAGTGGAAGTGCCCGCCGGGAGCACGGCGGAGCTTAGCGATGAGGAGCGGCAGGAGGGCCAGTTCGTCGGCGTCATTCTGGCCGAGACTGAAGATGTCTGGAATCGTCTCTTTCAGCAGGCCGGGCAGTCCTACCGCGAGCCCAAACTCGTGCTCTTCTCAGACCAGATCTCGTCGGCCTGCGGTTATGCCGGCGCTTCCGCAGGACCGTTCTACTGCCCGGCCGACGAGCGCGTCTACATCGACCTGAGCTTCTTCAAGGAAATGCAGGCGCAGCTCGGCGCCCACGGCGATTTCGCGCTCGCTTATGTCATTGCCCACGAGGTCGGCCACCATGTGCAGAACCTCCTCGGTATCTCCGACCAAGTGATGGGCCAGCGGGAGCGCATGAGCGAGGCGGAGTTCAACCGGCTCACGGTCCGGATGGAACTTCAGGCCGATTTCCTGGCCGGCGTGTGGGCCCACTTTGCGGAGCGCACCGCCAATCTCCTGGAGTCGGGAGACATCGAAGAGGGCATTAACGCGGCGGCCGCCGTCGGCGACGACCGCATCATGAGGCAAACCCAGGGGTATGTCGTCCCCGATGCTTTCACGCACGGCACCTCGGAGCAGCGCGTCCGGTGGTTCCGACGGGGATACGAATCCGGCGATATCACCCAGGGGGACACGTTCAGCTCCCAGGAGCTCTGACGCCTTCGCGGGTCCCCACTCCCGGGGCCGTCATTTGCCGGCTCGCCGCGCTTGACAACTGAGCTCGCCGCGTGTTTGTTTCGCTGAGTGCGGCTGTTACGGTCAAGACGGAGGTGATATCATGAAAGCGACCTGGCTGCCGGCCGGCGTCCTGGCGGCAACGGCCCTGGTGTTCTGGGCATGCTCGGGGGACGACGATTCCACCAACCCCGACCAACCGACAATCCCGACCGTGACCACGTCCGCGGTCAGCGCCGTTGGGTCCACGACGGCGACCTGCGGCGGGACGGTCACCGCCGATGGCGGCGCCGAAGTGACCGCCCGCGGCGTGTGCTGGCGCACGAGCGCCGACCCGACGATTGCCGACGACACCACGTCCGACGGCATCGGGGTCGGAAGTTTCACAAGCTCTCTGACCGGATTGAGCGGCGGAGAGAGCTATCACATGCGGGCGTATGCGACCAACCGCGCCGGCACCGGCTACGGCGAGGACGTGCCGTTCGCGACATTGGGAACCGTCGCCGACTACGACGGCAACACCTACCAAACGGTCAAGATCTTCAACCGGTGGTGGATGGCCGAGAACCTCAAGGTCACGCATTACCGCAACGGCGACCCCGTTTCCGACGTTACCGATCCCACCGCCTGGAATGCTCTGGCGAGCGGCGCCTGTTGCGAGTACGCCAACGACCCGGCCAATGTGGCAATCTACGGTCGGCTGTACAACTGGTTTGCGGTCGGCGACGCCCGCGGTTTGGCTCCCGCCGGGTGGCACGTGGCCACCGATTCCGAGTGGCAGGAACTGGTCGACTCGCTCGGCGGCGGTGCGGTGGCCGGCGGGAAACTGAAAGCCGCGGGCACTGCGTACTGGGCCGATCCGAACGCCGGCGCCACCAACGAGAGCGGCTTCTCCGGGCTCCCGGGCGGCTATCGCGGCGGGATGGGTGACTTCAACGGAATCCACTATGGCGCCGGGTTCTGGACCGCCACCCCGCACCAGTACTTCTCCGATCAGGCCTGGAACCGCAACCTGGGCTACAACCGCCCCGAGATGGTGCACGATTACAGCGGCAAGAAGAGCGGGAATGCCGTGCGCTGCGTGAAGGACTGAAGGGCGCGGGGCGCGGCGATTCGCTCGCGCGGCGGCTCCAGCGCGCGACCGAACAAAACAAAATACGCCCAGGAGGACTTGAACCCCCAACCTTCTGATCCGTAGTCAGACGCTCTATCCAATTGAGCTATGGGCGCATTTCCACTTTGTCGGTGCGGTTCAATTAGTAACGCCGCCGCCCCGGAATGTCAAGGCTTTTTTCCCCGCCCCCGGCCGTCTCCCGGCGCGGTCTTCACCTGAATTGACGTGAGAATCAGCGCCCGCGGGCGGCGCCGAGAACCGCCGCCACCACCCCCCAGATCACCACCAGCCCCGAAAGCCACCCGAGGAGCGGCCTACTTTTTTTTTTGGCGTTTTCCGCCGGCGTGCAAGGCCTCCGCCGCCTCGCGGATTTTCGGCAGCCACTCATCCTCGGCCGCCAGCACCTCGCGCGACTCGGCGGTCAGCGTGAACACCGGCAGTTCGGGGATATCGGTCGCTTTGGCCTCCATCACCCGCATCGCCACCACCGTCACGTTGTCGTTGCCGCCGCGGTCATTGGCGAACTGCACGAGGGCGTCCACCATCTTCTTCAGGTCGTCGCGCAACCGGTGGGCGGCCTCGAAAATCTCATCGTCGTCGGCAAACCCGCAGAGTCCGTCGGAGCACATCAGGAGAATGTCGCCCGGTTTCACCCGGACGAGGCGGCAATCGACCTCGACCGCCTCGCGCACGCCGAGGGCGCGCGTGATGACGTTCCGCCCGACCAGCGACTCCGCTTCCTGCGCCGACAGGTTGTGGGCGGCCTGCATCTCGCTCACCCAGGAGTGGTCCGCGGTCAGAGGGACGAGGCGGCGCGCCTCGAGGCGATAGGCGCGGCTGTCGCCCACGTGGGCGATGCCCGCCAGGTCGTGCTCGAAGGCGATCGCGACAATCGTGGTGCCCATGCCCGCCATGCTGGAGTTCGCGGCCGCCTTGCCGTAGATCTCCCGGTTGGCCAGGCGGATCGCGCGCAGGAGGAGGTTGGTTTCGTCGGGAAGCGCGCGCCCGGGGCTGAGCCGCTCGTCGCCGAGAATCTCCCGCCGGAGCTGGTTGTGCACGGTCTCGAGAGTCGTGACCGCCGACATCGACGCGACCTCGCCCGCCTGGTGGCCCCCCATGCCGTCGCACACAACGTACAGGTGGTTCCGGTCATCCAGATACAGGTTGTCTTCGTTCCCTTTCCGGACCAGCCCCACATCGGTTTTCCCCACCGCCTGTATCACGAGCGCCACGTCGCATTCCTCTCTCTTCGGCAGTTCTCATCCGGGCGACCGCCCGGCTGTACGGCCGGGCCGGAAAGGTCGCACCGAGCATCTATAAAAGCACAAAAAAACCCCGGTGTCAACCGGGGTTTTTTTCAACTGGCACTCTTGATCCCGCCCCTATTTCATCAGGACCATCTTCCGCGACGCCGACCCATACTCGGTCGCCACGCGGTAGAGGTACACGCCGCTGGCCAACGAGGTTCCATCGAAAGCCACCGCGTGGTCCCCAACCGGGTAGGTTCCCAGGTCGCGCTCCTCTACGAGGCGCCCCAGGGTATTGTAGACCTCCAGCCGCACCGTCGAAGCGCGGGGCAGGGTGAAGGCGATGGTCGTCGTCGGGTTGAACGGGTTCGGGTAGTTCTGGGCGAGGGCGAAGGCACCCGGGAGCAGCTCGTCGCGGTCCTCCGTGCCGACCACGTCGACATCGAGATCCACCGTCCCCGAGGCCGTGGCCGTGGTGTCGATCCGCGACCGCACCGTGTAGGTCAGGTGGTTGAGCGGCGGTTCGCCGGGGAAATCCGCCACCACGACATCGAACCACAGGTAGGCGGTGGAATCCGGGCCGTTGTAGACCAACTCCGCCGGGTAGATGACCCCCCAGGCCGGCACTTTGGACTGCTCAACGATGATGTCGTAGAAGTCGCGGATGTTGCCGGTGTTGCGGATGCCCACTTCGAACCGGACCGTATCCCGGGGGGAGCCGACTCCCGTCAGGGGGGCGTCGACCAGCAGCAGGCCGATCGTCACCCCGGACACCGAGAGGTGCACGGTGCTGGTGTCCATGTTGTTCCAGGTGGCGTCGCCGCTGTCGATCGCCGCCGGCCGCCCGAGAATTCGGAACGTAATCGGGTCGTTTTCGCGCGCCCCCTCGTCGAGCGCCGGCGTATTCGACACGTCATCGCCGTACGCGGCGAAGTAGCCGAACAGCCCGCCGAAGCGGGTGGTGTCGCGCCCATTGTTCACCCCGTCCGGGTCAAAGGCGTCGATCACGGTCCCGACCGGCGCGGGCTGGCCGTTGATCATCACCGTGCCTTTGAACTGGTCCGAGTAGGGCGTCGGGATGATCCCCTGCGCCCAGAGCGGGCTCGTCGGGAGCGCGGCCGCCGCCGCCACAATCAGGAGCCGCACGAATCGTCTTTTCACCATAGCACCTTCTCTGCGCCGACCGGCCGCGGATGCCCGCGGCCGGCCGGTTTCTACTCGACATTCTGAGGAAGCAGGATCGCCGCCTACTTCATCAGCATCATCTTCTTCGTCTCGGTGTAGTTATCGGCACTGAGACGATAGAAGTACACACCCGAGGCCACCGGGGAGCCCGTCCGCGAACGGCCGTCCCAGGTCACCGAGGTGGTGCCGGCCGCGGCGGTGCCGTCAAACGGCGTCGCCACCAGCTCGCCCAGCACGTTGAACACCTCGACCTTGGCCCGGGTCTCCTTGGGCAAACTGAACTCGATCGTGGTCGTCGGGTTGAACGGGTTCGGATAGTTCTGCGCCAGTGCGTAGGTCCCCGGCATCGTCGGCTCCTCGCCCGCCTTCGCCGTCAGGCCGCTCACCTCAAGATTGGTGCCGTGGCCTGTGAAGACGAAGGTCTCGGCAGTGGCCGCGCCATTGACCGTCAGCGTGAACGGCTCGCCCGTCCGGAGACCGTCAACCGCGCTCGTGTTCGGGTCGTCGGCGTATACCGGCATAAACCCGAACAAACCGTCGGCCCGCACCTGGCTGCTGCCGATCCGGTGCCCGTCGAGCGTGAACGCCTCGACCCGGGCCCCCGTCGGGACCACCGCGCCGTCAACCGTCAGCTTCTGCGCGTAGAGGTTCATCCACTGCGTCGTCGCCGTGACACCCTCGGCCGCCTTGGGCAGGGGATGTCCGAGCGGCTGGCGCTGCTGAGCGAACACGACCGGCCCGTCCGACGGGTAGATCAGCTCGCCAGGGGCGTCGACTTTCACCCAGTACCCGAAGCACGGCGCCATCTCGTCGAGCGTGTTGAACCCGCTGTCGCTCGGCACGTAGATCAGGGCGCCGCCGTCAAACCCCAGCGCCACCATGAGATCGTCGTAGATCGACGTCAGCGCGTCGGGGGTCGGCATCGCCACGTGGGGCAGGTACGACACGAGGTTCCAGCCCGGCGTCACCGTGATCGGCGTCGACACATTCGCGCAGTTGCCCTCGATCACCATCTCGACGTCCGCGTCCACCTTGATCCAGTATCCCGAGAGGTGGTCCACATACCACAGCGTCGAGAACTGGGGCAGCGTCGGATCGTAGGTGAGGCCGCCCTGTTCGAAGCCCAGGACGAGCTGGATGTGGGGCGCGATCGAGGCCAGGGCCGCCTCGATGTCGTCGGATTCGGTGTCGATCGACCAGCTCACGAGGTTCCAGCCAGCCGTGAGATCGCACACCTGGCGGCAGACGTCGAGGTTCAGGCAGACCATCTGGGGAACCGTCGGTGCGTTGGCCCACAGGGTGTTGCCAGTCGCCTCCGCTTCGACGCCGTTGATGAAGAACCGGATTTCGTCGCCCGGCTCGGCGCCCTGGTCGCCCTCGTTCCACTCTTCCTCGCCGTACACCGGCATGAAGCCGTACTTGCCGGCCTCCTTCACGAACCACGAGCCGCACCGCACGCCGTCCGGATCATAGGCGTCAATCACCGATCCGATCGGCAGCGGCGACCCGAAATAGGTGTTCGCGTCGCAGTAGAAGTCGACCCAGTAGAGGGTCGGGTAGACCGGCGCGTAGGGCGTCAGCACAATCATGATGCCCGTCTCGCCCCAGTTCACGTTTTCGATGAGCCCGGGGTAGTAACCCTCTTTGTAGGCCCACAGGTCGAACTGGCCGTAGACAAGCTCAGTAGTGAATTCAAAGTAACCATCGGCCCCGGAGGTCGTCGAGGCTTCCGGGCCCATGCCGGGGAAACCCGACCACATCTCGACGGTCGCGCCGGCGATCGGGTCGCCGGCAGTGTCGACCACGTAGCCGCAGGTGAACGCCGTCGAGGTATCGATCGCCACGCCGCCGTTCTCCGGAACGGGCGGGATGAACAGGTCCGGACCGCCGCAGTTGATCCCGAAATACGTGTCCTCCGTCGGAGTCACGATCGAGATTTCGTGGAAGCCTACAGGCGCACCCGGCGCCACGGTCAGGTAGAGGTTCGCGAAGCCGCCGAACCCGGGGCCGACCATCGGCGCAGACCCGCCGAAATCGGCCGAAATGACCGCATGGCCGGCGAAAATATCAACCGCCTTCACCGGGAAATCGTCGAGGCGCGAGCCCTCGAACCCGACCGAGTCAAGCGTCAGGTAGGCCGGGTTCCACTCCAGGGTCGCCTGCGCGCTGAACAGATCGCACGAGTTGGTGAATTCCATCGGCACCACCACCTCGGCGCCCGGCGCCGCAGGCACGATCCCGACAAACAACGTGTCGGCTCCTTCGGGAACCGTCGTCGTGTCCACCAGCTGCAACGCCACCATGACGTAGTAGGTGCGCGGCTCGCACACGGTCGCGTCGCCCTGGAACATGACGATGCCGTAGTAGTCGCCCGCCGGCAGGCCGGTAGCGTCATAGCTGATCGTCACATTCGCCGGGGTGCACGTCTCCGGCGGCGTCGCGCTCAGCCAGGCCGTCGTGTCGAGCACGATGAAGCACCCGGCGCCGGGCCCGGTGCTGCCTACCGTCACCACGCGGAAGCCGTAGGGCCCGTCCGCAAAGGTGATCGTGTCATGGATGAAAAGAACCGTGTCGGAGAGAATAAGGTCGACACACGGCGGCGGAGTTGTGCACTCCTCAACCGTGATCGTGAATATCACGGAGTCGGTCGCCAGCAAGGCATCCTGCACGCGCACCGTCACCGTGTAGGAACCGGCCTGCGTCGTGTCCGGATTGAACGTGAACAGCGCCCCGGAATCGAGCTGATCGAACGCCATGTTCGCGACGAGCCCGTCCGCCGAGAACGTCAGCACCCCGCCATCAGGGTCGGTCGCGTCGAACCAGAACGACGCCGAGCCGCATTCGTCGATCGTCGTGTCTTCCGCCATCGTAATCAACACCGGCGGCCGGTTCACGTTGTTCACCGTGATCTCGACCAGTTCGGAATCGGCCAGCAGGCCGTCGCTGGCGATGAAGCGCACGTTGTAGACACCCGCCTGCGTGAAATCCGGCGTCCAGGTGAACAGGCCGACCCCGTTCAGGCTGTCGACAAAAGTCGCGCCCGTCGGAAGGTCCTCGGCCGTCAGCTCCGGGAAACCGCCGTCGGGATCGCTCGCCGACACGGTGAACTGCAAAAGCGCGTTCTCGTCGATCGTCTTGCCGCCGATCGCGTTGAGCACCGGCGCCTCGTTCGCGCCGCCCGTCACCGTGATCGCGACGATTTCGTCGTCCGTCAACACGCCGTCGCTCGCCGTGAACGTCACATTGTGCACGCCTTCCTGGCCGATCGCCGGCGTCCAGTCGAACGTCCCGGTCCCGTCGCCGTTATCGGTGAAGCTTGCGCCGGTCGGAAGATTCGTCGCCGACAGCGTCGGGATCGTGCCGTCCGGATCGGTTGCACTCACGCCAAACGATAGCAGCACCTCAACCGGCGTCGACTGCGGCCCGATGGCCGCCAGCACCGGCGCCTGGTTCACGTTGCTGACCGTGATCGCGACGATCTCGTCATCCGTCAACACGCCGTCGCTCGCCGCAAACGTCACGTTGAAGACGCCCGCCTGCGTGAAGTTCGGGGTCCAACTGAAAGTCCCCGTCCCGTTGCCGTTATCGGTGAAGCTTGCCCCGGCGGGAAGATTGGTCGCCGAGAGCGCCGGGATCGTCCCATCCGGATCGCTCGCGCTCACGGGGAAGGTGAGCAGCGCGCCCTCGTCAACCGACTTCGGCCCAATCGCATTCAGCACCGGCGCCTGATTTACATTGTTGACGGTGATCGCGACAATCTCGCTGTCTGACGCGTTCTTCGAGTCCACGGCTTTGAACTTGATGTTGTAGACGTTCGCCTGCGTGAAATTCGGAGTCCAACTGAAGGTCCCCGTCCCGTTGCCGTTGTCGGTGAAATTCGCTCCCGTCGGCAGCGGGCTCGCCGTGAGAGTGATGGCGTCGCCGTTCGGATCGGTGGCGCTGACGCCGAACGACAGCAGCGCCCCCTCGTTGACTGACTTCGCTCCGATCGCCGCCAGCACCGGCGGGTCATTTAGCGACGGAGGTGGAATTGTGAGGGCCCCCATCCACACCGGATAGAATTCCTCGTTCGTGTTGAACTCGACGTACGAATAGTCGGTCCCGATACCCCAGACCTGGGTCTCGAAGGTGACGTTATCAGATCCCGTCCAGCCCGTGGTGTTGAAGTAGTACGTCGCCCAGAGACGGCGAGTTGACACGTCGCCGGGCAGCGCCGAAGTGAAAGCCAAACCGCCGAAGAGGAATCGCCGGTTGCTGTTGGTCAGGGTGATATTCGACTGCTCGTAGAAGAATGTTCCGAGAGTGAAAGCGCCGGCCGTCAGTGCCGAAGCCTTGGCGCTGTCCATCTGCACTTTCGCATTGTCCCAAACGAACCCGGTGGTCGCCCCACCGATATCTTCGTCGCTGTACACCCACAGCTCCACCTGGAAATGGCCGCTGGCGGGATCGCCAACCGCCACCAGGGCGACCGTATCCATGGTCCCGAATGGATCCTGTGGGGGCGGCGCCTGGGCCAGGACCGACCCGGCCGAGAGCCCGAGTGCCACAACAAGAGCCATGAGTAGGCGCAATTTCATACTTCTGCTCTCCCTTCACTCTGAACGTCTGGTACCATAAACTTGTTGATTGTTCGCAAATTCGCGTTTTTGTTTTCTTCGTTCCATGCGGGACGTCGGCCGCGCAATCTCTCCGCCGCCATCCGCAATTCGGCAGGCCGCCTCACTCCGTCGGTATCCGGTGAGTTCTCTCTACAACCCCGCGCAAAGCTTCGTCTGTCCTTGCGTCTGCCTCGCTGCGGATACCGTTAGCCGGCGCAGGATCATTCAGAGTCCTGCACGCAAATGGCGTTCCACGACCGGATCTTCTGCCGGCCGCTCTGCTCCGTGGTCCGACCGACCTTCCCTTTTTGTGCAGACCTTGCGTTTCAACGCTCTAGTTGGACCAATTTGAAAACGGTGTCCGCCACAGACGACTACCCGTTCAGTCGCTATCAGACTCTACCAAATATATGGCCGCCAAGCTGATTGTCAAGAGAATTGACTAAAAAGGTTCACGGCCGGCGCGCCCGAAAAATCTTAATAAGATCTGCGCCGCCTCCGCCACCGGTAGATCCCGAGTATCCCCAGCACCAGGAGCGCCCCGAGGACATCGACGACAAAATCCCGCCAGTCGGAATGGCGCCCCGGCACATAGCGCTGATACATTTCATCCGCCAGTGCAAAGAAAGTTACAAAAAGTGCAGACCACAGCAGGGCCCGGCCGAGTCGCGGAGAGCGCCCCATATGGTAGAACGACCGAAACACGAGGTACGCAAACACTGCGTACTCCAGCAGATGGACGACCTTGTCAAGCGAGGGGATCGGCAAATCGGGAGGGCGAAAGTCTCTGATCGAAGAGAGGGCGATTATCCCGCCGGCGTAGAGGAGCACCGGCAGATGGTAGCGGAGGAGCCGTTCGGGAAGGCCGGGGGGCGGATCATCGTGATTCATGGAGCTCATGGGTACACCTGCCCGCACCGGGCGTCAACAAAATTCCCGCTCACCGGCCACCGCCTGTGGGACCGCCCGGCGCCTCGGGGCGGAACCCCATGACCGCCCCGAAGCGTCCTTCCCGCGCCTGGGCCTCGGCCGATCCGGCGGCCACGTGGGAGAAGAGGGTATCGGCGTTGCACACCGTGCACAGGCCGACGTCGAAGATGTGCTCCTCGAGCAGCCCCGAGGCGCGCAGTTGGGAGCGCACCATGCCGGGCAGGTCGAAGTACCCCGAGGCAAACAGGGGATTGTCCTCTCCGAAGGCGGCGTGCACGCGTTCGCGGATGCGCAGCCAGGTTTGGGAGTTGGCGGTTGCATAATGGCAGGGCCGGATGCAAGGAAATATCACCGCCTCGATATCGGCCGGGCGGCTGCCGAAACTCTCGACCAGCGCCGCGACCATCCCCTTCGGAAGTTCGTTCACGGCCCCGAGGAGCCCGACGTGGGCGTTCCCGGCTGCCTGGCGCACGGGGTCGTAGAATCCGACGGCGGCGCAATCGGCCGTGATCACGAGGGCGTAGACGTTCGCGGCCGCGAACACCACCCCGTCGGCATACTCCCGGTCGTGCGGCATCGCGGCGTACGCCTCGGGGGTCAGCACCGGCCAGGCCAGGATCTCGTCGGCCTCCGGTTCCACATATCCCCGGCGGTCGCGGCGGGCGAGAAAGGAATCATCGCGGAGCACAACCACGCGGTTGGTGTGCCCGAGGGGAATCGAGAACATCCGGCCGGGATCGATCCCCAGTTCGGCCGCCAGACGCACCCGCCGCTCGGCCGCCTCGGCCGCCGGCGCGGTGCGGTAGGACAGGTTGCCCAGCCGCCGGGACGTATATCCCTGCACCAGGCGGGGGTGCCTCCGCCACCATTCCACTATCGTGACCAGCGGTGCCATTGCCGCGTCGCCCGCCGGCCGCGGGCGCATCTCTCCTTTTCCCTGCAAGCGGGCCGCGTACCGGGAAGGCGCCGAATGCAGCCGCCCGGGGGCGCCCCCGCCTGTTCCCGAACCACCCCCGATACTCGCGCATTTGGTCCCCTCGTGTCAACCAGCAATCTTTTTTCTTGAATAGACCCGGCGCACGCGGCGTAATTGTTTCAAACCGGAGGTGCAGAATGAGTGCCGGAGGGGCCGCGGTGATTGCGGCGCAGGCGAAGCAAGAACAGGAACGCCAGGAGGAGGAAGTCTTGACCACGTATCGTTCCGATGACCTGGAGGGCTGGGAGTTCAAAATCGTCCGCTCCCTGACCGGCGCTTTCAGCAAGCCGGAGAAGGTTGAGCAGCTCCGCCGCGACGAGGCGCAGGCGGGCTGGGAGATGATCGAAAAGTTCGACAACAACCGCATCCGTTTCAAACGCCGCACCGACCGCCGCGCCAACGATCATCTGCTGCCGTTCGATCCGTACCGCACGAACTACGGGATCGGCGAGGGGCGGATGGCGGCGGTCGTTATCACATCCATGGTGGTCGTGATCGGCCTCGTGATCGTGCTCGCGCTCCTATTCGGCGACCGCTGAGAGGGACGGGCTCGGGCGAGCGGTTGCGCCCTGACACCATGAGCGGCATTCTCTTTTTGCGCACGGGGGACCTGGAGCGGACAGCGGCCTTCTACATCGCCCGCCTCGACTGCCGCCGGTGGCTCGATCAGCCGGGGTGCGTCATACTCCGCCACGACAATTTCCTGTTCGGCTTGTGCGCCCGCGAGCGCCCGCAGACGGACGTTCTCCTCACCTTCTTCTACGACACTCCCGCCGAGGTCGACCGCCTGTACGCCCGCCACCGGGATACCGCCGATGGGCCGCCGCGGCTCAACGAGACCTACCGCATCTACCAGTTCTTCGCCCGCGACCCGGAGGGCCGGGGGCTCGAATTCCAGCATTTCGCCGATCCCGTGGCCCAGTTCCGCAGCGGCGACGATCTGTTGGCGACCCGCCGCAGCGTCCGCGAATTCGCGCCCGATCCCGTCCCCGACGACGTGATCGAACGCATCATCGAGAGTTGCCGTTTTGCTCCGAGCGCCTGGAACCGCCAGCCGCAGTGTTACCGGATTATCCGCGATCCCGAGACGCTGCGCTATCTGGCCGCCAGCCGGCAGGAGGCGACCGCCCCGATCGGCCGGGCGCCGGCGGCGGTCGCGGTGAGCGTCGATACCACCGTCAGCCCCTACCCGGCCGTCGACGGCGCTATTGCCGCGTACCATTTCCTGCTCGCGGCGTGGTTTTACGGTCTCGGGACGTGCTGGATGGGAAACATGGATGCGCCGGAGATCAAGGCCCGCCTCGGCCTCCCGCCGGGGCACTTCCTCGCCACGGTCACGCCGCTGGGTTATCCGAAGGAGCGCGCGGCGCCGCCGCCGGCGCGCAAGCCTTTCGCCGCCTTTCTCCGCGGCTGAGCCCGCCGGACCCCGCGGCGCCTCGCACGTTGGCCCGTGCGATGCGCCGGCCGGCCGCCCGCTACCCGATCCCCATGATCTCGACGTCGAACAGGAGGCGTTCGCCGGCGAGCGGATGGTTGGCGTCGAGCGTCACCAGACCGTCCTCAATATTCGTGATCTCGACTTCCACGACGCTGCCGTCCGGCTGCCGCACCTGGAGCTGCTCGCCGATTCGCGGCGTGATGTGGTCGGGGAACTGCCCGGTCTCGACCTGGACCACGAGGTCGTCGCGGTGGTCGCCGTAGGCCTCTTCCGGCTCCAGCGAAAGGGTGCGCGTCTCCCCCACAGCCATCCCCACCAGCCCCTTCTCGAAACCGGCGATCACATCGCCGGAGCCCACGTTCACCACCAGCGGTTCGCGTTCGCGCGAGCTGTCGAATACTGTTCCATCGGCCAGCCGCCCCGTGTAGTGGACGGTGACGGTATCTCCGTTTTTCACCCGGCTCATGTCGTCCTCCTGTCTGGTTCCGCTCTGATCATTATCCGGCCCAGACTTCTGAGATCCCGTCACTGCATGACGGCGCCGAAACCCTCAGCAGCCCAGACTGCGATGCGCGATTGTCATGGCCCCGCCGGAGCACCGTCCTTCGGCTTGTGCGCCACCAGCAGGTAGCACAGCGGGACAACGTGGTATTTCTCCAAATGGCGCCACACGAGCGATATGTCGTGCGGGTACTCGTGAAACTCCCTCAGCATCAGCCCGCTTCTGAGGATCGGATTGAGAATATCCGAAATCTTCTGCGTGTGGCTGTAGCTGGTCGGACTCGCATAGGTGGTGCCGCCGATGTAGTCGATCCCCTGCGTCTCCTCCCACGGCGCGGTCCGAAAATACGAGAAGACCGCGGTCAGCTCGTTCTCGGAGTCGTACTCGGGGTCCCCCGGCGTCGGGAAGAGATACAGGAAGGGGTGCTGTTCGTAGACCGCCAGGGCCGCGCCCGGGGCGAGCAGGCGGGCGGCAACGCCGAAAAATCGGCCGAGGTCGGGCAGCCAGGAGAGCGCCCCAATCGTGATGTAGACGAGGTCGAACCGGCCGTCCCACTCCCGCCCGGTGTCGTACACGTCGGTGCGCACGAACCGGCAGTTGGCGCCGGCGATGCGGGCCAGTTCCTCGGCCTCGGCGATCGCGGCATCGGAGATGTCGAACCCGACTCCCTCGGCCGCCCCGAGGTTTACCAGAGAGAGGATTTCGCGCCCGTTGTTGCAGCACAATTGCGCGACGCGCTGTCCCGCCAGTCCGATCTGAAGCAGTTTCGCCGTTTCGATCGGATCGAGGCAGGAATACCCCGGTTCGGCGAATTTCGCTCTGAGATCGACCGTGCGGTGCCGCTGGTGGAGCGGCGTCGCCTCGTTCCAGGCTCTGCGATTGGCCTCGGTGATGCGCTTGGTGTCGTCCATGCGCCAAGATAGGGCCCGGGCGGTGCGGGCGCCACCGAAAACTCCCTCACCGCCCCTCGGCGTCGAGCAGGCGCAACAGTTCGGCGAAATCCTCCGGCGGCGGCGCCTCGAACCGGAGCGCCTCGCCGGTGGCGGGGTGCGTAAACGCCAGCCGGAACGCGTGGAGCGCCTGACGATTCATGACAGCCAGCAGGCGCGCCGCCAGCGGCCGCTCCGGACCGTGGATCCCCCGATGCCATGACTCCCGGCCGCCGTAGTCCGGGTCGCCGAACACGGGGTGGCCGAGGTGCGCCAGGTGCACGCGGATCTGGTGGGTCCGCCCCGTCTCGAGGCGCACCTCGAGCAGATCGTAGGAGCGGAAGCGGTCTTTCAGGCGGTAGTGGGTGACCGCCTGCCGCGCCCGAATGCCGTTCACCTGCATCTTCCGGCGGCCGGCCGTCGAGCGCCCGATCGGCGCGTCGATCGTCCCCTCCTCCTCGCGCACGTGCCCGCACACGAGGGCGAGGTAGTGGCGGTGGATTTCGCGCGCCTGGAGTTTTTTCTGCAGGGCGAGGTAGACGTCGTCGTTGCGGGCCACCACCAGCAGCCCGGTGGTGTCGCGGTCGAGCCGGTGCACGATCCCCGGGCGGTCCTCGGCCGATCCCGCCGCGAGTGTCCCGTAGCGGTGCACGAGCGCGTTGACCAGCGTCCCCGCACGGCGCCCGGCGGCCGGGTGCGCGATCATCCCCGCCGGCTTGTTCACCACCGCGAGGAATTCGTCCTCGTAGACAATCGTCAGGGGGAGGTCCTCGGGAATCACCGCGCGCGGAGGCGGCGGCGGAATCACCAGCGCGATCGTGTCGCCGGCCGTGATTTCGTGCCGCTTGGCGACGGCCGCGCCGTTGACCGTGATCAGCCCCTTGGCAATCAGCCGCTGGATCCGGTTGCGCGTGAGATTGAGCTCCGCCCGCGCCGCCAGGAAACGATCCACCCGCTCCGCGGCCACCGTCTCCGGAACCGTGATCGTGAGCTCGCGGGTTTCCGCCATAGCGCCGCCCGCTCAGTTCGCGGTCGGTTCCTGTCGGCGCACGAGAGCCGCCATTTCCCGCACCGCCTGTCCGAACCCGACCAGCATCCCCCGGCCGGCGATCGCCTGCCCGATCACGAAATCGTCGACATAACCGAGTTCCGCCAGGGGCGCGACATTGCGGTAGGTGATTCCCCGTCCGAGCATCACCGTGAGCTCCGCTTTGGCCGCCAGCCGTCCGGCCTCGTCGATCCGGTCAAGTTCGCGCTGGGCCTCCTCGCGCCGGCGGGCCCGCGTGTAGCCGCCGCAGTCGATCAGCACGGCGTTGGCCCGAGCCTTGGAGGCGCCCTTGATCTGGTCCGCCTCCGGCTCGACGAGGTAGGCGACCTGCACACCGACCGCGGCCAGTCGCTCGGTCAGATCGCGGAAATCGACCTGCGGCGCGCTGAAATCGATCGGCGCGGCCTGCGCCTCGAGGTCCGGCTGATCCGCGGCGAACACGACCGTGTGCGGCTTGATCTCCATCATCCGCCCGATGAGGTCGTCGGCCGGCGGCAGCTCGACCACCAGCTTGGTTTTGGCGACCGCCTGGAGCACGTAGAGGTCGCGCTCCCGGACGAAGCGCCGGTCGCGCCGCACCTGGACCGCGATCCCCTCCGCGCCGTTGAGTTCCGCCAGCACGGCCGCCTGGGCCGGATCGGGCTCCTCCAGGCGCCGCAGTTCGCGCAGCATGGCGATGAGATTTACATTTACCGTCAGTGACGACACGCCGACCTCCGCTTGCGCCGCAAGGCTTGGGTTAGAGCTTTCGTTCGGTCAGTCAATACTACCGGATCGCAACCGGCGCGTCAAATTGAAAAAGTCCTCGGTGGTGAGCTGCTCGGCCCGCACCTGTGCCGGCAGACCGCAGGCGGCGATCGCCCGCTGGGCCGCGGCGGCGTCGGGTACGAGCGCGGGCGCGAGGTTGTTGACCAGCTGCTTGCGCCGTCGGGCGAAGGCCGCCCGCACGACCGGTTCGAACCCCTCCGGCGCCGCCGGCGCGTCCGTCCGCGGGCGAAGCTCCACGACCGCCGAGTGCACTTTCGGTCGCGGGCGAAAATGCTCCGGTCCCACGTCGAACCGCCGCTGCGCCTCGAACACCAGCTGCGTGAATATGCCCAGCGGCGACCAGTCTTTTCCCCCCGGCGCCGCGCACAGCCGCGCGGCCACTTCCCGCTGCACCATGAACACCGCGCGGAGGATGTGCGCCCGGCGCTGCACGGCCCACTCGACCACCGGCGAGGTGAGGTTGTAGGGGAGATTCCCGACGAGCACGAAGCGCTCCAACCCGGCGCGCTCCGGATCGAAAGCGAGGAAATCCTGGTTGAGCACGGTGGTCCGCGCATAGCCGCGGAGCGACGCGGCCAGCGGTCCGGCCAGGTTGCGGTCGAACTCCACGGCCACCACGCGCGCCCCGCTCGCCGCCAGCGGCACGGTCAGCGCCCCCCGCCCCGGCCCGATCTCGACAATCACGTCCTCCGGCGAGGCCGCGATGAGATCGATCAGCTTCCGCACAATTTCGGCCGACACCAGGAAGTGCTGCCCCAGCCGCTTCTGCGGGCGATGCCCCGGCATGGTCACCCCTCCAGCGTCTCGACCAGCCCGAACAGCTTCTGCACCGTCCCGTCGACCGTCCGCTCGAGGTGCGCGGCGGGGAGTTCTTTGAGCTCGGCCAGCCGCCGGTAGACGTACCGGACATAGGCCGGGTAGTTGGTTTTGCCGCGGTGCGGCGCGGGGGTGAGGAAGGGGGCATCGGTCTCCAGGATAATCCGATCCAAAGGAACCGCCTGGGCCACCCGCGCCATTTTCGTATCGCCGAACGTGATCACCCCTCCGACGGAAATGACGAACCCGAGATCGATCGCCTCGCGCGCCTCGGCGATGTCCCCAGGGAAACAGTGGAACACGCCGCCGCGCAGCCGGGGAGCATACTCCCGCACGATCGCAACCGTATCGCGGAATGCCTCGCGGGTGTGAATGACGACCGGGAGCGCGGTCTCGATGGCCAGCTCAAGCTGCTGGTGGAAGGCCCGTTTCTGCGTCTCGCGGGGCGAGCGGTCGCGGAAGAAATCCAGCCCGATCTCGCCGACCGCCACCACTTTTTCGTGCCGGGCCAGCGCGCGCAGGCGCGCCAGCGTGTCCGCGTCCAGCGTCGTGGCGTCGTGCGGATGCACTCCCACGGTCGCGTACACCATGGCGTGCTGCTCGGCCAGCGCGACCGAGCGCTCCGAGGCGGCCAGATCCACCCCGATGTTGATGACAGTGTGGACGCCGGCGGCCCGCGCGTCGGCCAGCGCCTCCTCGCGCCGGCCCTCGAAAGCCGCGAAATCGAGATGGCAGTGGGAGTCGATCATCAGCTTATCGCGGCGCCCGGCGGAAGATCCCCGTCGGGCACGACCAGCCGAAGCACTTTCCCCTTTTTCGCCGCCAGCAGCATCCCCCGCGACTCCAGCCCCCGGATGGTCGCGGGCTTGAGGTTGGCGACGACCACGATGCGCCTGCCCGTGATCTGCTCCGGCGTGTAGTGCTCCGCCACCCCGGCGACAATCTGGCGGGTCTCGTCGCCGAGTGAAATCTGCAGGCGGAGGAGCCGGTCCGCTCCGGGGACCCGCTCGGCGCGGAGCACCTCGGCCACCCGGAGCTGCACGCGGCCGAAGTCGGCGATATCGATGAGGCCGTCGGCCGAGCCTTCCGCGGGCGGCGGCGCGGCCGCGGTCGCGGGCGGCGCTTCCTGCGGCGGCGCGATCCGCGGGAAGACCGCCTCGCCGAAGGCCACTGGCGTTCCCGGCTCCAGCGCGAAAAACACCCGCGCGGCGTCGAGCGTGAGCGTCCCGTCGTCCAGTCCGAAAATGCCGCGCACCGCGCGCATCTTGTTGGGCATCACCGGGGCGAGGATGATCGAGACAATCCGGATCACCTCGCAACAGGCGTAGAGGATCCCGCCCATCTCGTCGCGCCGCCCGTCGCGGGCAAGCTGCCACGGCACGCGGTCGTTGAAGAACTTGTTGGCCGCCCGCACGAGGTTCATTCCCTCGGCGACAGCCTGCCCGATCCGGAAATTCCGGATGTGCTCGTAGGCCGCGGCCGGCGCGGCCTCGGCCGCCTCCATCAGCTCCTGCAGCCCGGCAATCTCCCGGTGCGGACCCGGCAGCCGGCCCTCGAAATTCGTCTGCACCATCTTGACCACCCGCGACACGAGGTTCCCCAGATCGTTCGCGAGGTCGGCGTTGTACTGCGCCGCAAACCGCTGGGCCTGGATGTCCCCGTCGACCCCGAACGGGTACTGAGTGAGCAGCAGGTACCGGGTGCCGTCGGCCCCGAACTGGGCGACCATGGCGTTCGGGTCGATCTGGTTCCCGAGCGACTTCGACATCTTCTCGCCGTCGACCGTGAAAAACCCGTGCAGGAACATCGTGTCCGGCAACCGCACTCCCGCCGCCATCAGCATCGCCGGCCAATAGAGGCAGTGGAACTTGAGGATGTCCTTGGCCATCAGGTGCACGACTTCAGCGTTGGTCCACCACTTCGCGAACGCCGCCGGATCGTCGCCGTACCCGACCGCCGAGATGTAGTTCGACAGCGCGTCCACCCACACGTAGGCCACCTGCGTGCGGTCGAACGACAGCGGGATTCCCCACTTCACCCGTTCGCGGGAGATCGAGAAATCTCCCAGATCCTGCTCGATCAGGCCGAGCACCTCGCGGCGGCGCTCCTCCGGCAAAATCCGCAGCTCGCCCGAGAGGATCTTCTCGCGGATCTTCGGCAGGTAGGCGGACAGGCGGAAGAAGTAGTTCTTCTCGCGGAGCTTCTCCGGCGGGCGCTTGTGGTCGGGGCAGAGGCCGTCGACCAGCTCCTTCTCGGTGATGAACTTCTCGCAGCCGGTGCAGTAGAGCCCCTCGTAGTAATCGGAGTAGACGGCCTCGCGGCCGTCGTCGGTGCGCGCCGCGCGCATGGCGTCGAGCAGTCTGTGCACGGCCTGGGCGTGGCGCGGCGAGGTAGTGCGGATGAAGTAGTCGTAGTCGATCGCGAGGTTCTCCCAGGCGCGCCGGAACGTCTCCACCGTCCGGTCGCAGAACGCCTGGGGCGTCATGCCGGCGGCGGCGGCCGCCTCGGCCACCTTGGTCCCGTGTTCGTCGGTGCCGGTGAGGAAAAACGCCTCGCGCCCGGCCAGGCGGTGAAAGCGCGCGAGCAGGTCGGCCGCGATCGTGGTGTAGGCGTGCCCGATGTGCGGGCGGTCGTTGACGTAGTAAATGGGCGTCGTGAGGTAAATCGGCTTGGCCACAGCTGGTCTCCGCGTTCGGGTTTACCGCCCCTCGCCTTCGTCGAGCTTCTTGAGCGCCTCGGCTTCCGTCTCCCCGGCCTCGAGGTCGCGCGCCGGGCCGGCTGCCGCCTCCTCCACTTTGCGCTCCCGCTCCAGAATATCCTTCAACCCGACCCGGAACGTCACCCGCTCCGCATCGCGTATGATTGCCTCCTCGTTGAACACGTCGATCCGCTCGATCACGCCTTCCCCCAGCCGCGTCCGCACCATCGTTCCCGGCTCGGGGAACCGGCTCTTTACTTTGCGGTACATGTCGGCCTCGTAGCGCAGGCAGCACAGGAGCCGCCCGCAGTTGCCGGAGATTTTCGAGGGGTTCAGGGGGAGATCCTGTTCCCGCGCGTGCTGGGTCGAAATCGGTTCGAAATTGCGGATGAAGGAATTGCAGCACTGCTCCCGGCCGCAGATGCCGTAGCCGCCCAGCCGCCGCGCCTCGTCGCGCACGCCGATCTGGCGCAGCTCGATCCGCGTCCGGTAGCGGGCCGCCAGGTCCTTGACCAGCTCGCGGAAATCCACCCGGTGGTCGGCCGTGAAAAACACCGTCATCTTGTTCCCGTCGAACTGGCACTCTACGTCCACCACCTTCATCGGCAGTCCATGCCGGGAGATGATGTCGATAACCTCGTACTTGTACCCCTCTTCCTGGTCGCGGAGATATTCCCACCGGGCCGCGTCTTCACTGCCGGCCGGCCGGAGGATCGAGCGGGGGTGGTTCCCCTCCCCGAACGAGACCTCGGTCTCGATTTTCTTCTTGAGGTAGCCGAGCTCCTCTCCGCGCTCGACCTCGACGATCACGTAGCTGTTGAGGGTGAGCGCGTGGTAGTAGCGATTGAAGAAGAACTCCTTGCGGGAGCCCTTGAATTCCACGAGGTACAGTTCCGCCATACAAAAAATCCCCGCTTGCCCGGGGGGTGCCCGCTTTCCGGTCAATGCCGACTCGCCGCCGCCTTGGTCCTGAGGGCCAGCGCCGCCAGCGCCCCATGAATATGTACGTTCAGCCGAAAATGGGCAAGCGCTATCTTGATCTCCTCGGCGAGGCGAACGGCGGTCGCCGGATCGGCGAAGTGTTCGGCCAGCCGCTCCAGTTCGGCCCGGAAATCGGTGTTCACCACGGCGCCGCCCGCTCCGGCCACCGCCAGCTGCATGCAGTCCCGGGCCAGCGACTGCCACAGGTGGAGCAGGTACTCCGCCTCGCCGCGGTCGCGCTCTCCCAGCGCGGCCGTCAGCCGCGCCACGGTCTCCGGCCCGCTGTCCTCAAACAGCGACCGGAACAACTGGAATGCGGTCACCCGTCCCGAGGCCTCGTCGTCGCCCGACTCGGCCGCCTGCACCGCCCGGCCGGCAATCCCCTCGGCCGTGCGCGCGGCCAGCTCGGCGCGCGCCTCCGCCAGACCGTACTGCGCCCGCAGGTACTCCGCGACCACCTCGGGGGGAGACGAACGCAGCGTCACTTTCCGCGACCGCGACTGGATCGTCGGCAGCAGCCGCTCGGCTTTCTCCGCGATGAGGAGGATGACCGCCTGCGACGGCGGTTCCTCGATCATTTTCAAAAGCGCGTCCGCCGCCTCCGGGCGCATCCGCTCCATCTGGTAGAAGATGATGGTCCGGTAGACGCCGGGCGGCGGTTTGGTCGCCATCGTCCGCTTGATCCGGCGCGCGGTATCGATCGGGATCGTCAGATTGGCCGTAGCCGAGAGCACCGCGAACGGTTCCCGGCGCTTGAGGTCGATCACCTCGTTGGTCAGCTCGACCGCCTCGTCCTCGCCCTTGTGCGGGGGCAGGGGCGCGGCGACCGCGAGGCCTTCGAAATTGAGCGCGAAAATCAGGCGGCAGTTCCGGCACCCGCCGCAGGGCCGGAGCGCGCCGCCGGCGGTCCGCGTCCGCGCCTCGCAGTTGAGCAGCGCGGCGAACGAGACCGCCAGTCCCCACCGGCCGCATCCGTCCGGCCCGCAGAGAAGGTAGGTGCCGGCCACCCGGTCGGACTCGACCGACCGCGCCATCACTTCCCAGGCGCGGGGTTGAAACTGCGAGATGTCAAAAGGCATCGAGGCGTATCCACAGCACCGGATCGAGGGGTTCGCGACCCTGGCGCAACTCGAACTTTACCTGGCCCTCCGGCCCCACCCGCCCGAGCACGGTGGTCCCTGTCACCGCGTCCCCGGTGCGCACCTGGGGCTCGCCGAGCCCGGCGTAGGTGGTGTAGTAGTCGCTGTCATGGCTTATGATAACAAACCGCCCGTATCCCCGCAACGTCCCGACATAGGCGACCGATCCGGCCGCCACCGCGCGGACCGCCGCCCCGGGCGCGGCCGCGATCGTGATTCCCGGCGAGTACGACTTCAGCTTGGTGACCGGATCCTGGGCCGGCCCGAACGGCACGGTCACTTTCCCCGGCGCCGGCGGTGGGAGCTGCCCCTTCAGGGTGGCGAACGCCGAGGGAGGCGCAGGCTCGCTCGGCCGGCTTTCCCGCCGCTCCCGCTGCTCTTCGAGCAGCGCGATCACGCGCTCGATTTCATCGGCCGCCTGCTGCAGCGTAAGCATCTTGTCCCCCTCGGCGAGCTTGGTCCGGCGGATTTTCTCCAGCGCTTTCTCCCGCTTCTCTCGCTGGCTCAGGTCGAGCGCCGTCGCCGTCTCTTTGTCCTTTTTGAGCGACTGGACCTTGGTCCGCTGGCTAGCGAGCGTGTCGAGCATGGCGAGCGTCTCGCTCAGGTAGGCGCCGGCGTCGGCGACGTTGTCCGATTCGAACTGGGCGAGGGCGGCGAGGTAAACGATCTGGCGGTTTTCCTCCAGCCCCTTCGCAGGCCCCGACCAGAGCGGCCGGGCCGTCCGCCCGGTGGCCTTCGCGTAGAACTGGCGGATATCGCCGAGATATTTGCGGCGCGCCCGTTCGAGCCGGTCGCGCGACTGCCCGAGACGGTCCTCGGTCGCCTGCATCTGCTCGTGCACGTCGGCCAGTTGGCGCGTCAGCCGCCCGATCACTTTCTTGTTCGCGGTGATCTTCTGGTCGTACCGCGAGATCTGTTCCGTCGTCTGCAGCTCGGCGCTGCGCAGCGAGTCGAGCTTCTTCTCGCTCCGCTCGACGTCCTTGCGGATGCGCTCCAGCTCTTCCTGCTGGCTGCGGATGCGGTCCTTGTCCTTGCCCTTGTCCGCCTGCACGTCCGCCGCCCCCAGGACCAGCAGGAGGGCCGCCGCCCACGCCGCACGTCTCACGCGAGCATCCTCCGCACCCCGAGGTACCCGCTGACCACTCCGAGGAGCGCGGCCCCGAGGCAGAAGCCGGCGATTTCAGCAAGCGGGGGGAACACCGGCGCGACGTGGGTGAAGCTCACCTGTCCGCGGGCGTACCAGAGCGCCGCCCAGCCGATGGCCGCCGCCGCTCCGCCGAGCACCGCCCCCTCGAGCAGCATCGGCGCCACCAGGAACAGCCGGCTGGCTCCGAGCAGGCGCATCTGCGCCAGTCCCTCCGCCCGCGTGCGGATCATGAGCCGGAGATTGTTCAGCGAGCTGATCACGGCCGTCACCAAGATCAGGATTCCGAGCGCCAGGCCGACCCGCAGAATGACGGCCTGGGTCCCCTCCGTCTTGCGCAGCCACTCGGCGTTGTAGTAGAGGTCGGCCACCGCCGGCATCCGCCGCAGCTCTCCGGCAATCGCCGCGAGACCGTCGCTCGTGAGCGCCGCCGGCGCGAACGTCAGCACGAACGACCGCGGCAGCGGGTTGAGGGTGTCATACCCGGCGAGCAGGTCCATGCCCAGCGACGCCTGCATGATCTCTCGCGCCGCCTCCTTCGAGATGTACTGAAGGCCGGTCACCCCGGGGATCGCGGCGACCTCCGCCTGGACGCCCGCGACCTCCCCCTCGGCCACTTCCTCCCGGACAAACACTTCCATCTGCACCTCGGCCACGGCCCGCGCGAACACCTGCTCGACCGTCGCCGCCCCGATCCAGTACAGGTCGAACAGGAGGTACAGCAGGGTCAGGGAGAGCAGCGATCCCAGCGCCGTGAACGGGTGCCGCCCGAGGCTCCGCGCAAATTCACCCGCTATGTGGGCCGTCCGGGTCACGTCAGCCTCCCCTCCCGGATCACGTAGCTGGTGCTGTTGGGCAGGGTGCCGGGGGGATGGTCCGACATCAGGAGAACCATCGTCCGGCCCGACAGCGAGGCTTTGACCAGGTACTCGAACACCCGGCGCGCCGTCGCCGTGTCGAGTCCCGCCATCGGCTCGTCGATCACCAGCAGCGGCTGGTCGGCGATCGAGGCCCGCGCCAGTTGGACGAGCGTTTGCTCCACCCGCGTGAGCGTCGCCGGGTAATCCTGCGCGCGGGTCAAGAGCGAGAACTCGGTGAGCATGCGCAGGAGCCGTTCTTTGCGCGCCCGCTTGCGCACGCCCGCCAGCACCAGCGGGTAAGTGATGTTGTCGGCCGCCGTGTAGGTCGGCACGAGGCCGAAAATGCCGCCGACGCCGCCAAGCCGACGCCGCACCCGGTTGAGCGCCCGCCCCCGTCCGCGGCGGAGATTCTCGCCGAACACCTCGACCGACCCCGCGTCCGCAAACTTCCGCCCCACGAGCAGTTCCGCAATCGTGGTCTTGCCCGAACCCGGCCCCCCCGTAATCACCGCCGTCTCCCCCGGTCGCACCGACAAGCTCAGATTGCGGAAAAGCTCTCCGCTGCGGGGATAGGCGAGATCAACATTGCTCAGTTCGACGATCGCGGTGTCGGGCATACCAACTCCATCCGTTCGAACGACCGTTGACGATAACCTCGAAGTTCCGTATACTGCGGCCGTTCGACGCCAAAACTTATACCGGAGTCGATGGTACAAAGACAAAGAAGCGGCCTCAACTAAAACAACGTATGAGAAAATATCTCCTTACTCCCCTTGTGCTTAGCCTGTGCCTATCGGCCCCGCGCGCGCAGGACTGGGTCCCCGTCACCTTGCCCACCGGCGACAACATCACCGGCATCGAGTTCCTCCACCCCGACACCGGCTTTCTCTCCATTCAGCCGGGCGACCTCGGCCGCACCTATGACGGCGGCCGCACCTGGACGATCCACCCGGTCGCCCTCGACCTGGCGCTCGAAGACGTCTCGTTCGCGAACGCGAAACTCGGCCTGGTCTGCGGCAAAGCCGGCGCCCTGTACCGCACCTCCGATGGCGGCGAACGCTGGGAGAGCGTCTCCCCGGTCGGGCGGGACAGCACGGTCGCTTTTTTCAGCGTCAAATTCATCGACCCCCGCACCGCGTTGGTCACCGGCATGAGCCGGCACGAGGAGACCCCCTGGAGCGGCATCGCCTACCGCTCTCTCGATGGCGGGGCGACCTGGACCAGACTCGAGCCCATGGGTCTCATGTACAGCGAGATTTTCTATTCCCCGACCGCCGGGCTGGTCTTTCCGGCGCTCGGCCTGCTCAACCGGTCCGATGACAAGGGGAAATCGTGGCGTCAGAACGGCGCGATCGAGAGCGCCCTCAACCGGAGCGTCGCCGTCGCCGGCGACCTGATCGTCCTCGTCGGCCCGAAAGGTTTCCTCGCCGTTTCCCGCGACAACGGCAAGACGTGGAAGAAAATCGAGCAGGACGTCGAACGCACGTTTGTCGCGGTCACCGCGATCGACGACCGCACGGTTTTCGTCGCCGGACCCAACTCGCTCATGCTGCGCTCGTCCGACGGCGGCGAGACGTGGACTCAGGAGCTGCTGGCCCGCTCGTTCGACGTCCTTGATCTGGCGCGGGCGGGCAGCCGTCTCTACGCTGTCGGTACCGACGGCGCCGTGATCTACAAGGAACTCGGCCGCAAGTAGGGTAGCTGCGGGCCCGGCCGCCGGGCCGCGCCCGCCATCGAATGGCACCCGAACCGCCCCGGCTCCCGGTCCCTTACGGACAGGCCGCCGGCACCGGGCCGCCGCGGAAGAGATAGCCGATCAGGAGGGTCAGGTCGGACACAGCCGGCGAACCGTCCCCGTTCACATCCATGTGGGCGGGGCAGCCCGCCGAGACTCCGCCCCGGAACAGGTACGCGATCGCGAACGTCAGATCCGACACCGCCACCGTCCCGTCCCCCGTGCAGTCGCCGCGAAGCATACAGCAGCAGGCGTCTCCCACGCCGTCGCCGTCGAAATCCGCCTGGTCCGGGTTGGGCACGGCCGGGCAGTTATCGGCGTCGGCGCAGAAAAGATCCTCGTCGGCGTCGTTGTCCGGATCGTTCGGGCAGGCGTCGCAGAGGTCGCCGAGCGTATCGCCATCGGCATTAGCCTGCTCGGCATTGGGCAGGGCCGGGCAATTGTCGCAGGCGTCCCCTATCCCGTCGCCGTCGCCGTCCGCCTGGCCGGGATTGCCGGCAGCCGGGCAGTTGTCGCACACGTCCCCGACTCCGTCCCCGTCCCCGTCGGCCTGATCGGCATTGGCGACTCCGGGGCAATTGTCGGCGCCGCAGTACTCGGTCGAATAGCCGGGATCGGCGAAACCGTCGCCATCCGAGTCAATGCACCAGTCGCAGGCGTCCCCGATTCCGTCCCCGTCGACATCCGTCTGATCCGGGTTGCTCAGCTCGGGGCAGTTGTCGTCGGGACACTCGTTGGCCGCGTACCCCGGGTTCCCGTACCCGTCGCCGTCGCTGTCTGTGCACGCGTCGCAGGCGTCCCCCGTCCCGTCGCGGTCGAGATCACCCTGCTCCGGGTTAGGCAGACCGAGGCAGTTGTCGCAGGCGTCGCCGGCCCCGTCGACATCCTCATCCTCCTGCCCCGGGTTATGCGCGAGCGGGCAGTTGTCCTCTTGTGCGCACAACCCGTCCCCGTCGCCGTCGTTCAGCGAATCCTCCGGGCACACGTCGCAGAGATCCCCGCTGCCGTCGCCGTCGGAATCAGTCTGTGCGGGATTGTACGCGGCCGGGCAGTTGTCCAGTTCGGCGCAGTAGCCGTCGCCGTCCCCGTCATCGCACACCCGGCAGGCGGGCTGTCCGGCCCCGATCAGGACGCCGCAGGTGTTGAACGGGCTTTCCGGGGCGCACGGCGAGAGTTCGTCGATATCGAGATTCCCCGCCGCCGTGTCGCAGAAGATCGGCGGGCGGGTCATGTTGCCCAGCCACGTGCGGTACCGCTCGATGGCCGGCGGCCAATCCACCGTGTTGCCGTAGAGGTCGCTGCACTCGACCCATTGCCCCCCGTAGCCTCCGCACTCGTCGGATGAGAACGTCATACCGCCGTAGGCCGCGATGCAGCGGCGCACATCGATGTACGATCCGTGCCCGCCTCCGGCAAAACCGCAGCCGTAGAATGTGCAGCCCTCCATCCGCACATTGCGCCCGTGATCGCACGCGACCCCCTGCTGCACGCCGAGGAAGCGGCAATCCACGACCTTCACATAGGCAAACTCCGCCACGATCCCGGCCTGGAGGTCGCCCTGGAAGACGCAGTTGCGAATGGTCGGACCGTAGTAGGAGACGTTGATGCCGACCCCCTGCCAGCCCGGGGCCGCCCGGAAGCCGAGTCCCTCCACTGTCGGCAGCGTGTCGCTCGCCTGGATCAGTATGGCCGGCGGGTAGTTCGCCAGCGCCACCTGCACGATTGTATGCTCCGGCCCGTTCGCTGACCGCACCATCATCGGCATCCGGTTCCACACCATCCAATTGGTGCTGTCTATCGTGTAGATCCCGTCTTCGATCACCACCGTATCGCAGTAATGGGCCGCCGCCAGCGCCTCGGCGATCGTCGGATACTCCGATGGGACGTACAGCGCAGTCGGAAGCTGCGTCGGATCGCAGCGGCTCACCTGGACGAGGAAGCAGTAGTCGGCCTGCCCGCCGGACAGCGCGTACAGCGACTCCCACTGGTCGCCGTCGTATACGGTCGACCGGTGCTCCCCCGCCGACGGGCCGTCGCCGCTGTCCGTCACCAGAACGAGCGTGTCGCCGTCTCCGCCGATCGCCCCCAGGCCGATATGAAACGACTGGTCCATCTCGAAGCCCACATCCAGCGCCCCCAGCGGCACCGTTACCCAGGCGAGTGTTGTCGGGAGCGAATCGTACGGCACCTCGGTCGAATCGAGCAGCGCGCCGGGGTATCCGGAGCCGTTGTCCGCGTACACGTAGACGCGCAGTCCCGGCTGCCCGGTCATGAGCGAAGGATAGAGCGCGAGCTGAACGGCGCCGAGCGCCAGTTCGCCCGGATTGCCGAAACTGGCGACGTCGAACCGCACTGCGGCCCGCGTGGCGGCCGACCGGCTCGGCAAGCGGTAGATATACGCGGCCGATCCGCAGTACGACACGTAGTCGCACCCCGGACACTCATAGCGGCCGCCGCCCGCCTGCGTGTCCGACAGATCGGCTGCCGGCCGGGAGATCGGCTCAGGACTACTCCCGGAGGGGTCTGCCTGCAGTCCTCCGGCCGCTCCGGCAATGGCGAGGGCCACGGCCAGCAAACAGCGGACGACCGCTCTTAATAAGCGAGAGCGCATACCATTCCCTGCTCGTTTTTGGATCATGTCTCGGATACCTATATCTATGATACGACAATCCCCCGTGTCGTCAAGGGCAAACTGCGACTGGAATTCCCTTGCCCTGTTTGTCCTCGTTGCGTATTCTGAGTCTGTCGCAGAACACCATTTCGCGGAGGAGCGAATGAAACACGCACTCGCCATTCTCATCGGCCTTCTCCTCTGCCTCGCGGTCTCGGCGCCGCTGGCCCAGGAGGACGCGAAACCCTGGTTCGATCTTGAAAAATGCGCTTTCTGCAAGCAGCTTCTGTCCGAGGAGGGTCTCATCGACCACATGCATCCCGCGTACCACAACCTCAAGTCCGGGGTCTTGTGGATCACGGTTGTCGATCCGGAGTACCGCGACGCGTTCAAACGCGCCGGGGCGAAGATGGAGGAAGTCGGCGCCGAGATGCAGAAGACCGGCGAGGTCCCCTATATGTGCGGGTTCTGCAGCGCGTACGGGGAGCTGATGATGGCCGGAGCGGTTCCGGAATGCGTCGAAACCGAGGTCGCCGAGATCTGCCTCATGCAGTCCGACAAGCCCGAGCTGGTCGAAAGGCTCCACGCTTTCGCCGCCCGGAGCAGCGAAGAAATGGCCAAGCTGAAGGCGGCGGAATCGGCCGAGTAGCGGCCGGTGCCAGGCACAGCCCTTTCCAATCGGGGGTATCCGGCGGGTCACTCGCCCGCCTCAGCCCACTGCCCGCAGTGATTCCGGACCCGCCCGGCGGCCGCCGTTATCTGCCGGCCTCGCGGAAATGCATTCCCGCGCCCAGCGCCAGCGCCACCCCGATCACCACGTACACGGCAACCAGCACGATCGGCGGCACCCCCGCGTGGCGCAGGGCAATCCCGGCTCCGACCATCGCGGCCACGATCACGTACGACTGCAGCGACTGGAAGGCAAAGAGGCAGATCTTATCTTTGTGAGGGGAGAGCTCGCGGATACGGGCGACGTTGCGGCGCGCCACCGGGCGGAGGGCCAATCGGTACTTGGCGACCCCCAGGACCGCGGCGGCGCCCCACACCCAGGCCGAGCCGCCCGGCAGCCCCCGGGTGAGGATCCCTGCCCGCCAGAGCAGCACGGCCGCGCCGATAGCCCAGGCGACGCCCGCCCCGCGGAGGAGACTCGCCCGCGACACCGCCGGCTCGGGAATCGATACCCGCACGCGCCCCATGGCTGCCTTTCACGAAAAAAGCAGGCGTCCGCACCGCCTGCCTTTCTCTCCCTTCGCGCCCGGCCCTCAGTCCTTCATCGAGGCCAGGAATTTGGCGTTGTTCTTGGTCTTCTTCAGCCGCCCGAGGAGGAACTCCATGGCCTCGATCGGGTTCATTTCCGCCAGGAACTTGCGGAGAATCCAGATCTTGTTGAGCGTATCCTGGTCCTGCAGGAGTTCTTCCTTGCGGGTCGATGAGCGGTTGATGTCCATGGCCGGGAAAATGCGCCGGTCGGAGAGCCGGCGATCGAGCACCATTTCCATGTTGCCGGTGCCCTTGAACTCCTCGAAAATGACTTCGTCCATGCGCGACCCGGTTTCGATCAGGGCGGTGGCGATGATCGTCAGCGACCCGCCCTCCTCGATGTTGCGGGCCGCCCCGAAGAACCGTTTCGGCTTGTGGAGGGCGTTGGAGTCGACGCCCCCGGAGAGGATTTTGCCCGAGTGCGGCACGACCGCGTTGTGGGCGCGGGCGAGCCGGGTGATCGAGTCGAGCAGGATCACCACGTCCTTGCCATACTCCGTCAGCCGCTTGGCCTTCTCCAGCACCATGTGGGCCACCTGCACGTGCCGCTCCGCCGGCTCGTCGAACGTCGAGGACACCACCTCGCCCCGCACCGACCGCTTCATGTCTGTGACCTCCTCCGGCCGCTCGTCGATGAGGAGCACGATGAGGATCACCTCGGGATGGTTGGCGGTGATCGCCTGGGCGATCTTCTGCAGGATGATCGTCTTGCCCGCTTTCGGGGGCGAGGTGATGAGCGCCCGCTGGCCCTTCCCGATCGGGCACATGAGGTCGATAATCCGGGTCGTGACCTCCTCCGCACCGACCTCGAGGTGGAACTGCACGTTCGGGTAGAGGGGGGTGAGGTTGTCAAAGAGGGTCTTGTGCTTGGCCACCTCGGGATCGTCGAAATTGACCGACTCAATCTTCAGCAGGGCGAAATACCGCTCGTTGTCTTTGGGCGGCCGGACCTGCCCCGAGATCACGTCGCCGGTCCGCAGATCGAACCGCTTGATCTGCGACGGGGAGACGTAGATGTCGTCCTGGCCGGGCAGATAGTTGTAGGACGGCGAGCGCAGGAATCCGTACCCCTCCTCGAGAATCTCCAGCACCCCTTCGGCCAGTATCATCCCCTCGCCCGAGGAAGTCGACTCCATGATCTTGTAGATCAGTTCCGACTTGCGCAATCCCGAGACGCCCGGGATGTCGAGTTCCTCGGCGATTTTGAGGAGATCCGCGATTGTCTTTTGTTTCAGATCCGCAACTTCCATTTGACCACCTGTCCTTATCCTGCCTCTTGCTCGCAATCAGAATTTTCGTTTTCACACGGCGTCGGCCAGCTCCTCCGCAGGCGCGTCTCCCCAGAGGCGCTCCAGCTGGTAGAACCGCCGCGTCGGTTCGTAGAACACATGTATCACGACGTCGACATAATCGATGAGCACCCAGTTGCCGGCCTCAGCTCCTTCGACCTGGTAGGGCTTGATCCCCTGTTCGCGCAAGCCGTCCTCGATCGCCCGGGCGATCGCCTTCACCTGAACGTCCGCGTCGCCGGAGGCGATCACGAAGTAGTCGCACACCGACGAGATCTCTTTGAGCTTCAGGATTTTTACGTCAAAGCCCTTTTTGGAGAGCGCCAGATAACCGGCCGCCAGGGCCAACTCGTGGGAGGATAACTCGCTCAAGACTGCTGCTGTGACTCCTTTTTTATTTCCTGTGCGGAGAGAAGGTCCTCGATGTCGGGGCCGAGAATCAGGGTCGCGGTGACCTGGCGGGTGTTGTGCTCCAGGGGCTGGAACCACACCGCGTCGTCGTCCAGCCCGAGCTGTTCCGCCAGCATCCCGGCCCCCTCCAGATCCTCGGTCCGCGACACCACCACCGTGCGCGTTACGGCCCGCAAATCATACACGCCTGTCTCGACCACCTGGACCTCGAGGTCGGCCCCGGCCAGCGCCTTGACCCGCTGCACCAGCCGGTTCAGCCCGGCCCCGCTGCCCCCGGTCTGGAGGACCTGCAGGCGCACGACCTCGGAGGGCGGGTTTTCCGTCAGCGACACCCCGCGCACGAGCCGGGTCCCGACCAACCCCAGATAGATCGTCACCGCCGCCAGGCCGGCCGTGAGGAAAATCGTCGTGAATTTGCGAATCATGTGTTTGTTCATGTCGAAGCGGGGTGCCGGCGCGTCAGGCCGCCGGCGGGATGGCGAGAGTCGGAAAGCGCGGAAATCGGGAAAAGCTGCGGTAGGGGGCCGAATTCACTCTCCTCGCTTTCAGTAGCGGTTCCACCAGGACCCGGGCCCGAACAGGCTGCCCCGCCGATAGTACGGCCCGTACCAACCGCCGGTATACGACTGCATTCCGACCGTCATCCGAAAACTCTCGGACGGGTGATAGTCAAGCATAAACCCCGGCAGCACCGTCGCATCGCTCACACCCTCTCCCCACAGCGCCCCGGCGTTGTGGGCCACCCCGACATTGAGCAGCAGCGACAGCTTCGGCGAAAACTCGTAAAACATACTCGTCGTCAGCATCCCCACCGAGGCCGATTGCCCGCCCCCCGACAGGTAGGACAGCGAGTAGCTGTGCGACCAGTGCAGGCGGGAGAGGTCGATCAGCGACAGCGGGCTTTTCGCCGGTTCGATCCCCATCACATTAGCCCGCGCGGCCGCTTCCAGGTCGGCTCGGTCGGACATCTGGGCCGCGGCTGAAGCCGCCAGAGTCAGCGTGGCGAGGATTACGATCAACTTGTGCATATGCGCTACCACCAATTCTAACACCGGCTTAATGTAACGCGCCGGGAAGGCCCCGGCAATAAAAAAAACCCGGCCCCCTTGACCTAGTATCGACCCGGCCCCCGGTCATCCTTTATAACGTACCGGCCCGGCGATCCGCTCACTGATATTTCCCGCTCCCGGCGGCCGGGTAGCCGAATTTTCTGGCCAGTTCGGCCAACTGCTCGACCGAGTTGACCCCAAGCACCTCGTCGGGGTTTTCGGCAGTCACCACGGCCACCCGCAAGCCCTTATCATGCATCACCTTAATCGTGTCCGTCAGATAGTATTCCCCCTGTGCATTCTCCCGCCCGATCTCGGTAAGCGCGGCGAAGAGGTGGCGGTTGTCAAAACACAAAATGCCGGTGTTGATCTCCCGGATGCGGCGCACCTCGTCGGAGGCGTCTTTCTCCTCCACGATTTCCGCCAGCATGTCGGTATTTCCCTCCCGCACGATCCGGCCGTAGCCGTAGGGGTTCGCGAACACCGCCGACAGACAGGTGGCCGCCGCCCCGGTCCGGCTGTGAACGTCCAGCAATGCTTCCAGCGACCGGCGGCTGAGAAACGGGACATCCCCCGCCGCCACCAGCGTCGTCCCGGCGAAATCGCCGAGGAGTTCTTTCGTCATCATGACGGCGTGCCCGGTCCCCAGCTGCTCGCGCTGCCAGGCGAATTCGACCGGGCAGCCGCGCAGCGCTTCCTGGACCATCTCCCCCTTGTGGCCGATCACCACGACAATCCGCTCGAACCGCATCGGCAGCAGCGTATCCAGCAGGATCCGCACCATCGGGCGGCCATCGATTTCATGCAGCACCTTCGGCAGGTCCGACTTCATGCGTTTTCCCTTGCCGGCCGCCAGGACAATCGCTGCGCGTGTCTCGGGCATTGAACTCCTCAAGTGGGCGGGTGGATGCCGTGCGGGCCGGGAGGACCGGCCCGTCGGTCACGGCCTGATCTGTTTGTTGTTTTGGTCGACATGGACGACCGCCGGTTTGTGCACCGACCCGTCCTTGTGGTCGATCAGTCCGTAGGCGATGATAATTACGAGGTCGCCGACCGCCCCTTTGTGCGCCGCCGCTCCGTTGAGGGCGATCGTCCCGCTCCCCGGCTTCCCCTTGATTACGTATGTTTCGAACCGTTCGCCGTTGGTCACGTTGGCGACCTGGATTTTCTCGTACTCCACGAGGTCGGCGGCTTTCATGAGCTGCTCGTCGATCGTCATCGAGCCGACATAATCGAGCGAGCACTGGGTGATCGTCGCCCTATGTATTTTTGACTTGCAGACCGTTATCAGCATTTCGTCTTCACTCTCGTCCGGCTGTTCGGTCCGGCGCCGGGGTAATATAGCCGCCCGGCGGCGTCCGTCAAGGCCCGGGGTTCCTCGTTTGTCCGCTTTTCGAACCCCCGAGCCGCCTTAAAGTTCCCGCGGCCACGGCGGCGCGGCCGCGGAATCCGCCGTCCGGCGCCGCTTACGCGGTGATCTGCACCCAGTTGCGGGCCGGGAATATCTCCAGCTCGTCGGTGATCTCCTCAATCATCCGCTCGAGGTTCTTCCAACTGACGAGGTGCCGCGCTTTCCCCGGCGGCAGCCAGCGGAAACTGCTCACCTCGGGCGACAGCTTCACCTGCGACTCCGGGTCGACCACGGCGACAATCAGCGGCAGGATCAGCACTTTGTCGTAGACCGGTTCATAGAAGTGCACGACGTACTCGGTCGCCCACATGCTCAGGGGATTGAGCCCGAGCTCGACCTTGAGCTTGCGCACCACGACCTGGGCCACCGTCTCCCCGCCCTGCTTGCCGCCGTTGACAAACCCCCAGTACCCGCCGTAGGCATCCTCGGCCGACCACTGCAGCACCAGGAACTTCCATCCGTCCGGGTCCTTTTTGACCACGGCGACATTCACGCCCGGCGATTCGACCGGGATCTTAGTCGATTCATTCATGGATATCCGCTCTGCCTCACAACCATCTCATTCTCTGCAACTTCCGGTAATCTACACCCCCCGGCGCAAAGGTCAAGCCCCTTTTCCGCCGGTCCGCACCGCGAAAACCTCGGCTCCGGTCTTTCCCCCTCAACAAATGCCGCCGTCCCCCCGTAATACTCAGTGTTTTCGGAACTATTCAAAAACTGAGAGCAGCTTCTTCAGGAGGAGAGCATGACCACGACCCCCGGCCGCAAGGATAACCGCCCGGCATCCGCCGCCGTCGAGACGCTCATTGGCGTCTACGCCGCCGCCCCCGCCCGGCTCTCCGGCGCACTGGCCGGACTGAGCGACCATGAGCTCGCGGCACGCCCCATCGACGACAAGTGGTCGATCCAGGAGATCGTTTTTCACCTCGCCGACTCCGAACTTATGGCCGCCGCCCGGTTCCGCCAGGCTATCAGCGGTTCGCATCCCACTTTCGCGTATTACAGCCAGGATATCTGGGCGGAGAAGTTCGACTACCGGCATGCCGACCGGCGTGCGCTGGAGGAGGCGGTCGACCTGTTCGCCGCCCTTCGGGCGGCCACGACCCGGCTGCTGCGGCGCCTTTCCGGCGACCAGTGGGCGCTCACCGGCCACCATCCGGAGCGCGGCCCGCTCTCGGTCCGGCAGATTCTGGAGACGTACGCCAACCACGGCGAGAACCATGTGAAGCAGATTCTCGAACGGCGCCGGCTGCTCGGCAAGCCGCTGGACCTCGCCCCGCTGACCCCTGGCGCCTGAGCTGCCGGCCGGGGGCGTGCCTGTCACGATCTGTTCCCGGCGAGCGGGGCGGCCCGGCGCTGCGTGCGCCACGCCCCCCGCCCCCTCACATCCTCATGTTGTCAATCAGCCGCACGCCGTGCACCCGCACCGCCAGCGAGCAGACCACGCCTGGCCGCACCGCCGCCGCGGGCTGCACGCTCCACAGGTCGGTGAACGCGATGTAGTCGATCTCGGCTGAGGGACACGCACCGTGGATCACTTTCTCCATCTCGGCCCGGATCTTCTTCGGATCGACGGCTCCCGCTTTCGCCATCGCCCGCGCCGTCCGCAGCGCGTAGTAGAGGCAGCGCGCCTCCGCCCGGTGCTGCGGCTCCTTGAAGTAGGCGTTCCGCGAGGACATCGCCAGCCCGTCGGACTCCCGCACCGTCGGCGCGATGACCATCCGGATCGGATAGTCCAGGTCCCGGGCGACCTGCCGCAGCACGACCGCCTGCTGGTAGTCTTTCATGCCGAACACGGCCACGTCCGGCCGCACGATGTTGAACAGCTTCGCCACCACCGTCGCCACTCCGAGGAAATGCCCCGGCCGCACCGCACCTTCCAGCGCCTCGGTGACCCCGCCGACCGTCACATAGGTCTGGAACCCCGGCGGGTACATGTCGGCGGCGGAGGGGATAAACACGAGATCCCCGCCGGCCGACCGAATCTTTTTCACATCCCCCTTCTCATCGCGCGGGTACCGGGCGAAGTCCTCTCCCGGGGCGAACTGGGCGGGGTTGACGAAAATCGTGACCACCACGAGATCCGCAGCCTTTTTCGCCCGCCGCACCAGGGCCAGGTGCCCCTCGTGGAGATACCCCATGGTCGGGACCACGCCGATTGTCTTCCCCGCCGCCGCCGCCTCCCGCGCCGCCCGCTGCATTTGCCGGATGGAACGAATGATTCGCATGGGCGGTAGATAACGGTTTGCCGGTGCGAAATCAAGCGGGGCCGCCGCCTCCGACCGCTGCCCCGAGGCTGTCCGCATCGACCGGAGCGCCAATTGACCCACCCTCACCCCGAGGCAATTCTGTTACGGTGACCCGGTGGAAATCATCGCCGATGCCGGCGAAACCCGCTGGTTCATGCACACGCGCATGGGCGGCGAGGTCTCGGCGTTCGAAGTACCGGAGGTTGCCTTGGACTCCCTCATCTTTCGCGGTCCTTTTGTGCCCGGCTGCGGTGCCGGGGCGCCCCCCGCCACCGCCGGGGCCGGCGGCCGACCGCCATGCGGGCCGCCCGTGTCATTGACCCCTACGCCTTCTGCCTCGAACTCGTTGCTCCACCCTAAGCCCTTGTCCCCCAATATGGCTACGGTGGTCGTCGCCCCTTGCCCTCTTTTTGTATAATTCTTGCACCCCCCGGTTGCATTATCGGGGCGGTACATTATATTCCATGACTCGGTTTATCCCGCTACGGCATGACCCGATAAGACTGGATAGAACGGAACTGGAAATAAGGAGTTTGAACGGATGTTCGATGCACTTCGCCGCATGATTCTCCCGATTATCCTCATCGTCCTCCTTCTCTTCGCGGGAATGATCGTTCTCGAGTGGGGCATGGGGCTTTCGGGCCGGCAGAGGTTTGCCGACGCCAATGTCGCCGGCGTCGTCAACGGCGAGGAAATCTCGTGGGAGCGCTACAACACGATCCTCAACAACATGATGCAGAGCGAGCAGCAGGACTCCGACGAGGACCTCCCTGACGCCAAGGTCCGCGAGTTGCAGCTCGAAGCCTGGAAACAGGTCGTCCAGGATCAGATCATGCAGCAGAAAGTGCGCGACGAGGCGATCGTGGTCACCGATGAGGAGCTGTTCTCCTACCTCGCCTACTCCCCGCCGCCCGAGCTGCGGACGCTGCCGTACTTCCTGACCAACGGCCAGTTCGACTACCAGAAGTACCAGCAGGCGATGCTCGATCCCCAGGCCGCCCCCTTCTGGTCCCAGATCGAGGCCGCGGCGCGCAACGACATCGCCAAGATGAAAGTTCAGGAGCTGGTGCTCCAGGACGTCCAGGTGACCGAGAACGAAGTCCGCGAGTGGTTCCTCGGCTCGCAGGAGAAGGTCACGGTCGGCATGATCAACGTCGACTTCGCCCGGTTCTCCCGTCCGGCCCCGACGGGCACGGCGGAGGAGATTGAGGCGTATTTCAACGCCCACCGCGACAAGTACACGGTCGAAGAGCGCGCCGCCCTCAACGTCGTCCTCATCGAGAAGTCGCCCGCGCCGTCCGACTGGGAGGCCTCCTACGAGAGGGCCAGAGCCATCTACGACTCCATCAAAGCGGGCACCGACTTCGCCGAGATGGCCGGCCTCTACTCCGAGGATCCGGGCTCGAAAGAGAAGGGGGGCGACCTCGGCTGGTTCGCCCGCGGCCAGATGGTCGGCGAGTTCGAGAAAGTGGCGTTCCAGTTGAACAAGGACCAGGTCTCCGAACCGGTCAAGACCCAGTTCGGCTGGCACATCATCAAGCTCTTTGACCGCAAGACCGAGCGGGAGGTTCCGCGCGGCAAGACCGAGCCGGAGGATGTCGAGAAAGTCCTCGCCTCGCACATCCTCATCCAGGCCAAACCCTCGCAGGAGACGCTCGATCAGGCCTACCGCCGGCTCGAGGCGTTCCGCACGGACGCCAAGAAGATCGGCTTCTTCAAGGCCGCCGAGGACCACCAGTTCCCCGTGCGCAACACCGGCCTTTTCTTCCGCGGGCGCAACATTCAGTACCTCGGCAGCGATGCGCAGGCCGGCATGTTCGCCTTCGATGAAGCCGTCGACGCCATCAGCGATGTCTGGGAAAACAACAGCGCCATTTATGTCGTCCAGGTCGCCGAGAAGCGTCCGGCCGGGCTGGCCACGTTCGAGGAGGCCCGCGAGCGCGTCACTCTCGACGTGCAGCAGGAGAAAGTCATGGCGCTGTGCGTCGACACCGCGGCCGCCATCTGGAACCTGATCCAGCAGGGGAGCGACCCGAAGACCGCCGCCGAGCGCTTCGGCGAGCAGTACGAAACCCCCGACCCCTTCACCCGCTCCGGCTACGCGCCCGGCATCCGCCGCGATCCGCTGGCGATCGGGGCCGCATTCGGCCTGAGTCGGCCGGGCGAGTTCTCCGGACCGGTCAAGTATGACCAGGGGGTCGTGATCTTCCGGCTCCTCAGCAAAGAGGCTCCCGACATGTCGGTGTACACGGAGAAGCGCGACTCCGTCCGCACCGTTGTCCTCAACAACAAGCGGCAGGAGCTGTTTACGCGGTGGATGGAGGAGACGGTGAAGAGTTCGAAAGTGGAGAACTACGTCCAGCGCGCGCTGGTCGAGCAGCGGGGCATGCCCTACTGAGTTTCGACCCCGGCGCCGCCGATTAGCGAGGCTCGCCCGTTTGCGGCGAGCCTCTCTTTTTGCCGGTCCCGACCGCCAGCCGCACGAGCGCCGCCGCCGCCCAGGCCCCCTCGAGGACCACGAACGGCAGCAGACCGCTCGCCCAGGCATACCAGCAGGCGAGCGCCGCGCCCAGCGCATTCATCGCCAGATAGGCTATCCCGTGCTCCGACAGCCGCCCCAGCAGACTCAGCACGAAGGCGGCCAGGAGGAGGGCCACGCCGGCCGACCCCGGCACCAACGCCGTCATGCGCGATCCGTCATCCCGCGGCCCTCAGAGATTCTCGTAGTTCGGCCCCTCGCCTCCCTGCGGCGTCATCCAGCGGATAATCTGGTAGGGATCGGCGATATCGCAGGTCTTGCAGTGGACGCAGTTTGAGGGCGTGAGCTGGAGCCGCACTTTTCCCGGCCGCTGGTCGTCGTCCACCATCTCGTACACCTGCGCGGGACAGAAGTGCTGGCAGGGGTTGCCGTACTCCTCGGGGCACCGGTTGTTGCAGATGTCGTAGTCGGCGATCACCAGGTGCGGCGGCTGCTCCTCCTCGTGCATCGTCCCCGACTTGTACACGTCGGTGAGTTTGTCGAAGGTGTAGGCGTTGTCGCACTTCACGCGCGCTTTCTCCGGCCGCCGCCCGAACCGGCGTTCGAATCCGGCGAGGGTGAGCATGTACTCGTGGTCTGGTTTTTTAACGCGGCGGTCGAACAGCCCGCGCCCCCCGGTCACCGTCTGCACCGCGGCGTGGAACATTCCGGCGTAGAGCCCGCCCTCGAAGCCCGCGTGGAAATTGCGCGTCTTGCGGAGTTCCGCCCCGGCCCAGCTCCGCTCGAACCGCTCCGCGTATGCCTTGAGCCGCGCCGTCGAATAGTCCCCGCTCTTCGCGCATTCGAAGAGCGTCTCGGCCGCGAGCATCCCCCCCTTGATCGCCAGGTGAATCCCCTTGAGCCGGGCGGGATCGAGCATGCCGGCGCCGTCGCCGCACAGGAGGAGACCGTCGTGGTACAGCTTGGGCATCGCGAAGCACCCGTTGTCGGGAATCGCCTTCGCGCCGTAGTGCTGCATCTGGCCGCCGTCGAGAAGGCGCCGGATGAAGGGGTGGGTTTTGTAGCGCTGGAACTTCATGTGGGGGTCGTTCGTCGGGTCGGGACTGTTCAGCCCGACCGCGTACCCGACCGACACCATGGTGTCCGACATGGCGTAGACCCAGCCGCCACCGTACTCATGGCGGGGCTGCGGCCAGCCGATCGTGTGGATCACCGTCCCCGCCGCGATCCGCCCCGCCGGCACCTCCCACACCTCTTTCACGCCGGTGAGGTACGCCTGCGGCACGGCGCCGGCGGTGAGCGCCGGGATCTTCTCGAACGCCTGCCTTGTCAGCGACCCCCGCACTCCCTCGCACAGCACCGTCACCTTGGCCCGGATGATCGACCCCGGCTCGAAATTCGATTTCGGATTGCCGTGCTTGTCGACCCCCAGATCGACCGTCTGGAGCCCCGTCACCGCGCCGTTCTCGACCAGCAGTTGGTACCCGGCGAGTCCGGCGTAGATGTCGACGCCCGCGCCCTCGACCTGCTCGGCCAGCCAGCCGACGAATTTGTTCAGGGAGATGATGTAGTTGCCGTGGTTGGACAGGGCGGGCGGCTGGAAGGGGAATTTCGTCGCCCCGCGCTCGCTCAGCCAGTAGAGGGAGTCCGCGCCCACCTTCGCCGCCAGCGGCGCGCCGAGCGTTTCGAAGTCGGGGATGAGTTCGCGGATCCCCCGCGGATCCATGACCGCTCCCGACAGGGAGTGGGCGCCGGCATAGGCGCCCTTGTCCATCAGGAGGATCTCGGGTTTGGCCGCGCCGCCGTCGGCCTCAGCCAGCCTGGCCAGATGATAGGCCAGCGCCAGCCCGGCCGGTCCGGCCCCGACAATCGCTATATCTGTCTCGAGAACTTCGCGTTGCACTTCCATACGTTTCACCTTTCCGCGCTACAACGTACGGAAGTATAGTCAAGACGGGACGAATTGAAAAGCCCGTTTCAGCGATTGGCGCCGGCGGCCATGCGCCGGTTGCCCCGGTTTTCCGGAATCGTCGGCTCGGCTTGCCCGTTGCTGTTGATCTGGAACATCTCCGTGATTTTCTTCCGGTCGTACCCGATCGTCAGCAGCCGCGAGTAGACGATAATGGGCTTGCGAATCAACGTATAGTCCTGCGCCATCAGGTCCAGCACCTTCTCCCGGTCCAGCGGACCGCCGTCCAGACCGTGCGCGGCGTACGCCTCTGAGGCCTTGTTGATGAAGTGCTCGATGTTGAGATGGCCGATCAAGTCCGACAGTTCGTACCGGGTGAGCGGGCGCTGCGACATGTCCCGCATGTCGAGCATAATCCCGGCATCTTCAATGAACTTCCGCACCTCTTCCGTGCGGGCGTCATCGCCGTAGTAAAAGAATTTCGCGCGCTTGGGAGCCATGATTCCTCCTGGAAAAATAAACGACCTTAATGTTTCTCGTTCGCAGGTCTTGCGACCGCTCGTACCCTTTGACTCTTTGGTTCGGCGACTGCTCGCGGTCGAGGAGTTGCGCCGGGGATCGGAGACGTCAGGTTTTTGTGCCGCGCTCGGCGGATCAGCCTAACGGGGGTAAATCTAACTATTTTCTACAGCCCGTTGTCAACTGATTTCTGTGTTGGCACTCCGGCCGGTCGTCGCCGGCCGCTTCCCCGTCCGACTCCGCCGATATCTGCGCCCTCTGTTCGGTGCTCAAGTCCGCGCCGCGATCCACTCGGCGGGCCGGCTCCTCCCTAAGGTGATCTCTATGAAATCTCGTTCGCGGAACCAATGACCGTTCAAGCGTTCTATCGGAAATCGCCGCGGAGACTTGAGCCGCACTGACTACTCCTTAAACGTCCGGCAAGCCGGGAAGGTTTCCCGGCTGGACCGCAATTTTCGGGGCTGTCGGTTTCCGCCTGACGAAACCTGACAGACAGAGGCTGTCGCTGTCGTCCGGCCCCGGCGCGCCCGGTCACAGGCGCAGCGCCACCGCCACGCCGTCGCGGATCGGCACGATGGTGGTCCAGAACCGGCTGTCGCGCACGAGAGCGGCATTGAAAGCCCGCACCGCCTGCGTCGGTGCGTCGCCCCGGCCATCGGCCACCCGACCGCTCCAGATCGCGTTGTCGGTCAGAAACAACCCGCCCTTGCGCAGGCGCGGCGCCGCCAGCTCGATCGTCCGCGGATAATCCTCCTTGTCGACGTCGTTGAAAACGATGTCGAACGGCCCGTCCTGCCGTTCGAGCAGCCGCAGGGCGTTGCCGACCTGGAAGTCGAACCGGCTCTCCAGCCCGGCGCGCATGAAATAGTCATTCGCCCGTCTCTTGTTGCGGCGATCGGCATCGGTCATCACAATCTCCCCCCGCCCCCCCATCGCGAGCGAAAACCAGTACGCGCTGTAGCCGAAGCCCGAGCCCAGTTCCATCACCCGCCGCGCCTTGGTCAGCATCGCCAGCTGGTAGAGAAATCTCCCCACCAGCGGGCCGACAATGGGAAACCCGTGCTCGGCGGCGTAGGCCTCCATTTCCCGCATCACCGGCGGCCGCGGCGGCGCAATCTCCTCCAGATACCGGTGGACTTTCGCAAACAGATCGGTCGCTTGCTCAACCATGATCGACTACCACGTATATCTTTCCCTCTTCGGTCTCGACCGGATAAGTCTTCAGCCGAAACGCCGGGTTGGTCAAGCACTCTCCGGTCGCGAGCCGGTATTTCCACCCGTGCATGCGGCAGGTGATGACCCCGTCCTCGATCGGGCCGCTCGCCAGCGAAGCTTTCATGTGTTTGCAGTCCCCTTCCAGCGCGCGCATGATCCCCGCATCGTTCACGACGATGATCCGCCGCGCCAGCACCCGTTTCTCCAGGGAACGTCCGGGCGGCAGATCGCTGACTCGCCCCATCCGGATTCTCGCCATGCGTTGTGACTGCGTCGCGCGGGTTGCCTGGTCTGACGAAGCGCGTCGTGCGCGACTGAATTAAGATACGGCGGAGGGACCGAATATCAAACGGATATTTCTCGCGAAATCTCCCCCGGCGCCGCTTTGGCGGCCGCGCCGGTCCCTGCGGCATCGGTCACGCGGCGACGTCTTCTCTCCCGCATCGACCACAACCCCGACCCGAACACGAGCGCGGTTCCGAGCCAGAACAGGTTGATGAGCGGTTTTTCTGACAGTTCGATCGTGAGCGTCTCCCCCGCCATCTCCGCCGGCGGCACAAAAGCGCCGGCCACCTTGATCGCCACCGCACCGTCCTCGGGCCGCACCGCGGTAATGGCCACCGTCCCCCGCCCCTCGTCAAATGGCGCCGGGAGGGCCGCCACCTCGTCGCCGCTCACGCGCAGCCGCGGCAGGATTTCTTCGCGGCCGCCGGCCCAGGCCACCGTGATGCGCGCTCCCGCTTCGGTCACCGCCCCCTCGCTGTGGCTGGTGAGGGCGAATTCGTGAAAGGTCAGTGTATATTTGTCCACCGCGGCCGACTCCCCTTTGGCCAGCGTATACGACCCCGGCTCCGGTCCCTTCGGCTGTTCGAGAGCCAACGGCGACAGGTAGATGTCGTGCCCGAGGAATTTCTCCACGTGCGGTTTGCGCATCGTCCCTTCCATGTTGCGCGGGAACTCGTGCGGCAGCACGGCGGTGAACGCCGCCCCAGCCCCGGCCACCTCGACACGGCAGTCAAACCCTTTGGCGGTCGGCTCCGTGCGGACGAAGGTCAGATCGTACCCCATGGCGCGGACCGTTTCTCCCTGAGGCAGCCGGACCGTCTGCTTGGTTTCGAACCCGGCTGAGACGGCCGCACCGATCAGTGCCGCCGCCAGGCCGATGTGCGCGAGGTAGGCGGGGTTGACTGCCCCTTTTCGCCAGGACGAGGCCAGGGCGTAGCCGTTGGAAACCAGCGCCCAGGTCGCCGCGGCGAAGAGAGCGAGGTACAGCGGATCGCCCGTCGTCCCGGACAGCCACAAGCCGGCGGCCGTGGCCGCCGCCGCGCCGCCGCCCCCCAGCAGGAGCCACCGCCGCGAGAGTCCGTGGTTCCAGCGAAAACTCGGGAACAGACCCAGGAGCAGAAGCACGACTGCCGCCACCGGCGTCATGGTCGCGAAGTAGTACGACAATCCCACCGCCGAAGGCTCTCCGGCCAGCCGAGTCAACAGCGGCGCCGACGTCCCCGCCAGGGTGAGCAGTCCGCCGAGAAACAGCACAACGACGCCGAGCGACACGAGGTACGAGCGCGATGCGACATTGGCAAACGACGCTCCCGGCCGGATGTCCCGCCAGCGCCAGACCAGCAGCGACAACCCGAGCGCGATGAACCCCGCCAGCCCGCCGAGGAGGAAGTTGTTGATTCCGAGGTCCACGAAGGAGTGCACCGAGAAGTCTCCCAGGACTCCCGACCGGGTCAGGAACGTTCCGTAGAGGACCGACCAGAACGTCACCAGCACGATGGCGAGGGAGAAGCGCATGAGTCCCTGCCGCTGGCGTTTGATGAAGAGGGCGTGGATCTGGGCCGCGAGAAAAATCCAGGGAATGAACGACGAATTTTCGACCGGGTCCCACGCCCAGAATCCCCCCCAGCCGAGCGTCTCGTAGGCCCAATAGCCGCCGAGGACGAGCGCCGCTCCCAGGGCCGCCCAGGCAAAGAGCGTCCAGGGCCGCGCCGCTTCCGCCCAGGTATCGTACTTCCGCCCCACCAGGGCAGTCATCGCAAACGCCGCCGGCATCACCGCGGCCGCGAACCCCACGAACATCACCGGCGGATGAATCGTCATCCAGTAGTTCTGCAGCAGCGGGTTGAGCCCGTTGCCCTCGGTCCGCCACACCGGCAGATACTCAAAGGGCGACTTCTTCAGGAGAATGAACAGAATCGACAAAATGAAGAGATTCACGAAGACGAGATTCCCGGCCTCGAATTCCCGCGCCCTGGGGCTCGCGATCAGCACCAGCCCGAGCACCGCCACGAACACGATCCACAGCAAGAACGTCCCTTCCTGCCCGCCCCACAGCGAAGCGACAAGGTACCAGAGGGGGAGATCGGTCGAGGAGTAGGAGAAGACGTAGGCGATGCGGAAATCGTGGGTGAGAATCAGATGGAGCAGAGCCAGGAGCGCCCCGGTCAGAAACAGCGCCGTCAGCGTGAAGGCCGCCCGCGCCGCCCGCCGGTAGTCCTCGCGCCCCCGCCACACGAGGGCATAGAGGACGGCCGAGAGCAACGCGGCCGCGGCCGCGGCCAGGATGCAATACTCGCCAAATGCTGCCATGCCAGGCTCCTGCTCTTTGGGTGGGACGGTCGCCGGCGGGCTAGTCGAGCGCCGCCTCGTCGCTCCCCCGCCGCCGGCGCCGCTCCGGCTTGATCACTTCGGCCGTCCCGCCGGAAATTTCGACGAGCCGCCGGATCACCTCCTCGACGAGGAAGTCGGGCGTCGACGCCCCCGCGGTCACCCCCACCTGCGCGATGTCGGTCTCTTCGGCAAACCACTCATCCCGGATGTCGGCCGCCGAGGCAATCAGAATCCCCCGCCCGCAGATCGCGTTGGCGATCCGCGCGAGCCGGTTGGAGTTGGCCGAGCTCGCCGACCCCACGACCAGCACCATGTCCACCTGCGGCGCGAGATCCATCACCGCGTTCTGCCGCTGCGTGGTCGCGTTGCAGATCGTGTTGAAAACCTCAATGTGGGGCCACTTCTCCCGCGCCAGCTCTTCGACCGCCGCTACGTCGTCCATGTGCGCCGTCGTCTGCACCGTCAGCCCCAGCCGGCGGTCGGCCCATTCGGGAAGGGCGAGCAGTTCCTCCCGCGAGGACACGACGGTGATGTGCCCGGGGGCGTGTCCGACCACCCCGCGCGTCTCATCGTGATCCCTCTCCCCCCAGTGGATGACGTGGTAGCCGTTCTTGACGATCTTGTCGAGAATGATGTAGATCCGCTCCACGAGCGGGCAGGTGGCGTCGACGAGGTTGAGCCCGCGGTTCCGCGCGGCCTCTTTCACCGCCGGGGCCACGCCGTGGGCCGAGATGATGAGCGTGCCGCCGTCCACGTCGTCCACGGCGAAGGCCTGGCCCACGCCCTGGGCGCGGAATTTCGCCACCACGGCGTCGTTGTGCACGATCTCGTTGAGGATGGTCACCGGGCCCGCCGCCCGCTGCGCCGTCTCCTCGGCGATCTGGATCGCCCGCTTGACCCCCATGCAGAACCCGTGGTGCCGCGCGATGTGTATTTTCTTCAGCATGATTGCTCCAGCAGGCGCCGGGACTGCTCGAAAGCCTTGTACGAGCTGCGCACGAGCGGTCCGGCCTCGACGTGCCCGAACCCGATGGCCCGCCCCAGCGCGGCCATCTCGGCAAACTCCTCCGGCGCGTAGAAGCGCTCGATCGGCAGATGGTGGGGCGAGGGCCGCAGGTACTGGCCGATCGTCACGATGTCGCACCCGGCCGCGTAGATCTGCTCCAGCAGTTCCCGGATCTCCTCCCCCGTTTCGCCCAGGCCGACCATGAACCCGGTCTTCACCACCGGCCGCGGGCGGTAGCGGTCGGCGGTCCGGAGGATCTCCAGCGACCGGTCCAGTTTCATCCCCGGCCGCACCCGCTTGTACAGCCGCTGCACGGTTTCGACGTTGTGCGCGAGCACGTCGACGCCGCTGGCCAGCACGACCGCGAGGGCGTCGAGATTGCCGCGAAAATCAGGTATGAGGAACTCGACCTTGACGTCAGAATCCTGCCTTCGGAGGGCCTCTATAGTCCGGGCAAAAATAGAGGCGCCTCCATCCGGCAGGTCATCTCGCGTGACCGAGGTGATCACGACTTGTTTCAGATTGAGCTGGGCGACCGCCGCCGCCACCCGGTTCGGCTCGTCTTCGTCCAGCCCCGTCGGGAGCGCTTTCTGCACATCGCAGAAGTTGCACCCGCGCGTGCAGTACTTCCCCAGGATCATGAAGGTGGCCGTCCCTCCCTCCCAGCACTCCCTGATATTGGGACAGGCCGCCTCCTGGCAGACCGTGTGGAGCCCGTGGGCGACCAGCAGGTTCTTGATCCGGTCATAGTTGGGCGAATAGCCGGCCCGCGTCTTCATCCACCGCGGCAGCCGCACTCCCGGCACCATCGCCCGCTCCCGCCGGGGAGGGGCCTGGGGCGACGGCGCGTGGGCTGAGCGGTCGCCGACCGACTGGGTAAAAAAGACTTTTTGCATCTACGAATATATATTAGCGGCGGCCGTTCGCAACAAGTATTTTCGCAGGAAATATTCCACCAACGTCGTGTCTTCCCCCAGCTCGGTGTGGAACGAGCTCGCCAGCACCCGCCCGGCCGCCACCAGGACCGGCGCCCCCCGGTACTCGGCCAGGGCGGTCACCCCCGGCCCGACCCGGGTCACGCGGGGCGCCCGAATAAAGGTGGCCGCCAGCGCCGTCGCGGCCGGGCCCAGGCGCGCCGCCAGGTGCGCCTCGAACGAGAAGACCTGCCGCCCGTAGCCGTTGCGCACGACCGTGATATCGATGAGCCCGAGCGGCCGCACCCCGGCCTGGTTGTCCTCGATTTCCCGCGCCGCCATGATCATTCCCGCGCAGGTGCCCCACACCGGCCTCGTCTGTGCGAACGCGCGCAGCGGCTCACGCAACGCAAACCGGTCCATGAGAATGTTCATCGTGGTTGACTCGCCGCCCGGCATGATCAGCCCGTCCAGCCCCTCGAGGTCGGCCGGTCTCCGCACTTCCCGCGCTTTCGCCCCGACCCGCCGGAGCTGGTACAAATGGCGCTCGAAATCCCCCTGGAGCGCCAGCACGCCGACTGTCAGTTTGCCGTATTCACTCATGGCGGTTCCGCGTTCCCCGTCTCATCTCAGGCTTCAGCAACAACTATAGGGCGTCAAAAGTGCCCGAAATAAAGTCCCCTCCCCGCCGGCGGTCAAGCCCGTCATGCGCCCCGACCGGTCTCCCCGGCCCCCCTATTTGAGAACGATCATCTTTCGCACGGCCGACCGTCCTGCCCCTTCGAGGCGGCAGAGGTAAACGCCGCTGGCGACCGGCTTGCCGCTGTCGTCCCGTCCATCCCAGCGCACCTCGTGCCGTCCCGCCCCCCGGACGCCGTCGGCCAAAGTTGCGACATGGCGGCCGAGTGCGCTGCAAACAGCCAGCCGCACCGCCGCGCGCGCGGGCAACTCGAAGGCGATCACGGTCGAAGCGTTAAACGGGTTCGGGTAGTTCTGCTCGAGCGCCATCGCCCGCGGCAGGGCAGGCGGCTCGCCGTCCGCCCCCGTGCCGTCGAAGTACTGCTCGATCCGCTCCACCAGGGGCGCGGCCCCCGGTTCGAGCGTCACCAGGTCGCCGTCGGTCAGCCACGTCCAACCCTCCCCCGAGACCGTCGGCGGCTGCGACATCACCGCCGCAAAGGCCGAGTCCCCGGCCTCGGCGGCGTAGCAGAGCGTGTTCCCCTCGGCGTAGGCCCAGAGTGCGGCGCCGTCGCTGAGCAGAAAATTCAACTGCGGCGCCGCGATCGCCGCACGCAGCCGTTCCACCGCCGCCCCGAGCGCCGGCTTGACCGCGAAAGCGTAGTCCTCGAGGCATTGCAGAAGGAAAATCTGGTAGAGATCGGAGTCGATCCACTCGGCCGCGTTGCTCCCGTACTGCGGTGGGTTGGCCGCCAGGTAGTCCGGGCGGATCAGGTCAAGGAGCACCGCCTTGCCGATCGTCCCGTTGTGGGCCAGAAGCCACGTGCGGCCGCCCTTTTCGCGACGGAACGGATGCGGATCGGGGATTCCGCACAGCCCGGAGGAGCACCGCCGGATATGGGCAAGGGCGATGGGCGGGGCCGCATAGATCAGCGCCGCCGCCGCCGTGTCGTAGCGCGGATCGTCGATGGCCGCGGCGGCTGAGCGCTCGACCACGCAAACCGGCGCCGACCCGCCCCCGCCGCCGCCCGCCGCCGATGGGTAGTACGCCAACCCCCACCCGTCGCGGTCAAACCGGCTCAGGCTGTCGATCGAGGCCGCGCCGCCGAGGAGCTGTTCCCGGAGCGCGCTCCCCCGCGGCGTCTCCCCCGCGATCCCCCAGAGGCGGCAGTTGTGGCTGCGGTCGGCCGGCCGACCCGGCGCGCGCGGCATTTCCGGCAGCGCCGCGAGCACCAGCCCGCACCAGAGCAGGACCGGAAGAAGACGGAGAATAGCCGAGGGCGGTCGCGGCGGGCGTGTCATACGCCCATCATAGGTCATTCGCTCCCTCCCGGCAACCGATTTGGGCGGGATCGGATCCCCCGGCCCGGCGGCGATTTTCGATGCTCCCCTCTTTCCTCTGGCCCGCCGGTGTCGTATTTTGCGGGCAACGGACCGGGCGGCGGCACTCTCCGACCCGGGCCGGGATGGTCCCTATGAACGATCCGCATGTCGACACTGTCGCCCGCGAACTCGGCCTCCGGCCCTCTCAGGTCGAGGCCGCCGTGCGCCTGCTCGACGACGACGCGACTATCCCGTTCATCGCCCGCTACCGCAAGGAGGCCACGGACAGTCTCGATGAAGTCGCGATCGCTTCGATTCGCGACCGGGTCACGCAATTGCGCGAGCTGGACAAGCGGCGCGCGGCGATCGTCAAATCGCTCGACGAACGCGGTCTCCTCACGCCCGAACTCGAAGCCCGCCTGGCCGCGGCCGCGACCATGGCGGTGCTTGAGGACCTCTACCTTCCCTACCGGCCGAAACGCCGCACCCGCGCCGCCATAGCCCGCGAGCGCGGCCTCGAGCCGCTGGCGGAACTGCTCTTCGCCCAGGACGCCCTCGATCCGGCGGCCGAGGCCGGGGCCTTTGTCGACCCCGCGAAAGACGTCGCAACCGCCGCCGACGCCCTCGCGGGGGCCCGCGACATCATCGCCGAGTGGGTGAATGAGGACGCCGATGCCCGCGCCCGCCTCCGCGCACTCTTCGCGCGCGCGGCGACGATCCGCTCGCACGTCATCGCCGGCCGGGAAACCGAGGGGGCCAAATTCGCCGACTATTTCGACTGGGAGGAACCCGCCGCCAAAGCCCCGTCGCACCGCTACCTCGCCATCCGCCGGGGGGAGACCGAGGGCGTCCTCTCGGTGCGCCTGCTTCCCCCCGAGGCTTCCGCGCTCGCCATCCTCGAAACGATCTTCCTCATGGCCGACAATCCCGCGGCCGAGCAGGTACGCGAGGCGGTGCACGACTCCTACAAGCGTCTCCTTGCCCCCGCTCTGGAGACTGAGCTGCGCGCTACCCTCAAAGAGCGCGCCGACGCCGAGGCGGTCCGCGTCTTCGCCGACAACCTCCGCGAACTGCTGATGGCTCCGCCTCTCGGGCGCAAGGCGGTGCTCGCTATCGACCCCGGCTTTCGCACCGGCTGCAAAGTCGTCGCCCTCGACCGCCAGGGCAAACTCCTCGACCACCTCGCCGTCTTCCCGCACAGCTCCGACGCGGAGCGCCGCGATGCGGCAGTCGAGATCAAGGCCCTCTGCGCCCGGCACCGGATCAGCGTGATCGCGATCGGCAACGGCACCGCCGGCCGCGAGACCGAAGCCTTCGTCCGCGAGATCGGCCTGCCCGCCCATGTCTCGGTCGAGATGGTCAACGAATCGGGGGCCTCGGTGTACTCCGCCTCGGCGGTCGCCCGCGAGGAGTTTCCTGAGCACGATGTCACCGTGCGCGGCGCGGTGTCGATCGGCCGCCGCCTCATGGACCCGCTGGCCGAGCTCGTGAAGATCGACCCGCAGGCGATCGGGGTGGGGCAGTACCAGCACGATGTCGACCCGGGGATGCTCCGGCGGAGCCTCGACGACACCGTGATGAGTTGCGTGAACTCGGTCGGCGTCGAGGTCAACACCGCCAGCCGGGAGCTGCTCGCGTACGTATCCGGCCTTGGTCCGTCGCTGGCCCAGAACATTGTCGCGTATCGGGACGAGCACGGCCCGTTCCGGTCGCGCCGGGCTTTCGCCCGCGTCCCCCGGCTCGGGCCGAAAGCTTTCGAGCAGGCGGCCGGGTTTCTGCGGATCGCCGACGCCGACAACCCGCTCGACCGCAGCGCCGTCCACCCCGAGAGCTACCCCATCGTCGAACGCATGGCCGCCGACCTCGGCTGTACGGTGAGCGACCTGATGGCCCGCGAGGACCTCCGCCGGCGCCTCCGCCTCGAGGACTACTGCTCGGCCGCCGTGGGACTGCCCACTCTCACCGACATCATGGCCGAGCTGGCCAAACCCGGCCGCGACCCGCGCGGCGCCTGGGAACCGTTCCACTTCGACGATGCCGTCCGCACCCTCGAGGATCTGAAAGTCGGGATGCAGCTTCCCGGCATCGTCACCAACGTCACCGCCTTCGGCGCCTTTGTCGACATCGGCGTGCACCAGGACGGCCTGGTGCACCGGAGCGAGCTGGCCGACCGCTGGGTGCGCAACCCCGCCGAAATCGTCAAAGTCCACCAGCGCGTCAGAGTGACTGTCCTCGACGTCGACCTCGCACGCCGCCGCATCGCTCTCTCGCTGCGCCGCTAGCCCGGCGGGGCGTCGGCTCCGCCTCCCAGGGCACGCGCGCGGAGATTTTTTCTTTGCCCGCGCGGTCCCGCCGCCGTACTTTGCGGCGAGGTCACCGTATGGAACAGATCCCGATTCTGCGCGACATCGCCGTCATCTTCGCCTCCTCGCTGATCGTGCTGTACGTCTGCCACCGGCTCCGCTTCCCGACCATCGTGGGTTTTCTCGTCACCGGGGCGCTGATCGGGCCGGATGGTCTGCGCCTCATTCACGACCCTGAGAACGTTGATCAGCTCGCCCACATCGGCGTTATCCTGCTCCTGTTCGCCATCGGGCTCGAGTTTTCTTTCCGCGGGCTGATTCGCACGGGCCGATTCGGTCTCATCGGGGGCGTGCTGCTCGTGGCGCTCAGCGCCGTGGTCTCGTGGGCGGTGGGTCTCTCGCTCGGGGTGAGCGGCCGGCTGGCCCTCTTCCTCGGCTTTCTCATCGGCACCAACTCGACCGCCATCGTCCTCAAGACGCTCCAGGAGCGGGCGCTGTTGGACAGTCCGCACGGGCGCATGACTCTCACCCTCACCGTCGTCATGGACATCGCCATCGTCCCGACCATGCTCATCACCGGCATCCTCGCCCAGCAGTCGGGCTCGGCCGCCGGCTCCGTGCTGAGTCTGCTCGTCAAGAGCGCCGTCATGACCGCCCTGATTGTCGTGCTCGCGCGCTGGGTCACGCCCGCCATCCTCTACCAGGTGACGCGGACGCGGAGCCGGGAGCTTTTCCTCTTGACGATCGCCCTGATCGCGATCTCCGTGACCTGGCTGTCGTCGGCGGCCGGGCTCTCCATCGGTCTCGGCGCCTTCATCGCCGGGCTCGTCATCTCCGAATCGGAGTACAGCCACCACGCCCTCGAGGGGATTCTCCCCTTCCGCGACGTTTTCAACAGCTTCTTTTTCGTCTCGATCGGCCTGCTCTTCAACACCGGCGTCCTCCTGCAGAACGCCGTCCCCGTCCTCGCCATCACCGTGGGCGTGCTGGTGATGAAGACGCTGGTCGGTTCCGCGGTTGTTTTGGCCTTCGGGATGTCGCTGCGCACGGCGCTGCTCATCGGGTTGGCGCTGGCGGGCATGGGTGAATTCGCCTTCATTTTGGGCAAAGTCGGTTTTGACCTCGGCCTGCTCGACACCTTCTGGTACCAGAACGTCGTTGGCGTTTCCGTGTTGACCATGCTGGCGACGCCCTTCATGATCACGGGTGGCCCGCGCATCGCTGACCTGTTGGCCCGGCTGCCCCTCCCCTCGCGCCTTCGGCGCGGCTTCGCCCGCGGCCTGCCGGCGCTCGACGAGCGCGCCCGCGAGACCCTGCGGGACCACCTCGTCATTGTCGGCTTCGGCGTCAACGGCCGGAACGTCGCGCGCGCCGCCCGGCGGACCGGGATCCGCTATCGGATTATCGAGACCAACCCGGAGACGGTCCGCGCGGAGAGGGAGAACGGCGAGCTGATCGAATTCGGCGATGCGACCTACCCGGAGGTGCTCCGCCTGGCCGGGATCGACACCGCCCGGATCATCGTCATCGCCATCTCCGACCCGGCCGGCACCCGCCGCGTGACCCAGCTCGCCCGCGAACTCAACCCCAACCTCCACATCGTCGTCCGCACCCGCTTCGTCACCGAAGTCAATCCTCTCCGCGCGCTTGGCGCCAACGAAGTCATCCCCGAGGAATTCGAAACGTCGATTGAGATCTTCACCCGCGTGCTGAGCCGCTTTCTGGTGCCGCGCGATGAAATCGAGCGCCTCATCAGCGAAATCCGGTCGGACAGCTATGAGATGCTCCGCACCGTGTCCCACCCCGCCCCCCGCATGGCCGACCTTCCGGCCGGCATCAGCGACGTCGAAATCACGTCTGTGCGCGTCGTGCCCGATTCCCCCTTCGCCGGCCGCAACCTGGCCCAGTTGAACCTGCGCGCCCGCTGCGGCGTCAACATCCTCGCCATCCGCCGCGGCGAGCAGGTGACGGCCAATCCCGGCGCCGACGCGGTCGTGGAAGCCGAGGATGTCCTGTACATGCTGGGCTCGCCAGCCGCCTGTCTCGCCGCCGAGCAACTCCTTCGGCCGGAAGAATGACCCCCCCTGCGCCGCGGCCCTCAGACCGGCCGCAGAACCGTGAACGTGAGTTCCTTCCCCGCCGGCCGCCGCCCGAACCCCAGACACCCCGCCTGTTCCTCGGCCGTCACCCGCAGCTCCACCCGGGCCTCGGTGGCCGACACCACTGCCAGGCGCACGAAAAACGTCCGCCCCGATCGGAACCGGTAGTAGGCGAGCGGCCCCTCGGGGTGCGACGGAACCGTGCGGAGAAACTCGTACGGGCGGCGCGCCCACCGCAGCCGTTCCTCCTGGAGGAGGCGGTTGATATCGGGCGGCGCCAGCCGCCCCGTCTGCGGCCCCTTACTCATCACCCTCCTCGTCCCCCTCCCGCCGGTCGGTCGTCTCCACCAGCATTTCTTTCTCCCCGTCGGCGTACACCATCCAAGCCGCCTCCGCCTCCCGCCCGTTCTCCTCGATGGTCACAATGAGCGAGATCTCCATCGCCCCGTCCGGGTCGGGGAAACAGACGACCTCGACCGGAAAGGCCTCGCCGCCGAAGGGCGCGAGGTAGAAGAAGAGCTCCCCATCTTCGTCATCCGGGGTCGCCTCGATCATTTCGCGCCAGTCCTCGTGCCCCCACCCGAACCAGCGCTGCCGCTCCTGGGCCAGCAGCTTTTTGATCGCCCGCTCGTCCATCATGTCAGGAGGGGAAGAGAAACGCGATGGCCCGGTCAACCTCCCGCCGGAGGTCGTCGAGCGCGGCGTCGTTGACGATAGTGTAGTCGGCCATGGCGATCGGCCCGCCTTTTTCGAGGTTCTCGACCTCGGCGAAATCCCGCCGGCGCGCCTCCTCGGCCGTGAGCGGCCGCTCGCTGCGGCCGGCCAGCCGGGCGTACCGGATCCTGCGGGCCGAGGTGATCGCCAGCACGAGCATCCGGCTGGCCAGTGCCTCGTGGAGGTACTTGTACTCCGACCACGAGTACAGCCCGTCGATCAGCACTCTCCCGGTCTCCCGGGCTGCGAGGATCTTCGGCATGGCCAGCCGGGCGTAGGCGTCCGGACCGTGCACGCGCCGCAGTTCCTCGCGGATCGCCCGCTCGTTGCGCTCATCGACCGTCAGCCCGCGCGCCGCGATTTCGTCGATCGTCACCTGCCCGAACCGGATCGTCGCCCACCCCCGCGCGGCCAGCATCTCCGCGGCGGTCGACTTTCCCGACCCCGGCATACCCACGAGCGCCAGGACCGGTGCGGTCGGCGCCTTATCCGCCTTGTCCATCGCCGCGTAATAACGCCCCAAACCGCGCGGCGGGCAAGGAGGATTTCCCGTTTCCGCGGCGCCGCGCGCGCCCCGCGGCGGTCGGGTCGCGGACGCTTCCCCGGCCCGCATTTTTCTCCCCGCCCCCGCGCCAAATCGCGTATAATAGTGTGCTATGACCGAGCCTGTCGACGCCCCGAGGAAAACAAAAGTCATCCGCCTCCAGACGGTCGGCTGCCGCCTCAACCAGTATGAAACCGAGCGGATGGCGGCCAAGCTCTACCCGTTCGGTTTTCGGCGGGCCGCTGACGGCGAGCCGGCCGACCTCACCGTCATCAACACCTGCACCGTCACCCATCGCGCCGATGCCGACTGCCGCCGCCTCATCCGCCAGGCCGCCCGCCGCAATCCCCACGGCCGCATCGTCGTCGTCGGCTGCTACGTCGACCACGACCCCGAGGTGATCGCCGGCCTTGAAGGAGTTGACGTCATCGTCCCCAACCGCGACAAAGACGCCATCGACCGCATCCTTCCCGCCCGTCTGCCCGACCTGTTCCGCGAGGCGCCCGACCTCTCCTGCTCCCCCTTCATCGAGGATTTCCACAATCGCAACCGCGCCTGGGTGAAAATATCGGACGGCTGCAATCAGTGGTGCTCTTTCTGCATCGTCGCCATCGTCCGCGGCCGGCTGGCCAACCGTCCCGCCGCCGACATCGCCGCCGAAATCAACGCCCTTGCCGCCCAGGGCTACCGCGAGATCGTCCTCACCGGCGTCAACATCGGCTACTACCGCGACCGGGGGCGCGAACCGCAGATCCGTTCGCTTGCCGGCCTCTGCCGGTTCCTCCTCGCCGAGACCGATCTCGCCCGCCTGCGCCTGTCATCGGTCGAGCCGCAGGCGGTCAAGGACGACCTCATCGAGGTCTTTGCCGAATCGCGCGGCCGCCTCTGCCGCCACTTCCATCTCCCCCTCCAGTCCGCCTCAAGCGAAATTCTCTGCGCCATGCGCCGCCCTTACAACCAGGCCATTTACGTCCAGCGCGCCTCGCGCCTCAAAGCGGCCGTCCCCGGCACCACCATCGGCGCCGACGTCATCGTCGGATTCCCCGGCGAGACCGAGGAGCACTTCGAGCAGACGCGCCGCCTGGCCGCCTCCGGTTTGATCGACTACCTCCACGTGTTCAGCTACAGCGACCGTCCCGGCACGGCCGCGGCCGCCTTGGAGGGCAAGGTTCCGGCCGCGGAAGTCCGCCGCCGCAACCGGATTCTCGCCGACCTCTCGCGGCGGCTCCAGCGCGCCAACCTCGAACGCCAGGTCGGCCGGACGCTGGAGGTCATCGCCGAGCACAGAAGCGAGCCCGACGGCGCCTACTTTGCCCTCTCCGACAACTATCTTCGGGTGAAACTCCCCGCTTCCGCCTACCGGGAGCGGGCGCTCGTGCCCGTGGCCGTCACCGCCGCGCGCGAGGACTACCTCGAGGGGATTCCCGTCGGTTCGCCCGCGCCGCCGGCCTAAACAACGCAGCCACCCTCGATGGCTCGAGGGTGGCTGCCGTACGTTTCGAACTGGGGCGCTGCGAAGTCCCTACTTCAGCAGCACCATCTTCTTCGTCTGGGTGAACGCTCCCGCCGTCAGACGATAGAAATACGTCCCCGACGCCATCGCGCTCGCATCCCACGTCACCGTGTGCGAACCCTGCGCCAGCGGACCGTCGACCAGCGTCGCCACCGTCTGCCCCAGCAGGTTGATCACCTTCAGCTTCACCGGACCGGCGGCCGCCAACGTGAAGCTGATCGCCGTCGTCGGGTTGAACGGGTTCGGATAGTTCTGCGCCAACCCGTAGGACAGCGGCAGCGCGCCGCCTGCTTCCCGCGTCAGCGCACTCAGCCGCACCCGGTCGCCCTGGTCCGTCCACACCAGCGGTGTCGCCACCCGCTCCCCGTTGACCGTCAGCGTCAACCTCTCCCCCGCTTTCGGGTACTGCGCCGTCGTCGCGCTCGTCGCGTCATACCCGTACACCGGCGTGAACCGCAGCAGACCGTCGCTGTACCGGCCGACGCCGCAGCGCACCCCGCTCGCTCCGAACACTTCGAAGACCGCGTCCCCGAGCGCCGCGCCGTCCAGGGTCAGGTTCGACCCATAGAGCGACAACCACGTCCGCGAGGGCGGCACCTCGGGCGCCGCCGCCGCCGTCCGCGGCAGGAGCGGCGGCACCGGGCCCGTCCAGCCGGGATAGAGCAGCGTACCCCCGCACTCACCTTTCAGCCAGTAGCCGAACCCCGGACCCATGGTCGCGAGCGTATTGTACGGATCATCCCCCGGCACGTGTATCAAACCGCCGCCGTCAAACCCGACCGCCACCATCAGGCAACCGTAGACCGAGGCCAGGGCGTCCGGCGGCGCCAGCTCCTCCGTCGGCCAGTACGACACCAGGTTCCAGTCCGGCCACATCGTGATGAAATCGGTCGGATCCACCCGCGGTCCGCAAATGTCGAACGTGATCGGGCAGTTCAGCAGGAACCAGTACCCGAAGTGGTAGTCGAGACCGTGGAGCGTCGAGAATTCCGGAAGGTCCGGATCGTACGTCTGCGCCCCCCGGTCGAACCCGAGGATCACTTCGATGCACGGCCCCGGCTTTCCCAACAGCGCGAAAAAGTCCTCGATCGACCCGCTCCACTCCCGGTTCCACGAAATCAGGTGCCACCCGGCATCGAGCGTGAACGTCTGGCAGGTGGTGAACGCGCACACCTCGAATCCGTCGCCGTTGGCGGTCCAGTAGACCTCCGGGTCGGCCTGCGCCTCAACGCCGTTGATGAAGAACGTGATCAGGTCGCCCGGCTCCGCCCCCTGGTCGCCCGGATTGTACGGCTCCTCGCGGTAGATCGGCATGAATCCGAACGATCCGTCCGGCCTCACGACGTCCATCCCGCACAGCACCCCGTCCGGATCATACGCCCGGATCACATCCCCCGGCGAAAGCGGCACGCCGTTCAACAGCGGATAGCCGCAGTACACGTTGATCCACTCGTTGGTCGGCACCGGCTCGTCGCCGTCGCCGCACGAATCGGTCAGCGGTCCGTACTGCGCCATCACGCCGAAATTGTCCCAGGCCCGCACGACGTAGTCGAACCATCCCGCGGTCACTTCCGATGGGATCACGCCCTCCCAATTCGACCCGCCGGTGTTCGCCATCAGCACACTGTCGTACAGGATATCCCCCGCCTGGCGGTAGAACAGCACCGCGTGGTCAACGTAGTCGAGGGTATCGGTGATCAGCGCCGCCACCACGGCATCGCCGCCCGCCTCGCAGTCGACCGCGACGCCGGTGATCTCCGGGGCGTAGTTGGGACAGATCGCCACCGCGTACGGGTAGTTCTGCGGGTTTGCCGCGGGCACCGACACCGTCGCCTCGCCGTCCGAGGCCGTCACGTAGTAGTCGATCCCCGACGTGCCGAGGGGCAGCAAACCGCCCGGAATGGTGTAGCAGTACTCATTTCCGCCGGCGCTGACCATGGCCGCCGAGTTGTACGGACCCACCGCCGGGTTGGCATAGCGCCAGAACAGCGTCACGTTGCTCAGGAACGGAGCGCAGGTGTCGGCGACGAGCGCACAAACGGACAGCCCCGTCGCCGCCGGCTGGCAGACCGCTTCCAGGTCGATCGTCGCCTGCGTCCGCACGATCACCGGCGGACAGGGCTCGTTGTACCAGCCCGTATCGCAGGGTGTGCACAGAGTCCCGCCCTGGCAGACCACGACCTGGTGCTGCGTGCCGTCCATTACCGTGTCCGGACTCGTGAACGTGATCAGGTAACGGCTGCACAGCGTTGTCTTGATCCGCGAGTAAAGCGAGTCGATATCCGCGGCCGAAGGTGCGTGCATGTAGTATCCGCCGGATCCGCCGGCAAAGGCGATCAGCGGATCCGCCCACGCCCCGGAGCCCACCGTGATCCCGTACAGCGGGATCCCGGCCGCCAGCGCCTTGTTCACGATGATCACTGAATCGTCGGCATAGGTGCCGTCGTAGTAGCTTCCGTCGGGCGGGTACCCGCAGACGTCGCTGTTATTCTCACCGCCGTCGGTGAATGAAATCACAGCGCGGGCGCCCTGCTGGGGAGCAGTGATATCCTCGCCCAGCCAGATACCGTCGAACAGGGCGGTCGAACCGGAGGCGATCAGGCTGGTGATACGCGAAAGCAGCAGCGTCGTGTCGCTGGTAAAATCCTGCAGCACCGACGTGCAGCTCGAGAAGGGCACGAGCGCCACCCGGTCAAAAGCGTCCATGTTGCGCACGAACTGCCGGGCTGCATTTTTCGCCAACTCCATTGCCCCGTACGATGCCATGCTCCCGCTCTGGTCAATCACAAGGCAGATCGCGGTCGGGCACCCCTGCGATCCGACCTCCGTTACCTGGAAGGGGACCGGCGCTCCGTCCTGCGTCACGCAGAAATCCCCCGCCGTCAGCCCCGGAATTGGGTACCCCGAATTGTCCAGCACGTCCACGTACATCTCGATGATCGGGTAGCTGGAGGGATCGAGCGTGATATTTACGGCCGTGTCAGCGGCAAAAGTCGACGCCACGAGCGGCCCCGGCGTAATCCTGCTCATGTCGAACTGATCGTCCGGCGGGCCGATTATCTGGGCCGCAAACACCGCCGCGGCCGCCGCCAAGAGCGCCACACTGCCAAGAACAAATCTCTTCATGATTCATACTCCCCTGAACAACTGGTGACCAGTACTCTCTATTTCCCTGTTGCGTGTCTGATAGCATTATGGGCCCGTCTCGCGGGCACTTGGCGTTGTTCTACGCTGCGGCACCCTCCTCCTTTCTCCCGACGCCTCGCGGCGCCTGGTCGAAACGTGATCCAAAGTACACTTGTCTATAAGACCTTCAATCGCGAGAACTCTGTGACGATGACTGCACCTTCCGGACGCCCTGCTTCACCTTCAATCTGCGCGGCCTCTCGCCTTCCCGGCGCCTCGCCGGCCGCCGAAAAACCGCACCTACGTATTCGCAATGCCTGATGTATGGATTACGATAGTGTTCCCGCGCCCGCCGGTCAAGGCAAATTTGCGGATAAATCGGTCTATTTCGGCCCTCGGCCCGCCGCTCCCGGCCGGGACCGCCCGCCGGCCAAAAAAGAAAGCCCGCGGACACCGGGGTCCGCGGGCTTGTCGATTCCGTGATTACGGGTTCCTGCTCAGTCGCAGGGCGCCGCGTACGGATCATTGTCGCAATGGCCGGGGCCAATGCAGCCGTTGTTGTAGTCGTCGAGCAGGCCCACCCAGCGGTTGACCATGTTCTTGTTCGCTTTCGACAGCGAGTCCCAATCCATCCAGTTGTACATCGCCAGGAAAGCGTCGGCGTCGGCGATAGCCGTGCCGAGGTCATCGGCGCTCGCCCCCGCGGCCACGTTCAGCTTCGCGGCCAGCAGGTGGCAGTACAGCTTGAGGATGCCGTTCGAGCTGCTTCCCCACGTCCGGCCGAGCAATTCCACCGCCGTCTGGGCGTTGGTGACGTGGATGCTCTTGGCGCCCATAGGCGTGCCGAGCCAGATCGGGAGGTACTGGGTGACCATGTCCGGCTGCGGGCCGAATCCGGACCAGTTCTTCCAGTAACCGGGCGTCCGCGTGCAGCCTTCCTGCTCCGGCATGTAGATCCCGGCGTCCCAGGTCCGGTCGATTTCACCGGCCACCAGCTCCGTGCAGATCGTCGTGCCGTTCGCATCCACATCCGAATCCACCGCATCATCGGCGCCCTGGTCCTGCAGCGTCCAGACATAGCCGGCCGGCAGCACGAAGTGGATGTTGTAGTGGCCCGGCTGCAGCTCGTCGAACAGGTAGTACCCGTTCGCGTCCGTCAGCATCTCGTCGAGGACGTTCCCCTCACAATCCATCAACTGCACGGTCACGCCCGGAACGCCCATCTCGCCGGCGTCCTGGATGCCGTTCATGTTGTCGTCGTACCACACGAAGTCGCCGATCGCGCAGAGCGGCGGCGGCGTCACTTCGAGCTCGAAGTACAGGAGGGTCTGCTTCTCCACCGGGGTCCCGTCAAGGTACGGCCGGCCGGTGAAGAGAAGGATGTTCTCGCCGAAATTGGTGTTCGGATCGTACTCGGAAATGTACGTGTCCTCCGTGATCACGATCGTGTCGCAGTAGACGGTCGGATCGGCGCCGATCGTGTAGCAGAACTCGATCCACGGATCTTCCGTCGGGAAGTCAGCGCTTTCGCTCGAGGCGTAAATCGACCGCGGGGTCTGATCGTCGGCCTCGTCCAGCAGAATCCCGTAGTTGGCGTAGGTCCCGTTCATCCAGGCCTGCACCAGCGAGGTCACGTCGGTCGTCTGCCAGCCGGCATCGGTCATGAAACCGTCAACCACGGCCGCATCGAAGGCCGCGCCGAACGAGTTCCAGGTGACCGTCATCTCATCCCAGGCCGCGGTGACCCGGTGCGCCGTGACCGGATGGTTCGTCGCGCCCACAACATAGATGTGCAGCGTCGCCGACTCCAGCGCCGCATCGATCGGCAACGCATACGAGGCCGTCAGCGGCATGTTGGTCTGCGGCTCCACCGGACCCTTGCTGCAGCCGGCAACCACCAGCGCCAGCATGAACACCGGAACCAGAACCTTCATCATCTTGCGCATTCGCATCTCCTTACTCAAAGCGGTTTGGTTGAATGATCTTGTGTCTAGGTAAGTCGTTTACTGTCTGTTACTTTCACACGGCGGACCGTAACCGCAGTCCGGGCCCTCTTCACCCGGAGAACTTCTAACCCCCGACGGCCAACCTTGACCCTGCCACTGCGCGGTAGCTGCTCACGTTCTTGGGAAGTCTGAGACGATCCGTCCCTGGCTCGTCGTTGCCCTGCCGGCGCCCCGCCGTTTATTTCGTCTGCCGATTCCCGGTGTGGCTCCGCCGGGACCTTTTCCGTGTCCGTCTGCGGCGCCGCCGGATAAGCAGCCGGAGAGCGCTTTGTTGAGACTTTGTAATATAATGTCCCGAACCGTTTTAGGCAAGCGAAAAGATCCATCTCGCAGGCGGAAATACTCCTTTTAGCCTCGGTCTAAAGTTCCCAGAATTAGTCCTAATTCTCCTCCAAACCGTATGGAGCGAATCTCATGCCGATTTCCGCTGCCGCCCACCCTTCCTGCGCACATTCTGTGCAATGCACTGGAATCAAACAGAAAAATCCGTCAACCCACCTCTCCGGGATCCCTATCGGGCGTGCAAAGTCTTGCCACAGTTTGGCTTGCAAATTCACTTCGGGATGGTCCGGACTTTGCATACTCTCCCCCGGTCAGGCAAGCAAGTCTTTCGTTTCGGAGGTGAGATGAACACGTCGCGACTTACCCGCGCCCCTCTGGCGCTCCCCGTACCCACGCTGCTCCTTACCCTCGCCCTTCTGGCGGTGGCGGCCCCGCGCCTCACGGCCGCCGTGACCGCCTCCGCCGCCGGCGTCAATTCGATCACCCTCACCTGGACCGCCCCCGGCGATGACGGCGTGTCAGGCCGCGCCGCGCAGTACGATGTCCGGTACTCCCTGTCCCCGATCACGAATGCCACCTGGGCCTCGGCATCGCAGGCGACCGGCGAGCCGGCGCCGGCGGCCGCCGGGTCGGCGGAGATCTTCACCGTCACCGGCCTCAACTCCGGCACTACGTACTATTTTGCGGTCAAGACCGCTGATGAGGCGCTCAACTGGTCGGCCCTGTCGAACGTCGCCTCCGGGACCACCGCGGTAGCGGGCGACGCATCCTCCCCGGCCGCCGTCACCAACCTCATCGTGGTCGCCCCCACCACGACCTCGCTCACGCTGGTCTGGACCGCTCCCGGCGACGATGGCGCGGTCGGCACGGCCTCCCGGTATGACATCCGCTACTCGACTCTGCCGATCTCCAACGGCGTCACCTGGAACATGGCCACGCAGCTGGTTTCCGAGCCGTCGCCTTCCCCGGCCGGCGCCGCCGAGACGCTGACGGTCGCCGGCCTGGCCGAGGCCACTACCTACTACTTCGCCCTGAAGACGGCCGACGAGGTGCCCAACTGGTCGACGATCTCAAACTGCCCTTCCGGAATCACCGCCGCCGACGCCGCGCCGCCGGCCGCAGTTGTCGACCTTCGCGCCTCCTCCGGCGATGCCGACAGCACGATCGACGTTGTCTGGACGGCCACGGGCGACGATGGCCTTCTGGGCACGGCGGCCGCGTACGAAGTCCGCTACTCCCGCACTGCCATATCCGAGAGCAACTGGTCGGCGGCGACCCTCTGGCCCTCCGTCATCACCCCTCTCGCCTCCGGCCTCGAGCAGCGGGTCACCCTCACCGGCCTTCAGCCCGGCGAAGTCTACTATGTCGCCCTGAAGGCGTACGATGACGCGGCCAACGTCTCGCCGCTCTCGAATGTCGACACCGGCGTCGCCAAATACGGCATAGCTTCCGACGTCGATCCCGACGAGACTCTCCCCGGCGGTTACGTGCTGGACCAGAACTTCCCGAATCCGTTCAACCCGACCACGTCTATCCGTTTCAGTGTGCCGGCCGCCGGCCGCGCCGAACTGACCGTCTACAACACCGCCGGCCAGGAGGTGACCCGTCTGGTTGACGGCGCCCTCGCCGCCGGCGAGCATACGGTGACATGGGACGGCCGCGATCGCACGGGATACCCGGTTGCCTCCGGCGTCTACTACTACCGCCTCGCCGCCGGCGACCAGCAGCACACCAAGAAAATGGTTCTGCTGAAGTAGGGGGATGAGCTTGAGCGGAGCCTGCGTTGCCAACCCAGCAGAGAGGATGATGCGCATATGAGCATACCGAAACCGAGGCCGATGATTCTGCTCACCCAGGGGGCCAATTCGAAGACGGTCGTGCTGATGAAGAGCCCGGCCCAGCCGCCGCGAGGAGGCTCGTTGACGCTGAAGTGGCCGGCCTGACCGCGGCACGGGATCGCCGCTCGGAATTTGAAGGTTCGGACCTGCGTGCCGAAAATTAATGGGCGTGCGCACGGGCCTGGGGGCAACGAGAGCCGCGTGTACGTGCTGACGATGATCCGGCATGGGAAGCCGCCGGTGAAGTGACCCGCTTGCCTACTGCCTTCTTGTGGCACAGCCCGATGGCGGTCTCACCCCGCCATCGGGCTTTTGATTTGCCGGGAGGCATTGAGCACTCGATCAGTTCGACGGAGGACGGGAGCCTGCAGGGTCACGCCATCGAGCGCGGGGGTAGCTCACCCATGGCGCCGCGTGGGGAGATGGAGGACCAGGTTCTCCGACAGCATTGACTCGCTCGGCCGCCAATCACGTCATCGACCGCCCGCGCGGCTCGCCGCCCCTCTCCGCAAGGTACCCTATTCCGCCGCTCGCGGCGCCACCGGCACAAAGTACACCCGGTCCTCCGCGAGTGCCGCCCAGTACGACTCCACGTGAATCCCGGCGAAGTCCCGGACGATCGTCTGCGCCGCGTGGCGCAGATCGAGTTTCCCCTTCACCGGCACCTCCACCGTCGGGTGATACCCCTTCATCGACCGATACCACAGGCAGTCCTCGTGGTTGATGATGATCACGCGACGGAGGTTCTGCTGCCGGGTGAAGAACTTCACCTGCTCCCACAGCACCTTGAAATTCTTGGGCAGGAAGACCTGCGCGCCGAAAGCGTGCGCCCCGCCCCCGACGACGATCGGCGTGTAGGTGCGGATGCCGAGTTCCTCGGTCACGAACCGCCGGAACGCAGTCTGAAAGCGCGGATCGCCGCAATGGATCACGAGCGCTTCGGGAGCTCGCGTGTCGAGCTGGTACATCGGCCGCCCGTCCGACCGGATGACATCGGCCTCGACCTCCTCCGGCGCCCCGTCCTCGCGGGGCGGAGCGCCCGGGGGTCCGTCGGACGGATCCGGCTCGGCCGGCCGATACGAGATGACGTCGTCGGCCAGCGCGGCATTTTTCAAAAATCGCCGCCGTTTCATTCGGTTGCGCCTCCTCCGGCCGGTGCGCCGGCCGCGCCCGGCTCGCCCGTTTCACCGAGTTTGATCCCGAGCCGCTGCACGAGTGCGCTCACGTCGATCCCGGCCGCCTTGGCCTGCTCCACCAGTTGGAACAGCAAGAGCGGCCCGGTCTTGGCAAACCGGCTGAGCGCGCCGTCCTTGCCCTCGCCGCCCCCGGCATCAACCACCACGAGCTTGTCGATATTCCCCATGGGCGCGGCGATCGCTCCGAACACGGCGCCGCAGGATTCGATCACCTGCGGGAGGATCTTGAGCATCTCGAGTGTGAGGGCGGCCTCGTTGAACTGGCGGTAGGCCTTGGCCAGCTCGGCCACCGACACCGCCCGGGCGAGCCCCTGGCGCTCGATCACGTCGGCCTCGGCCAATCCGGTCGCCTTGACGGCCTCGGCTTGCCCGAGACCCTCCTGCGAGCGCTTGTGCTTCTCGGCGTCGGCCCGCGCGATCGTCGCGTACTTGTCGCCGTCGGCCCGCGAGATCTGCGCCTGGCGGTAACCCTCGGCCTCCTTGACCTGCGAGTCCGCCTTGGCCTTGGCCGGCACCACGACCTCGGCCTCTTGCGCCTTCTGTTCGCGCAGGATGTTCTGCTCTTCCACCGCGATCTGGGCCCGCGAGCGTTCCTCCTCGATCTTGACCTCGGCGACAATGACCTTTTGCCGTTCGCCGGCGGTCGCCAGCGGCCCGGCCTGTTCCGTGATCGCCGTCTGCTTGGAGATTTCGGCGGCGTACTGCTGTTTGGCGACGTTGGTGTTTTTCTGGGCTTCGGACTTGAGCCGCTCGTTCTCCTGGGCGACCACTTCGGCGGCCCGCTCGGCGTCGGTCGAACGCTTCTTCGCCTCCGCCTGGGCCTCGGCCTCGCCGATCATCGCGTCGCGCTTGACCTCGGCCGTGCGCTTCTTCCCGAGCGCCTCGATGTACCCCTGCTGGTCGGTGATCGACTGCGGGTTGAACACGTCGATCTGCATCCCCAGCCGGGCGAGATCCTCCGCCGCCTCCCGCAGCACCTGCTGGCGGAACGCGTCGCGGTCCTTGATCAACTGGTCGACCGTCAGCGTGCCGACCACGCCGCGCAGGTTCGCCTCGAGGGTCTCGCGGGCGACGCTCTGCACCTTCTCGTGCGGCATGCTGAGGAAGCGGGCCCCGGCCGCCAACAGCGACTGGGCGTCGTCCTTGAACCGGATATTCGCTACCGCCTCGACCGTCACCAACACCCCGTCGGTGTTGGGCATGTTCTCCACCCGGATCTGCGGCAGGGTGATTTCGGTCAGGTCGAGGAACTGGACATCCTCGATGATCGGCTTGCGGATCCGCCCGCCCCCCGTGACCACGACCGTCCCGGGCGGGAGCACGGTCACCCCGGGCACGCCGGGAACCTCCGCCTGCGTCGCCCGCTGCAGCCCCTTTTTGCCGCTCCGCGCGCCGTAGAAGAAGGCCGCCTTGTTCGGAGGGACGCGCACGTAGAACAGCGACAGCGCTTTGACCAGGACGAAGAGGGCGATGACAATCGCCAGGCCGATAATCGGCCACACGAAAAACTGTATCATCTCCGACATGAGTGAGACCTCCGCTCCTGTGGTTGGTGATATTCTAGCCGTTTTGGGTGGGCGCGACGGTCACGACGCCGCCCGACTTGCCCACGATCCGCACCGGTGCGTTCCGGGCGATCGACCGGCCGTCCGCCGACCGGGCCAGGAAGGTGATCTCCCGGCCGCGGATGACACACGCCGCCTGCCCGTACTCCGCGCCCGCGATCGCATCGATCAGACGCGCCTCGCACCCGATGATCTCCTCGTCCCCGATCGTCGAACTCGCCTGGCTGGCGTAGAACAGCCGGAGAATGAGGTAGCCGATGGCGCCGACCGCCGCCGCCCCCACCAGGCCCGCCATGGACGACTTCATCATCGTCCACCCTGCCGTGGCCCGAAACCCGAATCCGACCGCCCCGAATCCGACCAGGAGGAGGGCGATGATTTTGATGTTGATGACTCCCGGCCCGTGTCCGTCGGCTCCGACCCCGCCGGCGTCGGCGTCGACGTGGAAGTCCGTATCGTGCCCGAAAATGACGCTGAGCAGAAGGGTCAGGAACCCCACTGCGAAAATGGTGGCAAAGATGAGCATGGCCTCAACCTCCGCAACTTCTCTACCGAGACCGTTTGATATACTCGCCCCAAGTATACGATATTCACCGTGCGGAGGCGAAAGATTTATCGGCGCCCGGCCGGCGCGTCACCGCGCCGGTTCCAGAAGGGAGGCGAAGAACTCCCGGTTCTCCCGCACCCACGCATCGAAGTCCCGGATCCCGGGATAGAGCTTCCGGCTCTCCTCGAGATCGGCTGTCCGCTCGGTGATGTACCGCCGGTTCATGTCGAACATGTTGGCCAGCTCCTGGGCGCCCGGGAATGGGAATTGGGCATACTCCTCGCGCGGGATGTGGCGGTAGCTCACCGGGACCTCGAGTGCCCGCGCGAGCGCCTGGGCGTACTCGGCCGGCGGCCGGTCGTCCCCCACCACCCCCACCTGCCGCCCGGCGAACTCGTCCGGGCGCTCGAACAGCGGGGCCACCACGCCCCCAATATCTTCCGTGCCCACCATCGCCAGCTTCGTCTCGCCCTGCGGAAATCCGAAGGACAAAGACCCGTCCTCGGCCCGCTGGAGCATGGAGAAGATCATGTAGTTTTCGTAGTAGAACGCCACGTGGGTGAAGGCCGACCGGAGGGGCAGGGCGCGGATCTCATCTTCCAGGCGCGCCTTGAGCTCAAGGTGCGGCACGTCGTACTCCCCCCGGCCGAGTTTCCGCGGATTGGGCAGGGAGCTGTAGATGAAGAATTCGGGCCTGGTTTCCGCGACCGCCCGGATCAGGTTGCGCCCGAGTTCGAACTCGCGGTGGAAGTGCTCCCAGAAGTTGGTGACGCCGAACACGCCCCAGCACCCGTCCATCGCCCGCACCAGACTCTGCGGGTCGCCCATGTCGCCGGCGGCGATTTCGACGCCCCGGCGCGCCAGGTCCTTTGCCTGCGGCGACTCGGGATGGCGCGTCAGCCCGCGCACCGCGAACCGCCCCCGCCGCAGGAGGTGCCTCGCCACGCTGCCCCCCTGCGCCCCGGTCACCCCGGTTACCAGAATCTTCTTCTCTGCCGTCACTGCATCCTCCGCATCGTTGTGGGGTCCACGCGATCGTTTCTTCCCCGCCCCGGCGTTCCCGGACGCGGCAATATGGACATTATGGCTCGATGAGTCAAGCCGAAAGATGGCGCGGCGGGGAAGCCGCGCCGCTCAGCCCGCCGGCGCCCCCGCGCCGCCCGACCCGGTCTCGTCCTCCCGCGCTTCGGGAAGAAAGAGTGGCGGTTCCTCGGCGATCCGGTAGTCGTCCTTGAGAAACCGGATGACGGCGTAGGCGCGCGCCTGCGTCGTCGCCACCACCGCCAGGGCGTAGCCGAAAACTGAGGCGAGGATGACAAGGAGCATGGCCGCCATAACGTATCCGGCGGCGCTGTCCCCCCGTTCGGCCCACTGCGAGATCGAAAACCGCCAGTCGAACCCCGGCACGAGCGCGACCGCCGCCTCGACCGGGCCCGAGCGCACCGGCAGATGCCCCAGCCCCTCGCGGACCAACCGGTCCGCCTTCTCCCCGGCCGTGAGCGACGCGGCCCACGCCGTGAACTGCACCGCCCGGTAGCAGAAGTAGGCATAGATCCAGCTCGCCGCTTTGGCCGCGGCCAGCCCGTAGGCGGTGTAGGCCAGCCAGCGGACCGGCTGACGGATGACGGTCGAAAACGTCCCGAGGATCGCGGTGAACGACTCGCCGTGGCGTTCGGCGGCGGCCGCCGCGGGGAGCAGGATCACGGAGATTTGGAGAACGGCGACGATGAACACGGTGAAGATGGCGATGAAGAAGACCGGCAGGAGAAAGGTCGCCGCGTACACCCACTCCCCGACGGCCGGGATGCGAACGACCAGCCCGAGCAGCAGAAAGAGCAGGAGGATGAACAGGAGGAAGGCAACCATGGCCGCCTCGCCGGCCGCCAGCTGGCCCAGCCGCCGGCGCGCGAACCGGATCGCCTCGCACATCGGGAAGAACCGGTTCCCCCGCAATTGTTCGATCTCGATCGCGCTCACGGCGAACAACCCCGTCATGAGCGCCAGCAGCGCCAGCACGATCCCCAGTCCGCAGGCGGCCTGCGCCAAGCCGCCGCTGAAATTCAGCCCGGCGAGCGGCAAAAGCCCGTGCCACCGCCAGAAGGTCTCGAGCGAGGCGCCGTCGAGCACCGCCGCGAGGTAGACGAACACGTCGTAGATGGCGACGGCGAGGCACAGGAACAGCGTCATGACGAAAATGCGTTTGGCGGCGAGCGCCCGGGCCGGCGCGATGAGGATGTCCCGGAAGTCGTAATACAGCGGCTGGTCCATACCGGAAGGGTGCCGCGCGCGGCGCAGGGTGTCAAGCTAAATAGCGGGCCGGGGCGGCCGCGCCCCGCCCGGCTACTCGTCCACCTTCGGCCGGTCGGGCAGTTCGTTCACGTCGTCGTCCATGCGCGGGAAGTGGCGGGCGAGTTCTTCGCCGATCGCCGCGATCGCCCGGATGATCCCCTCGGCGTGCTCCCCCTTGGCCATGCCGGCGACAATCGTGCCGCAGGGTCCGCCCCAGTAATCGGGCGGGGCCTTGGCGGCGATGCCGCGGTCGGCGATGACGGCGGCCTGCCCCTCCTCGACGGAGACGAAGATCAGCACCCCGGTGCGGCCGCGCACGGGGACCATCTGGTGAAACGCGCTCAGGGCCCGGCGCCAGACTGCGGCGCGCCGGCGCGCCGTCCGCGCCAGCACCCGCCCGCCGCCGAAATAGGCGAGGACAAATCCGACCCCGCCCCAGAGGAGCGTCTGGGTCGTGTTGTAGTACACGCCCCAATCGACGCGGCGGGTGGCCAGCAGCGCCGCCACCATGCACACGAAAGTCACGGCGAGAGCGCACAGCAGCCGCTCGCCGCTCCAGTTGCGCGACCGCGAGGCCAACTCCACGGCGATCTCACCGCTCGTGGCGCTCTCCGCCTGCCGAACCGCCGCCTCGATGGCCGCAAAATCGGCCGCCGAGAAATATTTTTCGACCAGTGACGCCATACCTTGCCGCCTTCCTACCATCCTCCGCTGGCGCCGCCGCCGCCGGAGGATCCGCCGCCGAAGCTGAATCCACCGCCGCCGCCGCCGCCGCCGCCGAATCCGCCGCCGAATCCGCCGAGGAACGGCCCGCCAAACCGGCGGCCGCTGATCCCCCGCCGACTGGCCGCGTTCGCAAGCGCCACGATCAGGATCAGCCCCATGACCAGGAGCGGAAAAATCGCGGCGGCGGGGCTCTCGTCGCTCTCGGGCGGGGCGTACTCCCCGCCGATGGCTTCAATGATCCCGTCCACGACTGCCGCCACCCCTCCGGCGTAGTCCCCCTGCCGGAATTGCTGCGCCATCGGCGAATTGCGGCTGACCAGCCGCCCGGCCTCCAGATCGGTCAGCGCCTCCTCCAGACCATAGCCGACCTCCACCCGCGCCCGCTTGTCCTCGATCGCCGCGAGGAAGAGCACGCCGTTGTCCTGTCCCTTCTTGCCGATCCCCCAGGCACGGAAGACGTCGTGCGCGTAGTCCTCGATCCCCCGGCCCTCCAGCGACGGCACAATGAGGACGCCGATCTCGTGTCCCGAAGCGTCGCGGTAGGCCAGGACCTTGGCCTCGAGCTGTTCGACGGCCCGGTTATCGAGGATGCCGGCCTGATCGTTGATCGGGCCGGTGTACGACGGCAGGGTGGCGGCCGCCGCCAGAGCGGAGGCCGCGAGAGCCGCGGCTATCGGAATAAGCTTCTTCACCCCTCGCCGACCGCCTACTTCTTCTCAAAGGCGTCGCGCACGCTCGGAGCCGTCTGGGCTTCCGACTGGGCGGCGAAGAACTCGCGCGCGTAGGGAAATCCGAACACCGCTCCGGCAATGAGGGCCTTGACCCCCCGCTGGCGATAGACGTTGTACTCCCGCACGGCCTCGTTGTACACACGGCGCTCCTGGGCGATCCGGTTCTCGGTTCCCTCAAGCTGCGTCATCAGGTCGGCGTACAACTGGTCCCCCTTGATCTCGGGATACCGCTCGACGACCACATTAATAAACGAGTTGAGCTGCCGCGAGAGCTGTCCCGCAAGCGAGTCGAGCAGGGCCGGGTTGCCGCTGCCGAGGGCCGATTCGGCCGAGGCCGTGAGGTCGATCACCCGCTGGCGCATGGCGATCACCTCGGTCAGTGTCGCCTGCTGCCGTTCCATGAAATTGTCCACGCTAGCCACGAGATTCGGCACGAGGTCAAACCGCCGCTGATAGACGTTCTGCACCTGTGCCCACTTTTCGTCAATCGCCTGCGAGCGATCGATGAGGCCGCCGCGTCCCGACCAGATCCAGCCCGCTACTGCGAGCACCAGGATCAGAATGACTGCCAGAGCAATGCCTAAAACTTTCATCGGAATCTCCTTTTGCGATAAGATACTCGGCCGCCGTACCTGTATTCATATAAAAAAAGGATGGTCATCCCTGCCTTCGGAGCGGGCCGCTCCGGCGCGGCCCCGGCCCGGTTCAAATGTGAAACTCCACTATGTCGCCGTCCGACAGCGCGTAGTCGTTCTGCACCCGCTGGCCGTCGAACTTCCCCTTCCCCCACACCTTGGCGAATTTCAGCTTCTGCAGAAAATCCTTGTGGAGCGTCGCGGCGGCCTCGGCCACCGTCCCGCCCGCCGGCAGGATGATCGGATCCCGATAGTCCGGATCGTGCCCCACCGGCTTGGTGTACACCCGGATGATCCGCAGCTCCTCGAAAATGGCGCGCCGGAACGCCTCGAGACTGGCCTCGTCGATGATCGACGTCGTCACAATCCGATACCCCGGATAGGCCCCCGCCAACTGCCGGCGCTTCGACCCGTCCTCATCCTCGTACTCCTTGTGGGCGCACAGCACGGTCCGTTTGCCGCAGTATTTCGGGTCGTCCGGCTCCCCGGCGACTTCCGGCTGCAGGATGATCCGCTTCTCCCGAAGCGTGGCGATGATGAAGCGGAGATCGTCGAGCATCGACCTGGCCTCAAGATCGCATACCAGCACCACCAGGTCGGCATTCCGAATCAACCCGGTGAGGTAGTTCTCATACAGCTCGACCGAGATCGGCGGCGTGTCGATGAGCTGGATCTGGACGGTCTCGAAGGTCATCATCCCCGGCTGCGGTTCGCGGGTGGTGTAGGGGTAGTCGCCGATTTCCGGTTTGGCGCTCGTGAGCGCGTCGAGGAGGGAGGACTTGCCGGCGTTGGGCGGGCCGATGAGGATCACCTGTCCCGCCCCTTCCTTTTCGATGTAGTCTTTGGCCACGGCCTTGGCCGCTCCGCCCGCGCGCGCGCCGCCGGCCTCGATCTCTTTGCGGTGCCGCGAGATCTTGGCCTTCATCTCGGCCTGCAGCTTGTCGGTCCCCTTGTGCTTGGGCATGATGCGCAGGAGTTCCTGCGCGAGACGGAGCTTTTCGCGCGGATCCTTCTCGGCGTTGTACGCGCGCTCGAGCTCGTAGTACTGCGGGGGCAAATTTGCCGGCATGCCGGAATATCATCAGACCGGATGCGTTTGACAAGACCTTGTTGCCGCGCCCCCGCCCCGCGCCCGGCCGCGGCCGGCCCGGGCCGCCTACCGCCGGAATTGCGCCGCGATCTCGGCGATGCAGGCGCAGACGTAATCCACGTCGGCCGCCGCCAGGGTCGGATACAGCGGCAGCGTCACCGCCCGCCGCCACGCCCACTCGGCGTTCGGGAAAGGCCGCGCCGAGAGGTCAAAGGCGCGGCGGTACCATGAGAGCTCGTAGACCGGCTTGTAGTGCACACCGCATTCGACGCCGCGCGCCGCCATCTCCCGGATGAACCGGTCCCGTCCGATGCGCAGCGCCTCGGTGCGGAGTTTGATGATGTAGAGGTGCCAGCTGTGCGTGCAGTCGGGCGCCTCGGTCGGAAGCACCACGTACTCGGCGAGAGCAGCAAGATGGCGGCGGTAACGGGCGGCGGCCGCGGCCCGCGCCCTCTGGTTGGCCCCGAACCTCTCGATCTCCCCCAGCCCGACCGCCGCACTCAGCTCCGCCATGTTGGCTTTCCACCCGAACGCGACCGCATCGTACTCCCAGCGGTTGGACAGCTTCCGCTCGTAGGTCGAGCTGGTGAGCCCATGGCGGGCCAGCAGGCGGATGCGGTCGATCAGCTCCTTGTGGCGCGACACCGCCATGCCCCCCTCGCCGGCGGTGAGGTTTTTCGTGGAATAGAATGAATACACGGCGGCGTCGCACAGCTTGGGGATCGCCCGCCGCCGGTAGGCGCCCCCGATCGCATGCGCCGCGTCGGCCACGAGCGGCAAGTTGTGCGCGCCGCAGAGGTCGTTCAGGCGCGGGTAGTCGCAGGGGTGCCCGGCGATGTCCACGGGAACCACGGCGGCAGTCTTCTTCCCCACCTTCCGCGCCGCCGCATCCGGATCGATAGTGAGCGTGTGCGGGTCGATGTCGGCGAACACGGGGGTCCCGCCCGCCAGGAGGATCGCCTCCACGGTCGCTACGAACGTGTAGGGCGTGGTGACCACCTCGCGTCCCGGCACACCGCCGCACGCCGCCAGGGCCAGGTGCAGCCCCTGGGTGCCGCTGGCCACCGCGGCGGCGTGGCGCACACCGGTGAGGCGGGCCACCGCCGCTTCGAACGCCTTCACCTTCGGGCCGGCCGTCAGCCACCCCGATGCCAGTGCGTCGTTGACATACCGCCGCGCCGCCGGCGACACCGCCAGGTCGAACAGCGGCACCCGTCGCTCAGCTCTTTTTTTTCTCATCGATCAACCGCAGGTAGAGTTCCGACATCCGATCGAGCGAGAGCTCCCAATTGTAGTTCTCCTTGGCGAACGCCCATCCGTTCCGCCCGAACCGTTCGCGCAGGGCGGCGTCGCGGCCGAGACGGACAATCGCCTCGGCAAGCTTCTCGGAGTCTCCCGGCGGCACGAGGATCCCCGTTTCCTCGCGCCGCACGACCTCGGGCACACCGCCGACCGCCGAAGCGATCACCGGCCGCCCGCAGGCCGCCGCCTCCAGCGCCGCCACCCCGAACGACTCCAGACACACCGACGGCATCACCATGATGTGGTGCTCCCGGATGAAAGCGTATACGCGGTCGTTCGGGACAAACCCGACGAACTCCACGAGGTCGTCGAGGCCCAGGTTTTTCGTCTTCTCCAGCAGCCGCGCCTTCATCTCCCCCTCGCCGGCGATATCGAGGCGAAGGTCGGGGAGTTCCTTCCGCGCCCGGGCCATCGCCTGCAGGAGCACGTCGGCGCCGTACTTCGGCCTGAGGTTCTTGACATAGCACAGCCGCACGGGCGGTGCCGGCGGGGGGGCCGCCGCCTCGGCCGGGATCGCCACCCCGAAAGGGATGACCGACGTTTGGGAAGCGAGGCTGCCGTCGAGCCCGATCACTTTGCTCCTCAAGAACTGACTGGTGGCGCTGAGGTGGGTGGCGCGGCGGAGGACCGCACGCAGCAGCCGCGCCCGGAACCAGCCGGCGGGGAAGTCGATGACGTCGGCGCCCCACACCGACACGAGGCTCGGCCGGAGGCGCGACCGCACCGCCCAGTAGCCAAACCCCGTCGCGTAGTGCGCGTGCACCAGGTCGGGGGCAAACGCCCGCGCCGCCTCGGCCGCCCGGGCCGCGTGGGTGAGATAGGACCAGCGACCGGTCCGCGGCAGCACGGTCGTCTCGCAGTCCGCCAGCGGCGGGCCGCCCAGGGACACCACCTTCATCTCGAATCCGCGCGCCTGCAGACCCGTCACCCAGCGCTGTACGTGCACCGAGCCCGACCACCCGAATATCACGACCCGCGCGCCCACCGCCTACGCCTCCCCCGCCCGCTGCGTCCGAAGGGCGAGCACGTCGGCGAACTGCCGGCGCAGTCCCAGCAGGCGCCCGAAGAGCACGTAGAGCGCCGCCACGGCAAGGCCCGAGAGGACAATTTTGATGAGCGCCGGCCCGCGCCCGCCCGCCGCCGCCCACTCCGGCAGCAACTGCTGGCCGAGACCGGCGAGCGCGGCCGCGGCGGCGCCGGCCGCCAGGATGCGGCCGAGCACGCCCAAGAATGCCGCCCGCCCCTCGCCCGCGATCCGGCGCACGGCGATGCCCAGGAGCAACACGGCGAACACCACCTCGGCCGCCGAGGTCGCGGCCGAGATCCCGCCGGGACCGAACAGGGCCGACAACCCCCAGGTGGCCGCCGCCTTCACCGCGAACACGGACACCGTCGCCCAGAACACTGCCCGCACCCAGCCGCCGGAATAGCAGGCCCGGATCGAGGTCGACACGATGAAGAGGGCGATCAGCGACGGCACGTAGGGCCGCAGCACGGCCGCGGTCGTCGCTGTCGACTGCGGATCGAACTCCCCGCGCTGCAGGAGCACGTAGATCACTTCGGGCGCGGTGATGAAAAGCGCCGCGGCGATCGGGACCGCGATCACCAGTGCCGCCGTCACCGTGCGCCGGTAGAGGAACCAGAATTTCGCGCGGTCGGCCTCCCCCCGGTGGGCCGAGAACATCGGGAACACGACCGCCCCGAGCGCCCAGCCGATGATGGAATCGGGCAGCTGCACGATCACCTGGCTGTAGTTGAGGGCCGAGATCACGCCCGGCCCGAACTGCGGCGCGAAGTAGCGGTCGATGAGGAAATAGCTCCGGTTGATCAGCTCAATGACGATGAGCGCCGAGGCCGTCGCGATCAGATACTTCGTCTCCTCGGTGATCATCTGCGGCCGGTACCCGCCGAACGCGTGCACGCGCACCAGGCGGGCCGCCAGCCAGACATTCTGCGCGAGCAGGCCGCCGATCCATCCGAGCGCGATCGCGCCGACCCCGAGCCGGCCCGCCAGGAGCACGATGCTGAGGATGGAGAACAGGTTGAAGACGATGTAGCCGGCCGCAGGGTGGGTGTAGACCCGCTTGACATTCAGGAAAGCGCGCATGAAGGCCTCGGCCACGCCGAGCACGACTACGACGGCGGTGACGCGGCTGTAGAAGGCGATGCGGTCGAATCCCTCGCCTACGTAGTCGACCGCCCACAGGCGGAGCAGCGCCGGTCCCGCCGCCGCCAGGAGGAGCGTCACCGCCAGTGCAGCCGCCGCGCCGGTGTTCACGAGCGGCCAGAAATCCGGCGGCCCCTCCGCCCCGGCGCGGGCCTGCAGCCGGCGAGTGAGATACGGAACGAAGAGGTAGTATCCGGCGTAGTTGAGGATCCCGTAGGCGAGAGCCGAGAACATGATCGCGATCAGGTAGAGGTCGTAGTCGGCGCTGGTGCCGAAGCGATGGGCGATCACCATCTCCCGCACGAAACCGAACACCCGCGACAGAAGGAGCACGCCGGCCACCCCGAACACCGCCCGCTGCATCGACCCGCCCGTCATGCCGCCGCCTCCCGCCGCCTCGGCTGTTCCGCCTGATCCTGTGCCTGCGCGCTGGTCATAGGCCCTGTAGGGACCGCCCCGCCGGGCGCTAACCGAGGATCCGCCTCACGGCCGCGATCACTTCCTGCTGCTCGGCCTCGGTCATTTCGCTGTAAATCGGAAGCGACAGCACCTCGTCCGCCGCCTTGCTCGAAACCGGGAAATCCCCCGGCCGGTAGCCGAGGTAGGCGAAACACTCCTGCTTGTGGAACGGCACCGGGTAGTAGATCTCGCAGCCGATTCCCGCCGCCTTGAGCTGCTCCATCACGCGGTCGCGGTTGGGGACGGCGATGGTGTACTGATTGAAAATATGGAACGTCGTGTACTCCTTCACCGCCGGCCTGCGAATCGCCTCGATCCCGGCGAAAGCCTCGTCATAGATGCGGGCGTGGGCGGCCCGCTCTTTCGACCAGGCCTCGAGGCGCGGCAGCTTCACCAGGAGGGCCGCCGCCTGGATGGTCGCCAGCCGCGAATTGTACCCGACCAGTTTATGGAAATACTTCGGCTCGGCCCCATGCACGCGCAGGATGCGCACGCGCTGGTCGTTCTCCGGCCGGTCGGTCACGATCATCCCGCCGTCGCCGATCGCCCCGAGATTCTTCGAGGGATAGAACGAGTAGCACCCGTAGTCGCCGAACGATCCGGCCGGCCGCCCCTTGTAGGCGGCGCCGATCGACTGCGCGGCGTCCTCGATCACCGCCAGACCGTGCCGCCGCGCGAGTGCACAGATCGGATCCATATCGGCCGGCTGCCCGAACAGGTGGACCGGCATGATGGCCTTGGTCCGGGGTGTGACGGCCGCTGCGATCAGGTCCGGGTCGATGTTGTAGGTATCGGGGTCGATGTCGACAAACACCGGCCGCGCGCCGAGGCGGGCAACGACGCCGGCGGTGGCGAAAAACGAAAAGTCGGTGGTGATCACTTCATCCCCCGGCCCCACCCCGCAGGCCCGCAGGGCCAGCAGGAGCGCGTCCGTGCCGGAGGCGACCCCGATCCCGAACCGGACGCCGCTCAGCGCCGCCACCGCCTTCTCCAGTTGCGCCACCTCGGGCCCGAGAATGAACTGCCCCTGGGCCAGGACACGCAGCACCGCCTCGTCCATCTCCGCCTTGAGCGCCTGGTATTGCCGTTTTACGTCCAGCAGCGGTACCGCCATAGTTCGTTCTCCTCACTCATCTTTCCAGCCCTGATTCTTCAGGAGCTGCTCTTCGGGAACATCCCGGAACACTTTGGCCGGCATGCCGACCACGATCTTGCCGTCGGGCACGTCGGCGGTGACGAGGGCGCCGGCACCGACCAGGGCGTCGGCCCCCACCGTCTTGCCGGGGAGGATGGTCGCGTGGACGCCGATGCGGCCTCCCGTCTTCACCGTCACGCCCTTGAAACGCTTGAACCGCTCCATCGTGCGCCCCACGAAATTGTCGTTGGAGGTCGCGGCGCAGGGGGCAACGAACACGCGGTCGCCGAGGGTCGAGTAGGCCGTGATGTACACGTTCGTCTCGAGCTTGCAGTAGGCGCCGATCTCGCACTGGTTTTCGATGGCCGCGCCGCGTCCGACAATCGTGCGCCGTCCGACGGTCACGTTCTCCCGGATGGTCGCGAGATCCGCCACCAGCACCTGGGCGCCGAGGCGGGCCCCCCGGTAGATGACGACGTGGGTGCCAATGATGCAGCCGGCCGCGATCGTGCAGGGGGGCAGATCCTGCTCCCGGGTCACCGCCGAGTTGGCCGCGCGCATGGGACGCTTCCCCAGCACCGCGCCGTCGTCGATCCGCACGTTGTCGCCGACGGCCGTATCCTCGTGGATGACGACGTGGTGGCCGATCACGCAGCCCGCGCCGACCGTCGCCTGCGCCCCGATGACGCAGAACCGGCCGATGTGCGCGGTGGGGTCAATCCTCGCCTCCGGCGAGATTTCCGAACTTGTCATGGCCGTGTATCCTCAATTTTTCGTGTTCGAAAGACCGCGCGCCCGCACCGTCGGCGGCCCCGCCCGCGCGCTTATTCCGCCGGCCGCCGCTTCAGCCCGGGCAGCCAGCCGAACCACGCCTGCGCGAACATCTGGACCCGCCGGTAATTCTCCGGGCTGGCCGTGCGCATGCGGTCCACATAGTCCACCGCCGCCGCCAGGAGAACCGCCGCGAGCACCGCCAGCGCAAAGGCCGCGAGCACAATAATGGACCGCTGCGGCCGGCTCTTGATCTCCGGCGGGACCGCCCGGTCCAGCACCGACAGAACCGGCTGCTTCTCCTGCTCCTGGTACTTCACTTCCTCGAGCTGCTCCAGGAGAATCCGGTAAATCGACTCCGCCACCCGCACCCGGCTGTAGAGCACTTCGTACTGCCCGCGGAGCGTCGGAATGGCCGACACCGGGAGCGAGAAGAACGAGCTGTCGGGGTTGCTCCGCTCGAGCTGATCGAGACGGTCCTGGACAGTGGCCCGCCGGCGCTTCAGCTCCCTCAGGTCGGTGTTGTCGGCCCCCAGCGTCTGCTCCTTCATGGCGATGTCGATGTCGAGGGAGGCCAGGTCGCTCTTGAGCCGGGCCGCCTGGTCGATCGCCAACCGCGTCTGCTCATCGAAATCGATCGCCCGGTTGCGCATCTGGAACTCCCGGAACTGGGCGCGGGCGGAATCCAGCTCGACCTTCGCGACCGCCAGCCGTTCCTGCACGAACGTCCGGTTCTGCCGCACCCGCCCCGTCACAATCTCCCGGTTGATGCTATCGAGCACGTCGACGAAGGCGTTCGCAATCGCGGCCGCCCGCGCCGCGTTCCGGTCCTCCACCGAAATCTCCAGCAGTCCCTCCTCCGTCACCCGGAATCTCGCCCGGTCCATCAGCACGTCGTAGGTCTCGACGAAATTGTCTTCCTTGTAGAGCGCCATGAGGTCGAAGCGTTCGACGATCTCCCGGGCGATCGTCCGGCTTTTCAGCATGCGCGCGTAGACATCCGACGGCGTCACCATCACCGGCAGGTTCAAACCCTTCGTGACCGACACGACGTCCTCGAGGCGCCCCGCACCCGGCGTCGGCAGCGTGACGTCTTTCGGGGGCAACAGCAGCGCCGTCGCCCGGTACCACTTGGGCAGGGCGAAAGCGGTGATCACGGCCGCGAGCGTGGCCAAGAGGACGAAGGTCACGATGAACGTCCGGCGGCGCGCCAGCAGCTCCAGGAAAAGCCAGAAATTGTTCGCGGCGGCGCGGTCGTTCATCGGAATTCCTCCCGCAGCCGGACGATAACCTCGTCGCCGTCGTGGACGACAACTTCCGCCGGATGCTCTTCGGTCAGCCGCGACACCCGGTGGAAGATCTCGACCATTTCGCGGTCGGCGCGCGGGAGAAACCCGCCGGCGGCCCTCACGTAGTCACGCGCCGTCCCGCCGACGCGGAACGGGAACATGCCCGGGTTGCGCACCTCGCCGCTCACTTTCACATAGCCGACCATCATCGGGACGAAGATCGAGTCGCCCGGCTGCAGCGTGAACGGCTGGACCGCGCCGTCGAGGGCAATGAGGTTGGCGATCGAATACCGCTCACCCGCACGCAGCGCGGCCTCGAGCGGGACTTGCCGAAAAACCGTGAGCTCCGAGCGCGCCGCGTCAGGCGCAAACCCTCCCGCCGCGTCCAGGATCTCGCTCAGCGCCCCCGAGGCGGACAGGAGGAACCGGCCCGGCCTCGCGACCGCTCCGTACACGGTCACCGGCGCGCCCTCGGCCAGCCGGGAGAGCGTCGGGACAAAAACAATGTCCTCCGCCTGGAGCGGCACACCGGCCGCCGGCAGGCGTTCCGAACCGCGGATGATCTGCACCGCCAAGGTGTCGGCCGAAGAGCGGAAGGGCCCGACGAGGGGGAGAATCTCGGCGACCGACTCTCCGTCGACGATCTCGATATCGCGGGGACGGTCCACCGCTCCGACGACGTTGACGACGCGGGCGGATTTCGCCGGCACGATCACCGTGTACCCGGCGTAGAGCGGCGGATTCCACCGCTCGTCGCCCAGGAGCGCGCGGTCCAGGTCGACGCGGATCTCCCGGGGACCGCCCAGGAGCCGGATCAGCCGCCGCGAGCCGCTCGGACTAAGGCCGCCGGCCGAGTCGATCACCTCCGAGACGCGCTGCGACGTATAGACCGTGTAGAGCCCCGGCGACTGCACGGCGCCGCTGACCTGGATAGCCACGCGGCGGGGCGCGAGAACTGAGATGTCGATCGAGTCGGCCTGGTACAGGGACGAGAGCGCTTTCACGAGCGCCACCCGGGCCTCCGCGAGCGTCGCGCCCCTCAGATCGAACGACCCGAGCGTGGGATGCACGATTCTCCCCTCCGGATTGACCCGCACTGTCAGCGGAGCCAGCGCCGTCCCGAGAAAAGTCACCTGCAGCCGTTCATCCGGCCGCAGCAGATAGCGCTCCGGGTCGATGGGCATGTCGAAAAAGCGGTAGCCGCCGGCACCGACGGAATCGGCCCGGTCGGGCTGGGCGATCGCAGCCGCCGCCGTCACCATCAGCACCGCCAGTATGGTGGACACAAGACGCATGATTCCGAACACTCCGCACAAGGTGTGAGCGCAGGGTTAACCCCGTCGCTGCATCCGCCAAGGATAACCCACGCCCAAGGCGAAGTCAACGGCTATCCGAATCTACAGATTCGCCCCGCGCCCCGGGCGGCCGAAGAGGCGCCGGCGCCACAGAACCATCCCGCCCAGCGTCAAAAGCGAAATGACCGCCCCGTGAGAGAAGTAGGGCGTTCGGTAGACCAGGACAACCGTCTGCCGTCCCGGCGTGACCGGGAATGCGATCAGTCCCTGATTCTCCGTGATTGTCCGGCCGTCGGTCGCGCGCCAGCCCGGATCGTAGCCCATCCCGATCACCAGTTCCCCGCCGTGGCCGCCGCCGTTGAGAGTGTAAGTGATTCGATTCGGGGTGTAGTCCCGAACGTAGACTTTCGCCTCCCCGCCCGAGAATAGCTCCGAATACACTATGCCGGGGCCGACCAGCCCCCGGCTGGGATGGTAGGCCGAGAGCCACGGCGACACGAGCGAGCCCCGGTTGGCGAGGTAGTTTTCGAACGCGTGCGGCTCGGCGTCGACCACCTGGCGGAACTCCGGAGATCGATCCACGTGTTTCGGCGGCTTCCGAAACCCCTCGGACATGATCGGCCAGGCCAGCGCCAGGTTGGTGGCCGCGATGAGCAGCCCGGCCGCGACCACGGCTCCCCGCAGCCACCCTCCCCGGGCCGCCGCCCGGGCCCGGTCCTCCCAACAGCCCAGGCCCAGTCCGCCGAGCACAGCCGCTCCGAGGATGACGAAGTGCATGGCGCGGCCGGTGGCGCGCAGCGACTCGAACCCGGGCAAACCGGTGAGCAGCGCCCAGGGCGACCACGGAGCGAAGTTACCCAGTCCGAGGAGCAGGAAAAAGGCAATGAACACCACCCAGGGCCAATGCCGCCGGAACCGCGCCACGGCGGCGTACGCTCCCGCGGCCACAAGCAGCGGCGACACGTAGACGCCGTATTCATGCCAGGCCCATTTCTGGCCGGCGAAATTCTGCACGAACAGCGAGTGCTTCAAACCAAAAAACATCGCCGGCAGCGCCGACCACGGGATCGCCTCCGCCGGGTCGCCCGTCCAGCGGTTCTGGGCAAGGTACGCGATCATCGGGAGAACCTTCACCGCCGCGAGGGCCAGCGCGAGGCCGACCGCCAGGAGAAACACCCGGGCCTCGGCCGGCGAGCGCCGCTGCGCCGCCCGCAACGCCAGCAGCAGAGCGGTCGCCAGCAGCGTGTACAGAAGCGGCACGGCCGCGCCGTTGCCGAGGATCATGAGCGCCAATGCGACGACCGCCCCCAAGAGGTTGCGGCGATCTTCCGCTCCCTTGAGGACAAAGTGCACAAACCACGGCAGAAAAGCGTAGTGCGTGAACGGCATGTGCCCCTCGGCAAAATGGAGCGCGAAATGCACCGACCCGAAATACGCGACGGCGGCCACGACAGTGCTGCCCCGGGGCATCCCCAGCGTGCGAAAGAGCCGCAGGCTCCCCCAAAATCCGAGGAAGTACGCGATCAGCACCTGGAGTTTCAGCCCGACCACCGGCCCGCACAGAAAATACAGCAGCACAAAGGGCGACAGAACCGCGACCTCGGGATGATGAAAGAGGATATTCCCCCCGCCGAGATAGGGATTCCAGAAGGGGAACTGGCCGTAGTGAAGGACGGTCCCCACCGGAACAGCGGCAATGGTGGTGAACAAGTCCCAGTCCCGCACCCCCCACCACGTCAGCTTCAAAAGGAATGGCAGCGCGTAGTACAACGCCAGGACGGCCGAGAGACCAACAGTCGCAACTTTGGGCTTTCGCAGGTCCATCCGGGATGCTACTTTCCATCCTGTCCGGTATCGGCCGGCGCCGCCGGCGTCGGTCGCGCCGGGAGAGTCCGAAGAGCCGCGATCCGCGGCCGGAGATCCGCGCCGGCCCCGCCGGGTCGCGCGAACGGAACAACTTAATGAATTTCGCCCGCCTGCGCAGTAAAAGTTTCCTCGTCCCGACCGCCGTGACTTTCCTCTTCCTCGCGGTCGTCCTCGCGCTTCTCGGGACGGGGGAGCGCAAGTACGCGCCGCTGGCGCGCACGCTGATCCAGTGGGACGGCCGGCACTATCTGTCGATAGCGGAGACCGGGTACGAGAAATTTCCCTGCCCGGAGGATCCCTCGCTCGTGTGCGGCAATGTCGGGTGGTTCCCGCTGTTTCCGCTGGCGGCGCGGGTGGTGAGTGTTGCGCTCGGCCCGCTCGGCCTCGGCATGGCCTGGTCGATGCTGATCACCGGGTGGCTCTGCCTCTGGGCGGCGATGCTCCTGCTGTACCGCCTGTTCGCCCGGCGTTTCGACCACACCGTCGCCGCCGGGTCGCTGGCCGCCCTCGCGCTCTTCCCCACCTCGTTCTACTACCTCACCGCCTTCCCCTATGCCCTGTACCTGCTGCTGGCCGCCGCCGTCTTCCTCCTTGTGGAGAAGGAGCGCTACTTCGCGGCGGCGGCGCCGGCCGGACTGCTGGCGATCACCTACCCCACCGGGGTCGCGATCATCCTCCCCCTGCTGTGGGTTCTCGTCTCACGCTGGCGAGGGCTTACGCCCCGCGACCGGGCCGGCCTGCGAACCGCCTCCGCCGCGGTCGTGCTCGCCCTGATCCTCTACGCGCTCTACTACCGGCTGGCTTTCGGCGACTTCTTCCTCTATGTGCACTTTCAGTCCAAGCCGTACTACGCCCACGGGGCGACCGTACCGCTGCTCCCGATCCTCGATGCGGTCGTGCACCTGCCCGGCGCCCACCCGGTCCGTGTCATGCTGATTTTCGTCGCCGCCGCGCTCGCGCTCTTCTCCACGCGCCGGATCCCGGCCGCCTGGCAGGTTTTCCTGTGGGGCGTGCTGCTGTTCACTCCGGCCGCGGGGACGACTGCCTGCTACTATCGCCACGTCGTGGTCGCGTTTCCGCTGTTTGCGATGGTCGGGTTGTCGCTGCGCTCGCGCCGCCGCCCGCTGGCGGTCCTCTACGCCGCCGCCGCCCTGGCGCTCATGCTGGGGGTCTTCCTCGACGCCTACAAACGCGGCGTCCTGATGTGACCGCCGGGCCGAACCCCGCGCCGCCCCTACTGCACCCGCCTCAGCCGGAACGTGTAGCGCATGATGTCGGTGACGGTGGTGTTGTTGATGTGAATCTCGTAGGCGATGTCTTTCGGCCCGATGAAGAGGCTGTCCCCCCGGAACACGGTCGGGAGTTCCCCTCGCGGGACGCGGATCGAATCGCAGTTGCCCGCGCCGAAAGTCCCCGTGGGAGCCAGCGTGAGCGCGTTCGTCCCGAACGACCGCACCGTCCCCCGCGTGTGGCAGAGGTGAAAATCCGTCTCGTCCTCCAGCAGCAGCTCGTAGAGTGTGCCCTCGACCGTGAACGTCACCATGGTGGAGTCCGGGTAGATCTCCATGGGACCCGAGGCGAAATCCGGCTCCATCACCATCATCCCCGTGTACACTTCCGGAGGCGCGAGCGCCTGCCGGTCCTCTTTGCACCCCCCCGCCAGGGCCGCCGCCGCCAGCAGCAGGATCAATGGCCGGAAACGCGCCTTCCCCGCTCTCGACATCCTCGGTCCTCCTCCCACCCGCGCGTCGTCAGCGCGCCGCCTCGGACAGGTCGTGCTCTTCCTCGTTGTTCGATCCGGAGGCGCCGTTGCGCCGCACCTTGTAGTCCACCGCGGCCTTGACAAAGTCGCGGAACAGCGGGTGCGGCCGGGTCGGCCGCGATTTCAGCTCCGGGTGGAACTGCGAGGCGACAAACCAGGGATGCTCGGGATGCTCGATGATCTCCACCAGCCGCCCGTCGGGCGACATCCCGCTCAGCCGCAGGCCGTGCGACCCCAGCATCTCCCGGTAGGCGTTGTTCAGTTCGTAGCGGTGACGGTGGCGTTCGGAGATTTCGTCTGCGCCGTAGGCCTGGCGGGCGAGCGAGCCCGCGGCCAGTCGGCACGGGTACGCCCCCAGCCGCATCGTCCCGCCCAGCTCGGTCACCCCTTCCTGGTCGGCCATGAGGTGAATCACCGGGTGTTTCAGGTCGCGGTAGAATTCGTAGCTGTGGGCGTCCTCGAGGCCGCAGACGTTCCGGGCGAACTCGATCACGGCGCACTGCATGCCGAGGCAGATGCCCAAAAACGGGATTCTGTTCTCGCGCACGTAGCGGATAGCCTCGATCTTCCCCTCGACCCCGCGCTCCCCGAACCCGCCGGGGATCAGCAGGCCGTCGACGTCGTGGAGGAACTTGCCGGCGCCGTTGTGTTTGATCTCTTCGGAACTCACCCAGATGAGCTTGACCTCGGCCCCGTTGTGGACACCCGCGTGGACGAACGCCTCGATGATCGATTTGTAGGCGTCCTTGAGCATCACGTATTTCCCGCAGATCGCGATTTTGAGCCGATGGGTCGGGTAGCTGATCCGCTCCACCATCTGCTCCCAGTCGCCCAGGTCCGGCTCCGGCGTCTCCAGCCCGAAATGGCGGCAGATGATATCGTCCATTCCCTGCGCCCGGAACCGCAGCGGCATCTCGTAAATCGTCGAGACGTCCTCGGCGGCGATGACCGATTTGGTCGGCACGGAGCAGAAGAGGCTGATCTTCTGGCGCAGCCCTTCGTCGAGCGGCTTGGCCGACCGGCACAGGAGCATGTTGGGCTGAATCCCGATGGCCCGCAGCTCTTTCACCGAATGCTGCGTCGGCTTGGTCTTGAACTCGCCGGCCGTCGCGATGTACGGCACGAGCGTGACGTGCACGTACATGACGTTGTCGTACCCCTGCTCCAGCCCCATCTGGCGGATCGCCTCCATGAAGGGGAGCGACTCGATGTCCCCCACCGTCCCGCCGATCTCACAGATCACCACGTCCGGCTTCTCCGGAAGCCGTTCCAGGCGCCGGATGCGGTTCTTGATTTCCTCCGTCACGTGCGGGATGACCTGCACGGTCGCCCCGAGGTAATCCCCCCGCCGCTCGCGCGTGATGATCGTGTGGTAGATCTGCCCGGTGGTGACGTTGTGGTCGCGGGTGAGCGAGCGGTCGAGAAACCGCTCGTAGTGCCCCAGGTCGAGATCCGTCTCCGAACCGTCGTCGAGCACGAACACCTCCCCGTGCTGGTACGGGTTCATCGTCCCCGGGTCCACATTGAGGTACGGGTCCAGCTTCATGTTGTACACCGTCAGACCCCGCCGCTGCAGCAACAGCCCGATCGAGGCCGACGAGATCCCCTTGCCCAGGGCCGAGACCACGCCGCCGGTCACGAAAATGTATTTGGTCTTGTCCGCCATCGCATCCTCTACCTGTATAGCGTATCCAACTTTGCCACATCCGGCGGAGCGTCCACCGACACCGTCCGCGCGCGCGTCTCAAACACCAGCATCCGGCCGCCGTGCTCCAGAATCCGCAACTGCTCGAGCGACTCGGCCCGTTCGGCCGCCGTCCGGGGCCACTCCGCATAGCGCCGGAGGGCGGCCCGCCGGAAGAAGTACACTCCGATATGCCCGAGGTGGCGGTAGCGCGCCCCGGCGTCGCGCACCAGCGGAATCGGCCACCGCGAAAACCACAGCGCCCTCCCCTCCCGGTCCGACGCCACTACTTTAACAAGATTCCGGTCCGCAAGATCCTCCGCCCCGCCGATCGGAAATGCCAGTGTCGCGAACTCGATCGTCCGATCCTGCTCCATCCGCGCGACCACGCGGTCGAGCGCCGCGCCGGTGAGGCCGAAGTTGTCCGCCTGCACATTCACAATGATCCGCCCGCCGATCTTCTCGGCCGCTTCCGCCGCCCGGTCTGATCCGGTCCGGTGCCGGGCCGACGTACGCACCGCTTCGCCTCCGAATTCCCTGACCGCCGCTACGATCTCCCGGGAGTCGGTCGCCACCGCCACCCGGTCGATCCGCCGGGCCCGGCTGACCTCGCGCCACACATAGTACAACAGCGGCCGCCCGCGGTAAAGGTGGAGTACCTTCCGAGGAAACCGGGTCGACCCCAGGCGCGCAGGAATGATCGCGACTACCCCCGCCATTTGATCCTCCCCGGCCGGATCACCCGGTTCCTCCGGCCGCCAATCTCCCTGGCCGACGTCCATCGTGAGACCCGGGCTACCGACGTTTATCATATTCTGCAACAAGGGATTAGCGGCATGACGACCTGCCCCCAAGGCATGGCGCGACCACCGCGCTCCGAGCCGCTGAAACGGGGATTCTATGGTCAGGGGAGTGGGAGTTTTCGGTCGGGGGGGCCGTGCTCCGCGGCCGATCTGGATGCTGTCGAGCGGCATGAGCGATGATACGGCGGCGCCCGCGGCCTGTCAAGGTTTTTGCCGCCCGCGCCCGTCCCCCGGGCTCCACCCTGCCCTAAAGTTCCTCCTCCCCGGGGCCGATACCTCTAGCAGATGATTCAAGTTGAAACAAGGATGTCCCAAAGATGACCACGACAGCGACCACTTCGAAACAGTCCCGTCTCGAGCGCCTCGACCGTTTCGAATCGAAGCGGTTCCCGACGGCGGTCTCCGAGGAGTCCGCCGTCGTCCGCGCGGCGTCGCTCCTGCTCGGCGTTGAGATCCGCGGCTGGCTGAGCCGGAGCGAACAGGAGTACCTCGACAGCCTCGCTCCCGACAACGCCCTCACCTTCCTCGTGCGCGGCGACCGCTACCTGCATCCGGAGGAAGTTCCCCTGTTCCCGCCGGACCTGATTGACGCCGCCGTTCGCCAGGGCCGCGACGCCGTCTTCTCGCATCGCTGCGCGGCGGGCGCCGCGTCGGGGCCGGGCATCAGCCGGGTATTCACGGGTGTGATCGAGGACCGCAACGGAGCGCCGCTGGTCCTGGGCATGCTCTGCCCCGACAGCCTGACCGACAAGGTGGTGCTCGAACGCTGCTTCGAGCGGGTCATCAGCGCCTTTCGCAGCGCGCGCGATTCCGTGCGCGGGATGCTCGCCGCGCTCGGTCCGACCCCGCCGGGGGCGGCCCGCATCCTCGTCAATCGCGCCTCGGGGCGGGTCTTCCACGCCGACCCGGACATCTGCACCGCGGCCGCCTGCGAACCGTCCGCGCTCGTCGCGCGCGAGTACGGGACGGTCGAGCCGCTCGTCCGCCGGCTGGTCGCCCGATTCAAGATGAAACTCGAAAATCACGCCTGCGGCTGTCTCCACGTGGCCTGCCTCACTTTCGAGCCGGCCCGCGAGGCCGCCGCCGAGACCAGACTGTCGCTCGCCTGCGTGGACTCGCTCCGGCGCGACGCCGCCGGACTCACCACGGCCGCCGAGTACATCGCCGGCAACAGCGGTCTGCTCGCGGCCGGGGAAATCCAGGCGCTGGCGTCCGAGATCGCCCGCACCGGCCGGTCGCTCTCGCGCCGGCTGGCCCGCACCTCGCTGGTCGCCCGCTACGGCCAGATGGAGCCGGCCCGCGTCAACCTCGCGCACCAGATCGACCACGCCATCGACCGCTTCGCCGGCCTCGACCGGGAGCGGATCTCGCTGGTGCTCGACGGCGGGGGCGAGCAGTTTTGGGTCTCGGCTCCGCCCGAGGCCCTTCTGGTCCTATTTGAGACCGTCCTCGAGGCGCACGCCGCGGCCGACCGCGCCGCCGCCACCGCCGTGCGGGTGGACTGCGCAGACGGCGCGCCGGAGGCCCGGGTGGTCTTCACCACGATCGTTTCCGATGCCGCCCGCATCGCCGACCTGGAACGGGCCTGGCCGGCCGACGCCGACCGCCTGGTCCGGCGCCTCGGCGCCGCCGTCGAGCGCCGTGTCGACGCCCCCTCCCGCTCCCTCACTACCGCTGTAACCTTCCGCACCCAGGAGATACCCGCATGATCACCGTTCGTCCCGCCGCCGCCCGCATTCTGGTGCTCGATCCCGGTCAGACCGAGCGCCGGTCGCTGTCCCTGCCCCTGGCCGACAACACGCTGGAAATAACCGAGGTCAACACGCTGGATTCCGCGCTGGCCGTGCTCGCCACCGGGCAGATCCACCTGGTGCTGGTCCGTCACGACGCCGCCCTGCCCGATCCGCAGGAGCTGATCCGCCGGGTCCGCCGCCTCGATCCGGCGGTGGAGATCCTCCTGGTGCTTCCCGCCGCGCCCCCCGGCCGGATCGCGGCCGCCCTCGAGGCGGGGGCCTTCGACTGCGTCGCCGAACCGCCGTCGACGGAGGCGCTCCTGGCGCGCGCCCGGAAAGCCATCGAACACCGGGAACTCAAAGTCCGCCTCGCGGCCGTTCGCCAGCACGTCGCGATGCACTACAGTTTCGACAACCTCGTGGGCGTGTCGCGGGCCGCCCAGCAGCTTCGCGAGGCGCTCGCCCGCCTCGCCCCGACCGACATCGCCGTTCTCATCACCGGTCCGGAGGGTTCCGGCAAGGAGCTCTGCGCGAGCATCTTGCACCACCACTCGGGGCGCCGCCAGCGGCCCTATGTCGTCGTCGACTGCACCGCCCCGGAACCGGTGCTGGTCCCGGAGTTGTTCGGCTCCGAGGGATCCGACCGCCCCGGGCTGCTGGTTCAGGCGGACGGCGGGACAGTGCTCCTGAGGCGCCTCGACCGGATGCCGGCGGCGGTTCAGGAACGGCTCGCCGAGGTCCTCAAAACCGGCGTCCTCCCCGGCCGTCCCGCCCGCCTGAATGTGCGGTGGCTCTCCACCTCCGCTCTTTCGGCCGGAGAACTGGCGGCCGCCGGTGTGCGCCGCGACCTGCTGGCGAAACTGGACACTATCACGGTGGCTGTCCCGCCGCTGCGCGAGCGCATTGAGGATCTTGAGCCGCTGGTGGCCGCTATGCTCCGGCGCATCGCCGCGGAAACCGGGCGAACGCGCCTGGACATCAGCCGGGCCGCCCTCGACCGCCTGCTCCACTGGCCCTGGCCGGGCAACGCGCGCGAGCTGGAGAGCTGCCTCCGCCGCGCCGCCGCCCTCGCCGGTGGTGAGACGATCGATTCCGACGCCGTCGTGTTTGCCGAGCACCGTCCGGGCGCTGCCGAGGAGCGGCCGCCCGCCCCTCGGACCAACAGCCTGCGCCTGGCCGACAACCAGCGCGACCTAATCGAGAAAGTGCTCATCGACAACAACTGGAATTACACCCAGACCGCCCAGGAACTCGGTATCGGCCGCACCACGCTGTGGCGGAAAGTGAAGAAGTACAACTTGAAACCGGGCGTCGCCGGCGAGGCTGTGCGCGATGACGGATAAGCCGCTGCCGCGCAAGCGGTCATACCTGCGGACGCCCGCCCCGACCCGGCCGATTCCGGTCGATTTCGCCGTCCTGCACGAACAGGGGGCGGGGGCGCCCCAGATGTTCGCCCACCTGACGCGCGAGCTCGCCCGTCGCTACGCCATCAACCGGGGCGTGCTGATCATGCGCCGCGGCGCCGCCGGCCCCTTCGCCGCCGTCTCCACCTGGGTGAATGGATCGCTCCGCGACGGTCTGGCGGTCAACCTTCCCCCGCAGTCCTCGCTGTTTGAAAAGGTCGCCGAACACGGCCGCGTCTACACGGAGAACTTCTGCGCCTCCTTCAGCGGCAACTTCTTCGAGCGCAAGCTCCTGCTTGGCGATGAGTCCCGCTCCTTTGTCGTCCAGCCGCTCACCAGCGACGGCGAGGTGGTCGGCCTGGTGGCCTACAGCTCGGACGAACCGACCGCCTTTGCGATGTTCGAGGAAGGGGCGGTCGAGGATGTGGCCCGGGCCTTCGCGGCCGCGATACGAAAGCAGCGCCTCGCCTGAACCGCCTCCGGCCGAGCGCCTACCGGCCGCGCTCCTGCCGTATCCGCCGGCGCGCCCGCTCATGCTCCGCATTGGTTTTCGAGAAGAAGTGCCCCCCCGCGTTGTCGGCCACGAAGAACAGGTAGTCGCTCGTGTCGGGAGCGAGCGCAGCCTTGATCGAGGCCAGTCCCGGCGAGTTGATCGGCGTCGGCGGAAGCCCCGCGTGAAGGTAGGTGTTGTAGGGCGTGTCCTTGCGCAGGTCGCGCCGGGAGAGCGGCCGATCGAGTCCCCCCAGACCGTAGATCACTGTCGGGTCGGCATCCAGCCGCATCTTCTGCCGCAGCCGGTTAGCATAGACCGAGGCCACCAGCCCGCGCTCGCCGGCCAGCGGCGTTTCCGATTCGATGATCGAGGCCAGAATGACAATCTCGTGCGGCGAGAGCCCCAGCGTCCTCTCCCCCGCCCAGAGTCCCTCGGTCTGCCGGTCGAACTGCGCCACGGCCGTCCGCACCGCCTCCCGCTCGTCGATTCCCCAGGGGAAGAAGTACGTCTCGGGGAAGAGGTATCCCTCCAGGCAGGGTTTGCCGAGTTCGGCGAGAAACGCGCTGTCGCTGCCCAGGCCCACGATCGCCGCCGAATCAAGTTCCAGGCTGCGGGCGAGCAGACCGGCCGTCCGCCAGAGCGTCGTGCCTTCGGGAATCGTTACCCGGATGCGGAGCAAATCCCCCCGGGCCAGGCGGTCGAGCACGCCGGCCGCCGACTGTTTCCCCGTGAAATCATACCGGCCGGGGATCAGCCTGCGGTCCACACCGGTGAGTCTCGCCGCGAGCCGCAGGAGGCGCGGCGACGGCACCACTCCCTGGGCGTCCAACCGGGCGGCCACCTGGGCGAACGAGTCGCCCGGGGCGATGATCACGGTCGCCACCCGGTCTCCCAGGTCCACCGTGCGATAGTGCTGTCCGACCGCCAGCCCGATGATGGCCGCCGCCAAAAGCACGGCCGCCGCCGTGACGATTCTTCTACCCATAATTTCTGCCGCGAGGACCGGCCGGGCGACCGCCGCCACCCGCCGGAGCTGCTCCCTCTGTCACACCCCCCTACCGTTCCGGCTGCTCATCGAGAAACCGCTGCAGAATGATCACCGCCGCCAGCCGATCGATCCGCTTCTTGTCCTTGCCGACCCGCTTGCCGTGGGCATGGATGATGTCCGCCGCCTCGACCGAGGAGTAGCCCTCGTCCCACAGGTGGATCGGCCCGTCGAAAACCGTGCGGAGCGCGTTCGCGAAGGCCTCGATCTCGAGGCACTTCCGGTTCGACTCGCCCGACAGCCCGACCGGGGATCCGATGACGATGCCCGCGGGCTGGTGTTCGCGGATCAGCGCGGCCACCTGGGCCAGCGCGTCGGCCGCCGATTTCACCACCAGCGTCGTCAACGCCGTGGCGATCAGCCCGGTCGGATCGCTCTTGGCGACCCCGATCCGGCGGGCGCCGTAATCAATCCCGAGAAGAGTGCGCGTGTCGCCTCCCGCCGCCATACCCTCAGGTCTTCCGTTCCTTCCGCTTGGCCGCGGGGAACAGCACGTTGTTGAGAATCAGCCGGTACCCCGGCGAGTTCTTGTAGAGCGCGAGATCGGTCGCCGGATCGTGCACCATGTGCCGGTAATCCTCCGGATCGTGCCCGGACAAAAACGTGAATGTCCCCCGCCCGAGATTGCCGTGGATGTACCGGACCTCATCGTAATTGTCCGGCTGACCCAAAATGGTCACGAAATCCTTCAGCAGCGACTTGCGGAAACCGGTCGTCTGCCCCATGAACCCGGCCACCGTCGCCGTGTGATCCTGCACCAGCATTGTCGGCACCGGGTCGAGCTTGGCCGCAAAATCGAACAGGAAGAAGTAGTCCTCGTCCGGACTGAGGAATCGAATCTGGCGGTCCGGATAGGTGTCGATGTCGGAGTGGCGGTACTCCAGGGGGTTCAGTTCCACGGTGAAATTCTCGAACGCGAATGTCTTGCTGTAGTCGAGCCGGGCCTGGCAGTTCGGGTCGACCGGGTCGCCGTCGAACTCGCTGGGCGAGATATCCACGCCCTCGGCCGCCAGCGCGATGTCGATCGTCTCCGGCGCCGAGCACATGGAGAACAAGAACCCGCCCCGCCGCACGTAATCGTAGATCGCTTTCGCCACCTCGAGCTTCATGTCCGACACTTTCATGTAGCCCAGCCGCCGGGCCATGTCCTCGTTGGTCTTCACGTCCGCCTGGTACCACAACTCGTTGCGGAAGGCCGCGTAGAACTTGCCGTACTGCCCGGTGAAATCCTCGTGGTGGCAGTGCAGCCAGTCGTAATCGTCGAGCGCGCCCGCCAGCACCTCTTCATCCCACACGATGGCGTACTTGATCTCGGCATAGGTGAGCGCGAGCGTCACCGCATCATCCCACGGCTGCGCCGAGGGCGGGGAGTAGACGGCGATCGACGGCGCCTTCTCCAGTTCGACCCGCTCCATATTCCCCGCTTCGATCTGGCGGTAAATGTCGGCGACCTGTCCCTCGCTCACCTGCTCGGCCGCCACGCCCATGAGGAGACAGCGGTTGACGTTGTCCTGGTTGTAGTCCAGAAGGAACGATCCCCCGCGGTAGTTGAGCAGCCATTCCCCTTTCGACCCCTTTTCCAGCCCCTGAAACACGACTCCGTAGGCTTTGAGGTGGTCGGTCTGCGAGTCGTCCATGGGAATCAGGAGCCGGGCGGCTGCCGCCGGCAAGGGCAACCCGATGAAAAGCAGGGTGCAGAGGAGTCTCTTCATAGTCCCTAACTTACGACAAATTAGTCCGTTGGCAATTACTGATTGTACTCCCGCCGGGGACGCCGGTTTCCCGCAGCCGCCGCAGGCCCAGTTTTCCGTTGCACCAACAGCCCCGTATCTGCATCTATAGCATAGAGACGAACGCCGGCGGCCGACAAAACCCGGGAGATTGCCATGATAAAAACGTCCTTTGCTTTTCTGCTCATCGGCACCGTCCTCCTGGCGGTGCAGTGCTCCGACCCGGTGGAGCCGACCAGCCCGGATGATCCGACGCCGGTTCGCACGCCGGCGCAGTTGACGGGCCCCGAAACCGACCTCGTGCAGTCCGTCAACCGTTTCGGATTCAAGTTGTTCCGCCTCGTGAACGAAAACGCTGCGGCGGGGGAGAACATCTTCGTCTCCCCCCTGTCGGTGTCGTACGCGCTCGGCCTGGCTCTCAACGGCGCTGAGGGCCTCACCCGCGATGAAATGGCCGCCACCCTCGAACTCGCCGGGTCCTCGCCCGATGAAACCAACGAGGCCTACCGCGGCCTGACCGAGATCCTCAGCGGGGCCGATCCGGCCGTTACCTTCACCGTCGCCAACTCCTTCTGGAGTCGGCTGGGGCTGCGCGTGCAGCCGAGTTTCACCGACATGGGCCGCGAGTATTTCGATGCCCGGGTGGAGGAGCTTGATTTCAACGCCCCGTGGGCGGCCGACACCATCAATAGCTGGGTGGCCGGGGCCACCGGCGGCCGCATCACCGAGATCATCGAATCGCCGATAAGTCCGGAGATGGGGGCGT